>NZ_JBKGUA010000082.1:0-17340 GCF_046543485.1 Paraburkholderia sp. EG304 | reverse complement strand
CGTTATCCGTTCTATTACTGCCATCGAAGCTCCCCGTGCCGGACAACCGGCGGCAGGACAGCTTACGCGGCGCAAAAGCGGACATTTGAACTTGGCCAGAAGCGGACATTACAACTTAGCCGCTACACAGTTGTCGGGTGATTAAAAGAATTATGTAAAATTGACTACGGACTCCGCGAGGCGGAGCGTTGAGCTATGCGCAAACTGTGCGTATAATGTGCTTGTAGAGTTCGCTACTTGGAGCGGCCCATGAGCGCCATTGCCTTTGCCGATGTCCTTGAGTCTGCGCGGGAAGCGGGGACGTCCCGTCTATCCGCCGCCAACCTCGCCAACGTCTTGGGCTTGCAACAGCAAGACCTGGCAACCTTGGCGGGTGTTCATCGCAACACGCTGCGCACCCATCCCGAGTCACAGAAACTCCAGTCCACCTTGCGCGACCTGGTGCGCGTGCTGTCCGCAGCTGCGGCGGTGCAGCCGGACTTCGAGCGAGCGCTTTTTCTGGTCAAAAACCAGCCCATCCCCACGTTTCGCCATAAGACTATCCTGCAACTGATCCAAGACGGGCGGACTGAGGATGCGATCGACTATCTGGAGTCGATCAGCGCAGGATTTGTTGGATGATCCTGACGCACTTGCCGGCGGGAACTGTGCTGTACCGCGCACATACACCCCGCTGGGCCAGCCGGCCAGCCAGTGGAGCAGGCGCCGCAGCAAAGGGCGGGCGCTTTAACCGTGAAGGTGTCGAGGCACTGTATTTGTCGCTGGAAGAACTGACGGCGCTGCGCGAGTACCAGCAAACCTCGCCGTTCCTGCCACCCTGCACGGTCTGCTCCTACACCGTCGCGCTGCGTAATCTGGTCGACCTGCGGCAACTCCACCGCGGCCCTCTTTGGGACGACCTTTGGCACGACTGGAGCGAGGATTGGCGGCACCTGAAATTCGAGCTGCACATCGAGCCCCCGACCTGGGTTCTCAGCGACATGGTTCGTGAGCACGGCTTTACCGGCATTGTGTTTCCCAGCCAGACCCACGAGAGCGGTACAAACGTCGTGGTGTTTACCGACCGCCTCGGCGATGGCAATTCGATCGAGGTCAACGACCCGGATGGCCAACTTCCGCGGGACCAGGCGAGTTGGTCGCGTTGAACACCTGTCTGAGGTCTCATGCCGCTGGTATAGAATGCCCGCTCAACCTTCACCGCAGTGTAACGGCGCCTCTTGTTCGCCGACTGTCGTCCGAATCGCCAAGGCAGGGAAGCTTTGACTAAGGGCTACGATCTTCGCCGGTTTGACCACCTCGTAGACGTTAAGCGATTCGCGAGCATTTCCGCCGCCTCTTTCCTTAATCTGCGCCACCAGCGAAACACGATCGTCGTTGGCGGGCGCCTCGTTGATATTGAAAACAAGCCGTCGCTCCTTATCGAGCACATCACCAAGCCAATAATATTCTCCGCGGTCGAAAATGGGTCGTGACAGGCCCGCCTCGGCTTCCCATAAGGCAAATATCTCTTCAAGAGAAGGAAGCCGCGTGGGCAGAACAGATTCCTCATGACTGGACTTTAGGACGCCCAGCTCGTGAATGTTCGCCCTGAAGACCATGCGTTCGGTTGGCTCAATGGTAGAGATCGCGGGAAGACGATAAAAGGATCGATAAGCCGAATCGTTCACATGTATCTCGGCCCCGTCATCCCGAACGCTGATCAGTGCAGCATGCCAGCGCGCCGGCAATGTATGGGCTGGTGGGCGTCGCGCGTCGCCAATCCTCGATATTTCGCTTTTTGACAAGATCGCCGGCACTTTCATCGGGTGCGCAAAAGGAAGAACGTTTGTTTTGCGCAGGTCTGAAGCCAACACTTGCGAGATCGCATCCCAGTTGTTCGACGAGTGCTCGGATCTGCCCCAGCTGTAAAAAAGTTCGATCATGTGATCGGTCCATGCGTCGGAGGCGCACCGATCGTTCCCCGTCACGAAAGCCAGAACGAACAAGAATTCCATGATTGACCGGTGAGCAAACTTGTAGTTGCCCGCGCTGTCTCTGTTTAGCAGCGATCGCGAGGTGAGATGCCATTGCTGCACATCCGTGTCGCACTGACTAGCCAGGGCTGACAATTCCCGAGCCGTTAGCTTTTCGGCCCGACGAGCCGATCTACCGAGATAGATATCGACCGCGATCACTTTGGACACAGCAAGAAGCTTATCCGGGTCAATCCACCGACTCTCCCGTTGGAGCCAACGATCAACCATGAAAGCATAAAGGTCAAATGTCTCCGTATATGTCTTCTTCTGTTTAACGAGTTCAGGGATCTGCTCAATAAGCATGGGTCGCGCGCCCAGATCGCCGATTGCCTTGATCAGTGAAAGGGCTCGTCTTTTCTTGAAAATGAAGAAGAACGGGAAATGCAGTTCCACGTACCGGTTGACCTGTGCAACGGAGAAGGGCAACAGATATAGCTTGTAAAACTGGTACTCTCCCCGCTCGCCACCTGCTCGTGCGCCAAAATAGGCTATGCCTGTTTCCGTTGGGATCGACATTTCGTCCGCGAAGAACTGAGATCGACATGTAATGACGACTCGCCTGAAATCGCGTGCTGCGTTCATGATCGTATTCAGCCGATCGTTGAACGATCCAATGGCCTCAGTGTCTTCATCAAGAGCATCCAAAAGCAACACTGTATCGCGCGGTTCCGAGATTCGGGAGATCAACGAAAGCGCGTCATCGCGACCTAATGGTACGACCGCCACCTTTCGATCGTTGGCTTGTTTTGACCTTTGCTTCTGGACGAAATAGTTGAGACAGAAAGTTGTCTTGCCCATTCCTGAGTCCGCGAGCACGATCAAGTATCGGTGGCCATCCGCAGCTTCGAAAAAATTGTCTACCGCGCTGAGTATCGGCTGCCGCACAGCGGCGACGCGAAGCAGGTCGGACTCGTTCGCCGGATCTGTCTGCGCGCAGTCGGGTTCGACGTAAAGCCGCTCGGCCTTCCGTATTTCAGCGTCGCCGAACGCGACCATGTTTTCTGACAGTCGTATCCGCGAGATGCGCGCCCTTTCGCTGTTTGCGGTCCGCCACCTGTTGAATTCGTTCAAAAGTCGCAGGCAGACCAACAGTCCGGCGGCTATGCTAATCAGAATCGCGATCGATTTTCCGAATGCGCTAATCCTTACAGTCTCATACAGCGCCGTAAGCCAACCTATGTTTGTCGTAACGCTCTCAAATAGCTGTCGCATGGATGTTTTGATATTTTGGGTCTTGGCCGTGCCCGCTGATGCCTCACCTAACTAGCGCCGATTTTCCGACATTCATGGGCACCTCATAACATGCATTGACACCGACAACAAAATGCAAGCTCGCGTCTTTAGACGCTTCCCCTTATGCGCATGCTAGCAGGACGCGGGACAACAACGACTGCCGCACATCACGAAGCCGAAAGAGAATCAATACTGTCGATCCTTCCTCGCGTAACCGGACGGTGCAGTGGTCGGCCCGACTCCCACCGGCTCAGATTCGAACGGTCACAAGTCGCTGGTCGAGGTCGCCGAGCAGTTTCGTTAGGCTAGGTCTCGTCCGCCCTCGCTCAATGGCCGGTCTTCGGCGAGCAGATTGCGGGCGGCACTGCCTCTACCCGGCCAGTTGCAGCCAGTCGCTCAAAGCCTCTCGCCGACGTTCGAACGTCCGCTGCCGGTCGTGCAGCAGACCGTCGTAAACCGACAAGCGCTGATGCGGATACGCACGTGATCGGAGCACTCTGCCCGGCGCGAGGAATGCAAGCTTCGGCGACCAGACATCGACACCGACAAAGCAATTGGGCCTCAGGTCGTACAGGCTATGGCAGCACAATGCCCAAGGGAAGCACAGCACTCTTGAGGAGCTGATATGCCTGCGGCGCGGCCGAGAGCGTCTGAATGGTTTGGCCGACGGTGTTGAGCAACGACGTCAGCTTCAGGCCGTTGGGCTTCGGTTGGTCGAGCTCGCTGACAGAATCGTTGATCACATGTTCCAGCTCTTCACGCGTGCCAGCCGCCGCGTTCGAGGCCGCAAGTTCCGCCAGCACTTCTCTGAGCGCCTGCTTCAACCGTTCCTTTTCGTCCGCACCAATCGATTGCGAGATATTTGACAGGGCATTGCCGCCGGTCTGCACCGCGCCAACGGCGCCATAAAAATTGTAGCTGTGAGCCGTCTGTTTTTCGTTGGTCATTGCCTTGCGTGCCGAGTCTTCGCAATAGAGGTCGATCTCGACGAAATGCTTGTCGATCTGATGGTTGAGTTCGCCTTGGAAGCTTCCCAGCGACAGCTGCTTTCCTCCCCCCAACGACTGCGCCGCGCGCAGCTTGGCGTCGATTTCGTCAAATGCCTGTCGTAGCGTGTCCTCAAAAAAGCGCTTGAACTCGTTGGCAGCTTCGCCGGCGTTCTCATTGCCGTAGGTTTGATGCACGCGCACGATATTCCGCCAGATCTGGATCGCACGATCTCCCAGTGCCGTGATCGCGGCTTGTTCGAGCATGTGAAGTCTCGCGCCAGATCCGATCAGCCCTTTCGCAGCACACTCGGCGTTAATCCGAGCGATCTGCATGTCGAGCAGTCGCGCACCCTCGGCGAACTGGACGCGGCAGAGTGTGTGAAACCTCTCGATGGCGAGACCGCTCAGTATTGGCATTGCGCTATCCCTGGGGATTAGACGGAGTATTATGCCCAGGTTTGCTAGAAACCGAGCGCTTACGTTGTATGGCGAAGACTCGGTACGCGTGAACCACGACAGCGTTCAGCTGGACTACGTAGACGCGCACGCCGCGGCAAATCTTGGCCGTCCGGAAACCAAAATTCGTCGATCACCTTACAGTCGTCGCAGGCAGCAGTAGACGGCCAGGAGCGGACCTTCGCGGTAGGCGTCCAGTTAGTCGACAATCTTTACGGCGTGGTATCGGCCTCCGCGCGCGCCCCTACCCACATAGCCAAGCCCCCTACGCCGAGCGTCGCAACAAGCATCATGGCCAGGCTCCCCAAAACCGACCAGTCACCGTGGAAAAGCGCGGCCAAAAACGCTACCGGGACAACTCCGACACCCATAATAAAAATCCCGATAAATAACGCCAGCGTTCCCCACAACTGAAGCGTCACCAATACTGACGCGACCCAGAGGATTGCACCGAAGAGGAACGATGCAATCAGGAGCGCGACCGCCGAAAAACCTCGCGTCTTACGGAACGCGGCCAGCGGCACAAAGCCAAAAATACAGGCGAGCAATGTCAGTGAGAAGGCCGGGCGCAGCCAAGGCCCAAAATGAACGCTGAGCCACGTGATCCCGAAAATGAGCGCCACCGCGATCGCGAGCCCAAACAGAGTCAACGCGATTGCAGCAAGACCAAACCCCACGCCTTTCATCTTTTGTATGGTGCCCACGGTGCCCCCTCAAACGCGCCCTGAATCGCGGCCTATTCTTCAGGGGTTTTGCGGATGAATATAGGCGTTGCTACCGCATTTTTCTAGGGCTGGTGAGCCGAAAGTACGTGAGTTAGCTACTCTTTCGGCCGAAAGCGACTCTGAGCAACACTGCTAAGAAGCCTAAAGCGCGATCCACGTCCGTCTCATGTTGCGACCGGTCATGGTCCCCTTCGAGTCGCGTTATGCCGTTTGCATGAGATGCGCATCCGATGCGATCGTCGCACCCGGCCGTCGGGCTCTAGCCGGGCCAGTTTGAGACGTTCCACCTAGTGCCAGAATTGTCGACAAATCCGACAAAAACGATGGCAGGCGCAAGATGGCGGGCGCTGCTTGAGACGGCAACGCCCGCTCTGAATGCGACCGGGTTAGAATCTCGCTCAACGACAAAATCACATTACGGGGGAATCGGTGAAGGCTTTGATGTTGACTTGCCTTTCGGTCATTGCTCTGAGCTCGTGCGGGAAGTCTGACGAGGTACATACGGTGTCGTCAGTCACATACCCTAATGCGCCGACGGTGAAGGCACTACCCTTTTCGATTGAAAACGTAGCGCTAAGTGACCTGTTTCAGAATAATCTCAAGGTTGCAAAAGTGTATGTAGGGATCAACGGCGGGACGGCGGCAGAATGGTCGGCTACTTCGATCGCAATTGCCGAAAAGGTGTCTACGTTCGGGGCGGATTCTATCGAAGTGTCGGTCAACCGCGACGACGTAAAGCAAACCCGTGGGATCAGATTTCGAGAGCTTGCGCACGCATACTACAGTCCGAACCCGGCTCACACGGTATGGGAAGGTGATCCCGAGTGGAAGGTGTTGCAGGCCGATCCAGCGCACCTATCGACACAGCAGGAAGTCAGCATCACCGAAGAATACGACGCACTGAATCAAGCGCTAATCGATAAAGGCATGGATAACGAAGCCGCTGACCGGAAGGCGGCTGCAGCTATCGCGAGGAAGTATCACTTGCCGAAAGACTGGATGCTGCCAGTCGGTAATACATTGAGTGACGTTTCCCGCGAGTCGATGAACGTGGACGCTGGTCCCGCCTCCGCCGCGCTTGCTTCTCTCGACAAGTGCATGAACGGAAAGATAATCCGCATGTTGACCACTTGCGATAGCCGTTAAATCCCCAACAAAATAACTCGGGCGCTCAAACACGCGGACCGCGTTCGGCCAGATAGCGTCACTCGCCCGTCTCGGCAGTTTGCCCTTCGAGCGGCGGCTTCGGGTTCGACAACAGTCTTAAGTCGCGGGCTGGACAAATCAAACTGGCTGACGTCGCCCGACATAATGAGTGCAAGAGCCGAAATAGCGACGCATCGACCTTGTACTCTGGCCCCGTTTGGTCTAATGTCCAATCGCTATCGAATGGTTGCAGCGGACATACCCACAATGGGGGAACCATGGCGCACACGGGGGATGGCAGTGGTTACGGTAAGGCCGGCGTAGAAGCGTTGACGCGAATCACGATAGAAAAGGAAAAGACTCGGCGTCTTCTAATCGCCTTTGCTTTCGCCTTCTTTCTCGTAGCGGCCGTGGTAATGATTTTCGCACCACCCGACAAGCAAGGTCTTGGCTACGCGCTCGGTGCCGCCTTAATCGTTATCGCGTTAGGCGCGATAGGCGCCTCACGATTCCAACTCAAAGCTCCTGGGGTTTCGATTAGCACGACCTCCATCGACGACCAATCTAGAGCAGTGGACCAAGGCGATCCGACCCGGTCCAATCGCCGCACGACCCGCTCGGCAACGCGACCACCTCCAGAGCAGCAGGAAGCCGAATGAGGTCAGCGAAGACCGCGCACGCGGCGATGCCATTAGAAGGTTCTCAAGAGGGGGCGGTGCGCGGCCGTGATTTGATCGGCGATGATTGGCGTGGACTGCAAGGGGTGAATCGCCGCAGTGCCCCTTAGAACGGCCTTTCGAACCTCGATGGCCGGCTTCGGGTCGATCAGCGACGCTCGCGGCGCACGCCCCGAGCGCCTGGAGTACGAAAAAACCCCTTTATTGACGGCACCCCAATTCACATGACGGTCGCGTCGCAGTCAGATAAATCATCAGGGCTGACTCCCGTGTAGTCAGCTGGCACCGACCAGCGTCTTCAGTCGCTGAGCAAGGGCAAGGGAAGTGCCAATCGGTACCACCGTCATGCCCTCCTTGATAGCTGCGTTCGCCTGGTGAAATCCTTCGATCCAGTGCAGCCCGCGACTCCTCGGAGCAACCAGTGGTACCTCGAACAGGCCTTTTTTGAGCATGCCCTTGTGCATGGCGACCTTCGCGGCGCTGTAGTGATAGACATCGTTCGATTCCATCACGGCTTTTACCTTCTTGGCATCAGCGAGAACGATTGCCTGAGCTTCGCCGTCGCGGAACTCGCGGGCGGCGAACCCGATTCACAGAGCGTCGACAGACTCTGTTGTCAACCAAAAAAAAGCCGCGTCCGTGAGGCCGCCCCTTGGACTGGATATTGCATGCCAGTTTTCTGGAGGGAAAGATCATGATTAGACTATTCGGCGTATTGGCTTTAGGGGCTGGTCTCGCCGGCTGCGTCGTCGCTCCGCCGTACGGTTACGGTGATCCCGCGTACGGATATGGCCCCGGCTATTACGCGCCGAGCACTAGCATTGGAATCGGCGTCGGCGGCGGCAGCTTTGGTGGTGGTGTGGGCGTCGGTGTCGGCCTCGGCTTCTGAATTCGCCGACAGCCTTCGCCGTGATCGCCTGTGGCCGGTTCCGGTCGCAGCCCCGGCAGTTGCGGCCCAGTCCAGCGGCGCCCCGACAGCAGCATCACGACAAGCGCCTTACGGAATCACGCCCGCCGGGGCTCTTCCTACACCCCACGGCGCAATGACCCGGTGACGCGATCAGCGGGCATCGATCGCCAGGCCGCGCCCACCCCGGAACCGACCCGATCCGCCAATCGAGATTACCCCGTAGCCATCGTTTCGCCGCGACGCCCGCGGTCGCGTTAGCGAGGCTGCGGCGCTGCGCGACGATCTTCCCGCACGTCGGTGGGTCACGCTCCCCTACCCGGCCACGGTGCCGGTGATCAAGCCCACGCCGGTGTCTGAGACTGTCGCAGCTGGTTATCAACTGTTCATCGACCGCGTCAACGCCCGTCGCGGCTTCTGGAGCGAAGCCGGGAAACCGGCCAGTGCGGCCGGCCGATACCGTCACGCGCTGTCAGTTGCGGACCGGACGTGGCGCCACCACGGGTTGGACCAGATGACGGCGCTCGCAATCGGACGGAATCTGTTCATCCACGGGCAGCGCCGGGCGGTAGTAACAAAATTGGTTGAAAAGTAGTAACAGAATAAGTTGCGTGAGCGGTAAAAACAGACGCCGGCAAGTTGTGTCCAGAAATGAAGGCCCGGATAGCCCCAACTATCCGGGCCTTCATTTTTTGCACGAAACCGGGTACATTTTTGCGCGTGTCTCCCGGGAGCCCCGCCACACAAGGGCTTCCGATCGGGTACCCAATGCACCGGCCGGCGGAGCGACACCCGGTCCGGGACGATCGCCCGGCCGCAACACGTAACGAACATCACAGTTTCCGTACTGGACAGGGACCACATGCTGATCACCGGCGAAGTCGAGGATGTCGCGTTTCGCGAAACACCGATCGGGCCCGGCCGCACAACAGCCCGGGCTGCTGGCAGGAAAGCGCGACTGCGGCAGGCCCGCCGCCGACAGACCGACACACGGCGGATCGGGCTGCAGCACCTCGCGTTCTTCCGCGGGTATCTGGAGAGGCTGGATCTCGCCGACCTGGCGGACCAGTATCTGGAGTTCGGGCGCGACGCCCGCAAGGCGGAAGCCACGCGCAACTGGCTGGTGACGGCATTCGTCGCCGCCGCGCGCAAACGACACGATTTCGCGACCGCGCGGCTGCTGGCGATCCGCCCGGCGGCTCTTGGCACGCCCGCCGGGCCGGATGCGGCCGTCGTGCCGTCGCTGGACGAGTTCGCCGCGACGCACGACCCGCACGGCTTTCATACGGAAAAGGAACTGCTCGACCTGTTTGCCGCCCACCACGCGGGTCAAGATGCTGACGCGACAGCAGCGCTGCGCCGGCAGCAGCGGAACGCGCGGTTGCGTGCGAAGCAGATGGCGGCGCTCAACGAGCTATCCCGCCTGCTGGTCGTAGAGCGAAGTAAAGTTGTCACCAAAAGCGAAGTAAAGTCGTCAACACCAGTTTTTGCGTATTTCGCACGACAGTTTCATGGCGAAGATGATTGGACGCTTTAGCTCCATCAAGCATCCCCCTGCTCAGATGCGGCGAGCTACAGGTCGCGTTCATCCTTGCCAAGGCAAAATCTGCCTGCCATGCGATGGTGGAAATGTCGCGCGATGGCAATACGATGCTCCTTGCGCATCACTGGCTTCAATGTAAATGCTGGAGGAGATTGAGTCGCGTAAAGCAAGCCGCACTGCGCACAGTGATACGGCGAGCCCACAAGACTCGCGTTGAGGATATAGGGTGTTTCCCGCCCGCACCTATGGCATTGCGTCTCGAGCTTTCGTCGGTGAGCGGGACAACGGTTTTCGCTGAACATCTGGTACGTGACGCTGTGATGACCGAGCAATATGCATTGCCTGCAATACCGGAAGACCGGGTGATGCCTTCCCCGCTGGCCGGCCTCAAGGAGTGAAGCGCGCAGCACCTTGCCAGGCAGTAGCAGCATGCGGCTCAGATGCTTCACATCGACGGCATCGCGCATCGGCTCAACGCCTTCGTACGGGTCGATGTCAACGCCCACCAACCGCACCAGCGCATGCCCAGGAAGTCCGTTCGCACGCGCGAACTTCCACAGGATCGATACGATCGACTCGCCTGGCAACAGCCACCTTGCATCGAATATGAAGCCGAGTGCCGGGGTCAGCCGTCGCTCGTCGAGACTGAGTATCGGGAAGCGCGGCGCAATGAGCGCGGGCGCCTCCTTACGCGTGGACAAGCACCCGACCGGTTGCATGGCGCGACTGAACATAGCCGGAGTGCCGAACTGCGTGGGCCCACAACGAGGCGTCCGGACAATACCCCGGAGCATCCCTGAGTTCGCTATCCTTGAGTACGATCTCGACGGCCCGCGCGAACGATTCCATCGGGATTTCGAGACGCCCAGCCAGGGTCGCCCTGTGATGGGCGGCTTCGAAGGCATTCCACAGTACGACCGCATCGCTGACAAGTCGATAACCTGCCTCGAACGCTTGTGGCAGGTAGAATCTCGTGAAGCTCCATTGCGTCCCCTCGGGATAGGCCGTCTGGTCGTATCCGTTCAGACACGTGGCAACATCTTCGGCATTGCGGATTCCCTGGAAAGCAAGTTCTTCGACCATCAGGCGCGCCACGATCTGAGTTTTGCCCGCGATCTGCAGCGCGCTCTTCTGGGCGAGAAGTTCCTGTTGACCCACGAGGAAGGTGAACAGTTTGATTTGCTGGCGGTCGAGGGCATCGTGCACATCCCTCAGCCACTCGTATTCGTTTTCGTTGTAGCGCTGGGCTTCATCGCAAAAGAGCAGAACCGTCCCACTGCCAGCCCGCGAAGCCGCTTCGCGGATGCGAAGCGACAGCCGCATACGTTTCGCGGGGTTGGTGCCCGAATTTGGATCGTGATCGCCGACGGCTTCCAGCAGGTTTGAGAAGAATGGACCTTCTGCGTGCCTCGGCTTGTGCTCACACCGGGCGTGGTAGCTTGTCACCTTCGGATGTTCTCTGGCGAGCAGCAGGCGTAGGTATTCTATCGAACGCGTCTTGCCAATCCTCGGAGCGCCGTAAATCAGCGCGCCCGTCACACGGTAGCGAAGGCAACTCAAGACGAGTCCATAGAACGCTTCGATCGCCGGTGTGGCGATCCGGTAGTTTCCGGTGACGAGCGGATGCAGCGATGGATCGACTGGACGCAAGGCCTGAAGCGCCATGGCTCTCTCCTGTTAAAACCACCTGTTAGAAAACCTGTCCCGTCCCGATACCAAGCGCGCGCGGACGAACCGGTTCAACAGGTGTTGTATCGGCGACCACGGCGGTCCCCTCCGCTGCTTTCGCTGGCGGCGCTGCTGAAAGTGCATCAGTTCCCAGCGGACCTGTCGGCGTTTTGGCCGTTGGTGCGTTTGCGAGAAGGCGCAGCGTACGCGCAGCATCGGAGGCCGCCCTTCGTGACCTGTTCGCTGCTGCGACCTTCGTCTGTACATAGGCGTCGATCGGATTTTCAGCGTCTGCCATATGTCCTGATCTCCTGCTGCTTCTCGCCTTCAGGATTTCTGTGCGCAACGTCAGGTTGTGCGGCAGCACGCGCCAGGCACCTTGTGCGTCAAGGACGCCGAGCTCACTTCCATCGGCGAGGAAAGCACGCACGCAGCGAAGATCGTCGGCGTTGATGTAGACGCGAAGTGACTGGCCGATCAGTTGGGCGCTGCCGGCAAGGACGACGTTGGTATAGCGCACGCCGAACAGGTTAATGTGGGGCCGTACGCCGAGCGCAAGGTAGCCGCGCACACGGCAGTGCCGCGCCGATTGCATGAGACATAACGTTCGCCGGCGCACTTCTGGCAACCAGGCCAGCAAATGCCCTCTTCCACGAACGAAGAACTCCATCGCTTCGAGTGGCGTCACACCATTCAGCCCGCCGTGAGGCGTACCGTGATAGCTTGCTATCGCATAAGCGATCAGCTCGTCCAGCTCATCGAGCGACACATATAGACGAAGACTACCTTTCGGGTCGGCCAGCGCGCGCCGCAGATCGCGAGGATGAGAGCCAGTGTAGCCCGGCAAGCGCGAGGAGAGCTTGCTGGCGATCGTTCCGAAAAATCGCTCAATATACGGGCGCTCGTCCGGACTGTGCTTCGGCCCCGCACTGACGACGCAGCCAACGAACTCGCAAAGTGCAGCCAGCGTTTCGCCCGCAAGGTTTGCCTTCGCATTGTCGAGCCTGATGCATTCCCAACTGACGTAGGCAAGCTCGGGCATGAACTGTGACGCGAAACCATCCTGCGGCTGGCAGACGAGTCCGGGGATGGTGAAGGCTCGCATCGGCCGCGGTTCCAGCGCGTTCTCGATCGTCTTGATTACATCGTAACGGCTGTATTCGCGGCTCAGCGCCAGGTGATAGCCGAGCACAACCCGCGTGCATACGTCGATGATCACCAGTAGCCACACCCGCTCGACTTCAAACTCATGCTCGAAGCCGAGCGGATCGCGAACCACAACCTTAAGCCGTATATCGAGCCGGTGACCATCGAATTCGACCACCTGATACGGCCGCGTCGCCGCAGGAACGGGTGCATCGTCGGCACGTGGCAGTCCCTTCAGGTGCGAGGCACCGGCAGCGACTGCGACCGTTCCGAATCCGCGCAACAGCTCCGCTTTTATGCGCGAGGACAGCGACCGGATCCCACGCCCGGCGGTATTGAACGGATAGTCGGCGGCCGTTAAACCCAATCGCCTGCATTCCTGCAAGAAGTTTTGATGCAACGATCTTAATCCGTGCAGCCTGATCCGGATGCCCTCGGCGGAAGGTAACTGCCTGAGCGTCACGCGGCGCTGTCTGATCTGCAGGACGAGCCACGCAGCGAGCTTGGGATACCGCTCGAGCAGCAAGGAAAGCGCACCGACAGCACCGCCCCGTTCACTACGCAAGGTGACGGGCAGCAGGCGTGTATATTCCGTCACGCGGACATGAACGACAAGAGCACGAAAGCCGTATATCCGCCCATCGGCATGTAACGAGAGCGCTCTATCGAGAAACCGGTAAAGCTGTTTGCGGTCGACCCCCGTTGTGTTCTCGATACTGCCTACAGTTTCACCGCCTGCATAACGTTCAATGGCGTCGATATGTCTTTGCACACGACTGCGCGCGGTGGCGTCGAGTTCTGTCCATGCTAGTGTCGGCCACGAAGCGAGGTCCAGGGTCTGGAAATCAGGTCGGCGGCGGCTCATGACTTGACCAGGATCGCAACGAAGCGCGTCAGAAACGACAGGCTTTCCGTGTGCAACTCCAATGCCTGGATGCGACCACGGTGCAAGAGTTCAAAGACAGCGGCGCGGACGAGCGAAGGGTCGCCCGTTGAAAACTCACGCTCTATCGCCATCAACGATTGAGGCGACGCGACGAAGCGCTCGATTGCCCCGGGGAGCGAAGGCTTGACGAGGCCGCGGGCGGCAATCATCACGGGCAGGATACGCTGCCAGTTTTCGGTCCAGACGCGCGCAGCCGCCCTATCTGCTATATCGATGTGCCGGATGTCGAAGGCATCCGGATCGAAGTCAGTACAACTCTGCGGCAGACCGTTCACCAGCGTTGCTTCCAATAGCACCAGGCATTCACGGTCATCCGACCTTGCCCAGAAATCGACTACGCGCCGTTGCCCGTGGATTGCCACGAAGCCAGGCCTTTCACAGAAATTTTTTATAGCAGGGTCCGCCTCAAGCATCAGCCAGGCTTCGAACGCGCTGCGCCTGTACAGCGTCAGGCGTCTCCCGAGCTTTGGACTGAAGAGGTCATACCGGTGCGCGCCACGAGGACGCGGTAGCGCGAGCGGCTCGAAGCTTCGCAAAACGTTGACCATGTGCTCCACCTGCCAGAGGTTTCATGGTCTAGGACGAACTGGAATTGACGATTTTAATGCGCACTGATGCGAAGTGACGACATTACTTCGCTGGTAAACGAAGTAATGTCGTCAACTCGAAGGCTCCCGCCCTGTGCTGGCGGTCATTGATCGGTGACAACTTTACTTCGCTCTACGACATCGACCATGCAGGTATTGACGTAGCTCACCTGGCTCACCGTCAGCGCGCATGGGCCGGTCTTCACGTTGATGCCGTTGGCGTCGGTCGACGGCGTGCCGTTCAGATCATTCCCGTACACGTAGTTGTTCTGGAACAGGATGTTCGACACGGTGTTCTTGTCGATGCCGCCCACCGAGAGGCCGTGCGTCCCATGCAGCCGGGTATTGGCAACGGTGACGTTCGAGATGTTGCCGGAGTTGGTCTTGATCGCGATGCCGTCGTCGCCGGCCTCGATGTCGGAGTTGATCACCGATGCGTTGGTGAGGCTATCGATATCGATGCCATCGGCGTTCTTGCGCGTCGCGGGCGTACGGATGGACACGCCCCAGGCGGTGAAGCCGTTGCCGCCTTCCACATAGAGATTCGGATGCGCGGCCTGCGCCAGCGTCACGTTGTAGACGATGAAGTTCGAAATCTTGCTGGCCTGCACCAGCCTCGGCGTTCCGAAGATTAGGTCGCCGCGCCCGTCGACGGTTCCCGGTCCCATCAGCGATGCATTGGTGCCCGAGAATTGCAGCAAGTTGGCATTGCTCGCGTAGTTGTTGCCGATGAGCGTCGCGCCCGCGTTGATCGCGAGGCCCGCGCCATTGATCGTCAGGCTGCCCGTGTAGAACGCATCGTTGGAGCCCGATGACGCAAGCACCACGCTTTGGCCGGTTCCCGCACACTGATTCAGTGCGTCCTGAAGGCGGCTCGTGTCGTCGGTGGCCGGAGGCGACGAGCGCTGCGAGCTGGAGAAATTCGCGTACAGCGTCTGGCAGACGCCGGGATAGGCCGGTTCGCTGACCGACCGGCTATCGCCGGTCGCCAGCGATTGCGCGCCCGCTGAGCCCGCGCTCAGGAAGATAGCGGAGATGAAGAGGCTGGCGTTGTGGTTCATTTTCATTGAAACGGTCATCCTTTTGACGAAGAAGTTCACGCTGACAATCAACCCTGCGCGAGCGTCGCGATCTGATCCGGCGGTAGCGCGCCGCGATAGATGCGAAACTCGTCGATCGCTCCGTTGAAGTACGGATCCGCCGCGTACTGAGAACGTCCGATCCAGCTCTGCGCGCTCGGACCGAGATGCCACGGCGCGAACGCCACGCCCGTCGTCTGGCCGGTCTGGCTGCCGTTGATGTACAGCGTGAGCGTCGTGCCCGAGAGCGTCACGGCCACATGGGTCCATTGCCCGCTCGGCAGCGGCGCGTTGCCATTGACCTGACTCTCGTTGTGAGACCCGTTGAGCGTGATCGAAAAGCGCACCGTGCCACCACTGCTGTCGGGGGTGAGCATCATGTAATGGCCGGTGCGCGTGCCGAAATCGAACACGCGCTCCCATTGCTTCGTGCTGTTTGAATTGCGGAACACCCTCGTCGCGATCGTGAAATCCGAGACGTCCCCGACGATGTCGTTTGGCAGGCTGACGTAGCCGCTCGAGCCGTCGAGCAGCACCGCGTTGCCGGACTTGCCAGCGGTGCGCGACGCGCCGCCGACTAGCGTGCCCGTATGGCCGTTGCCGGTCGCGCCGGCCGCGGTCGTGCCGCTCGACTCGTCGAAGCTCAGCCAGGTATGCAACTGCACGGCCGTCACCGCGGCGACCTCGTTCGAGTTCGCGCTCTCGCCCGCTGCCGTCGTCGCGCTGACGACGTAGTACCAGCCGGCGTCACCGGATCGCGCGTGTAGGCGAGCGTGCCGTAGCCGAGCTGGTCGTAGCCGCCGCTCGTCGCACCGTAGTTGCCGCCGCCTTCCGGCTGGATCGCGAGCGGGAACTTCTCGGACCACGGCGCGGCCAGCCCCTTGCGATTGACATAGTGGTTGTAGACAAGCGCCCAGATCGGACGGATATCACCTTGCGACGCCGTCGAAAACCCGGGCTGCACCACGTCGACATTCGCGTAGCTCTCGTACGGCACCGTGAGGTAAGTCCCGTTGGATTGCACGAGGTTGGCCTTCGCCACGTACTCCGCGCCGGCGAGGAAGCGGTTGTTGTCGTAGCCGTAGAGATCGATGCCCGGGTTCCAGGCCATCTCGCAGATGGCGCCGCACAGCCCGATGCCGAGGTTGTTGTGCCCCTGGTCGCGCCCGCTCTCCTGCCATTGGCCGAGGTAGCCCGGGTGCAGGTAGTAGACCGCCTGCGCGATCGCACCGTTGCCAAGCCCGCTCAGGTAGTAGTTGACCGCCTCGTCGAACATCGCGCGGTCGTCACAGAGCACGCCGATCGCCATGATCGACGCCATGCTGCAAAGGTCCCAGTTGGCCCAGTAGTGCGTGTAGTCGGTGTTGTTGTGGCGGTTTAGGAAGTCGATGTTGATCGGATAGAAGATGTTGGACATCATCGACTGGAACGCCGTGAGGTCCGCTGCGGCGAGGCCAGGGTAGCTGCGCATGATCTCGCCGACGATCGCGAACTCGTAGCCATAGATGCCGGCGGCCAGATCGACGTTGGTGTCGCCTGCGAGACTCTGCAGCGTCGAGGACCACGCGTTCATGATCTGCACCGCCTTGTCGGCGTATGCCGTGTCGCCAGTGACTTTCCAGTACAGCGCGCAAGCGTAGGCGGCGGCGATGTCGCCATACAGCTGCGGATAGTTCTGCGGTCCGGTGCCGCCACGATTGATCTGCGCGGACGGCCGGGGCGGCCAAGACAGTCGCGTGTGGCCGTTGGCGGTCAGCACCTGAAAGCCGGCGTACCAGGGCTGCGCCTGGGCGGCGACCTTCTGCGCCATGCGGTCGAAGTCGGTCTGCGTGTGCAGGAGCCCCGGATGCACGAACGCGCCGCTCGTCGCAACGGCGGCTTCGCCGGTTGCCGCTCGTCCGAACACCAGGCTCGCCGCGTTGATGCTCACCGCCCTCGCAACGGCCGAGCGGCTCACGGCCGCTTCGCCGACGCTGCCGCCCCCCGCCGCATGCGCTCAGCGGCAACGCGCCGAGGCTGTGCAAAAAGGTGCGGCGCGACACTGCCAAGGTAAAACTGTTTGTTCTGGTTCGATCCATATCGCGATTCCGTTCATATGGTGTCACTGACCGGCATATTCGAGCCATTCCGGGATCGGCGTAATCGAGCCACCGGATGATCGCCGCAATCGAGCCAGTGCATGATCGGCGCAATCGGGCCACTCGATGATCGGCGTATTGGAGC
>NZ_JBKGUA010000081.1:0-18198 GCF_046543485.1 Paraburkholderia sp. EG304 | reverse complement strand
AACCCGCACCTTCGTCAGCTTCCATCGCCAGCGTCTGCTGCTTCATCCTGTTCTGCCTTCCTTATCCACTCCGCTCTATAACGCTCCGAGTAGCTATGCGGTGGACTTGATCAGCAATGCCTTAAGTGTCAGTTATCTGATAGTTCGCCGGTTCACGTGAGATGTGGCGGAACAAACTGATACTTATCTGTCAGTTTTCTGTCACTTCATCGCGATCCCTCAAATCGAATGGAGTCATCTTGAAAACTTCCGTCTTCGCAGTCGACGTCGGCTACGGCAACACCAAGTATGCACATCGCGCAGCCAGCGGCAGCATCGCCACCGGTATGTTTCCGTCGCTCGCCCCGCTTGCGGCGAGCCGTGCACTGTCCGGCTACGGCGACAGCGTGCTCGCGTCACGCAAGGTCGTGACCATCGTCATCGACCAGATCGAGTATGAGGTCGGGCCCGATGTATCCCTGACTGCGGCTTACGGCAATACCGGCCGCGCCCTCTCGAATGACTTCGTCCTCTCCGACAGCTACGCGGCCCTGCTCGCCGGCGCGGTTCATTTCGCCGGCGTGACACATATCGAACGTCTGGTGCTCGGCCTACCCGTCCACAACATGAAGAAGTATTCGAGCGCCTTGCGTGACCGCTTCACAGGCGCCTTCGATTTCGGTGCAGGACGCGTTACCGTAGACAAGGTGGTAGTCATCCCGCAGCCGCTTGGCTCGCTCGTCGCTGCGTCGGCCAACCGCCAGAGCGAGTTCGGTCGGGACAGCGCGCATCTTGTCATCGACGTTGGCTATTTCACGACCGACTGGGTTTATGCGAACGGCTTCACGATGGACGACAAGCGAAGCGACGGCATCCCGGGCGGTGCATCGCAGATCTATCAACGGATCGCGGCACTCATTTCGCGCGACCAGGACGAACAGGTGGAGGATATCGAACGCATTGACAAGGCGTTGCGCGAGCGCAAGCCATTCTTTTTCTATGGCAACGACATCGACCTTGACCCATACCTGGAACAGTCACAACCGGTCATCGCGGGTGTCGTCAAGGAAATGCAGAACAACGTCGGCCAACTCACGAACGCGCGATCGATCATCCTGTCGGGGGGCGCCGGTCCCCTGTATGTGCCCGCCATCCGGAAGGCATTCCCGCGCGTCATGCTGGAAGTCATCGAGTCGCCCTGCATGGCGAACGTAAAGGGCTTTCTGATCGTCGGCGAAGCTGGCCTCACGCGCGAGCGTGCTACTGCTAAAGCATGAGCGAGAAGTTCGACATGAAGCTGGTCATCGACGCGGTGAGCACGCCGCTTCTCCATGCGCGACTGAGCCAGGCATCGTCATACAGGGAGCGGGCCGCTCTGCTTCGTTCGCTTGCCGAGTCCGCCCTACGCGGGCAAGGATCAGCAGGCACGAACGCAGCGGCTTCGTTTGCAGGTGACTCTCCGTTATCGTCGGGAACGCAACTGGCAGCCGCTCAGTTGCGTCAACCGGAAGAGGCCCCACGCGTTGTGCCAGAAGCTACTGCCAGCGTCGAACGGAGTCCCGCTGTTTCCAACGACGGCGACCCAGCCAGGAGTTACGACGTCAATGAAATAGCCGATGCGTTCGGCTCATTCATCTGAGCGTGGCGACTTGACTTCTGTTTGGTGATGCGAAGATGGGTTATCGCATCGGTGTGTTCATGGCGCGCCGCGCCTTGCACCGGTGCAACATTAACTGGAGGTTGTATGCTGGAACTGATCGAAATCGTCCGCGGCGGCCTGCCGCTCGGCGAGCTGCGTACGTGGGTGTTTTTTGCGACGGCCGCGGCCACCGGCATCGCAGGCTGGTACAGCTACGATGTGCTCGTTTGGTACACGAACCGGAAGAAGGGTGCTGAGTAATGGACCCGATCGAACGTCCGACTTCGTATTACAGCAGGTTCATGGGACTGCCGTTCTTCGCACGCCGCGCGATCATATTTGTTGCGTCGGTCGCGCTGTGGTGGTTCGCCGCGATGCTCGCGAGCAAGCACGTGGTGGACATGGACCTTTGCGTCATACTGCTGATGACGGGTGCGGCTGGCGCGATCTGGTCGAGCGAAATCTGGCGGCTGTGGAAGGTCTTCGCTATCGTTGTGGTGGTATGCCTGGCCATCCTGAAATCCTGAAATTGGCGAAACGCGCAGGCGAAAAAAACGGCTCCCCCAATAACCTTGGGGGAGCCGTTTCTCTATATTGATCAGTGCGGCCGGGGAGCCCCGGTAACAAGTAGACGGCGGGCGCAAAAGTCCCACGCTTCATCGAAGCTCTGGTCACGGCTGGCGTATTGGGTATTGCCCGTTGCCTTCCGGTCAATCACATCAAAGGCCACTGCTTCAGACTTGACGACCGGCTGACGGCCGCCTTCGGCACCGTTCGTAGCAACGATCGCGAACCCACCCACGAGAACCTGGAACGAGCGCATTTTCTTCTCCAGAAAAATAGCCCGACGAGATATTCCCCGGTGGGAAATATCCCCACCGGGCAAGATAAAAGAGGTGCGGCGAAAGCCGCGCTTACTGCGATGGTTCAGGCGAGCGCTGCGAGTTGAGCAGCCTTCACACCGCCGCAACAGTTCTCCGTCGACGGCACCGCATTCGCGCACCGTGCAACCCACTCGTCAGCGAAGTCGGTTCCGCGAACACGCGGCCGGTGAACGATGGCCGTGAACCCTTCGGCTCTCAGACGCTTCGCGAGCTCGACGCCACCTGCGACCCCGACAGATTTGCCGGTCTTTGGATCGACAGCGTCGAAGTCGACAAAAATGTGCACGACGCGAATACCCAGACCTTCCGGCACAACGAACTGACGCAGTAGACCGATGTTCAGGCAGTACCACGTCGGCACATCGAAGAGCATGTGCGCAGCACAGGCCGTCTCGAGCCCCTCGGCGACACCGATTTCGCCATTGACTGGCTCCATCAGACGCACTGCTCCGCCCGCAAGCGGATTGAGCGTCATGTCGTTGAGTTTCGGGTCAAGGATTTCGCCCTCGGCCGATACGATCAGCGCCTTTGCGGGCGTCGACCGTTCCAGAAACGTCCGGTGCAGCGTACCCAGACGTCCATCGGGCAATTCGAACCGCGCGAGAATGCCTGGCCAGCTGCCGATCACCTTCTTCTCGTGCCGGTACTCGAGCATGCCAAGCCGAAGCGCCGGCGAAGGTGCAACGCGCAGGCCAAGCACGCGGGCGCCCAGGTAGCGCATCACAAGGTCGCCCGCCGACAGTGGTTTTGCCGCATCCCACATCGAGCTCAGACGCCTGGCGGTGAACTCCGGGCTTGCCTTACGCTTCGGCTTTGGCGGTTCAGCAGTGCCAGCCAGACGGATTGCCCGCGGCGCAGAACCACCGTCGATCTCGCGCATCAGCCGGTACAGCCCCATCCGGTTGACACGTGTGATCAGCTGAAGGCCGTCGCCCGCCATCACGTCGCCGTTGTTGCAATGGCGGCATACCCAGTCGCCCCGCCCACGTTTGTTGTCGTAGGTGAAGCGATCGTCGCCGCCGCAAACGGGACACGCACACGCCTTGCCGGTCAATCGGTCAGCAGGCACGCCATAGCTCACGAGGAGCGAGATCCATTGCTCCGGGGAGCGCGTGAACTCCTTCAGCTTGCGCTGTAGCCACGTGTACTGCTCGGGCGTGAGTTCCCTTCCATTCAAACTCATAGTCACTCTCCTTTGCGGAAGTGGGTTAGGTCGGTGCCTGAGACAGGCGTAAGAACGCGTGCTCAAAAAAGCGGTCCGCGCACTGGCGGGCAGCTTTTTTCAGCAGACGTGCTGGCTGGATACAGAAGAAAGACAGGCGCGAACGGCCGATGCAGAAGATCCGTCGCACGACACGCCCGAAGGCGTGTCGTTGCGAAGGTGAGGTGTTACGGGAGAAGAACTGGAGGAACGGTGAGCCTTTCCGGGATCAGATGATCGACCACGCTGAACGGGTGTGAAAACCGCCGAACGGTTCTGTCCCGTAATTGCGTAAACATTGCCACGCGACGCAGAACGGGCCGACCGTCGCGACGTTGGGCGGACTGATTCGTAAAGATTGGCGCTGGACGTGCCCGTGCCTGCTGGGCAATCGGTCGATGCGCCTGGAGCGCGAGTCACGATTCAGTGTAAAGCGTGTGCCCAACCGCCAATTCGGTGAATCCTCGCGCAATCGACCCTGCTTTCGCCTCTACGTACCTTTCCGGTTGAGGTCATCCAGCGGACGATCCAATTCCTCAATACTCATGCCTTTTCGGGAACAATGGTACGCAATGCGCTGCCAACGCTGCAGCCACTGCTGCTCCAATGTTTCATAATGTCGAATCTGCATACGTAGACTCTCGACGGTCTGATCAAGATACGTGAGCTCGTCACTACGGGACCGCGACCGGGAACGTCGATCCGGAGCCGCGAGTGCATGCTTCGCTTGCTGGTAGGCGCGCAAGATGTCAGGGTGGCGACTGAGTGCCTGGCGTGTGAACCCGGAGAACGCTTCGATCCGCTCCCATGTGAGCTTTATGCCGAGTTCACCGTCCCGCCAGCGATCAAGTTCAGCGACGATCCCCGCGGCCTTGCGCTCGCTGATCTTCGAGTTAGCCCGGATCGCTTTCGGCATTGCAGCCCCCTTCGTCGATATAGCGCACAAGGTCAGCTTCATCGAAGTCCAAGGTCGCCAGTTGCGCCATCAGCTGCCCGTACCGGCTACGCAGGTGCCTCATCCAGTCCGGTTCGACCAGCGCCTGTCCGTCGATCCGCATCTGGACATTCTGCAGGCTCACGTAGACGACGGCTGCCTGTCTCTTGAGTTCGTCTGATCGCGGCGCGTCGTGCCTCAGCCAGATATATTCGTCGCAATTGGCCGAGCACTGCAGATGACGCGGACATGGCGCCATCTGGAAGTCGTGGATGCACATCCCCGGCCCGACATCATGGACGGCATGGATGCGTGCTGACAGAAACGTGTGCGCGCGCTCGACTGGCAATACCGTCGCTATCTCCGTCACGGCACCGCTGATGCGACCGCTCATGATGTCCGTCACTACCTGCATGGCTTTTTGGCCGGGCGTCATGTGCTGATAGGCCTTGGTGTCGGCCGCGTGCTTGCGCCCGAACCACTTGGTCTGGACGAGATCCGGCGCACCACCCTCATCGAGCACGTGATTCAGGAAGTGGCGGAATCCATGCGAGCGGACGTTTATGCGGCCACCCTTACTGTCGACGATCGCGTAGCGCTCGAAGACCGAGCTGATGACACCACGCCCGGTCAGGAAGTCGCGCACCTGCTGGTCCGTGATCGGACGCGCCGCATAGGTCAGCGTCGTCCGGGTGCCGCGATGCATCTGGTTCGTATACGCAACGCAGAGCGCTTCGTGGAGTGCGAGGCCGCGGCCGGGCGCGCCCGGTATCGTGGGCGACATCCAGTGATCGGCCCTGATTCCTATCAGCAACGCGCCGCGAGAGACGCGTATCTTCCCGCCAACAATCTTGTACGCAATGCTCCGCGCTTTCAGGAACTGCGCAACCGCATTGCTGCGCAATCCCAGTATCGCGTGCAACGAGGGGCCAACAATTTCCACCGGCAACGGTATGGCTGTGAGCAGCTCACCCGATTCATGGAAGGCGCGGGCGACCTGCCGCGCTCCCCGTGTTGTTTCGCGCAGTTCAGTCAGCGCCTCCTCGACGACCTCCTCCGTTTCCGTCAGCAATGGCTTGCTTTCCCACTCGACGGCCACATCGTCGGCCCGTCCCTTCAAGCGCGCATAGCGCAGAATCTTGCAGCCGTCCTCGGCCAGCAAGAGTGGCTTCTCGGGCAGGGTTAGCATTTCGCCGATACGCAAGCCGGTACACACCATCACGGTTGTGATCAGGATCATGATGCGATCGGCACTGACCGGATCATGCGGCGATGCGCCGCGCGGAATCCGCTGGTATAGGTAACCGATCGCCCGGACGGCGTCCTCATCTGGCAGACGGCTCGCTGGCCTGGCCTCCCGAGCCGCAGCGTCGATACGGTCAGGCGTCATCGATCGCGGACGGGATTTACGCCGGCAGCGCCAGTCAAGTCGCAGGCGACACAGACCATTACGATCCAGTGCGTCCGCAAACTCTTCCATATGGCCGACGACCTTGTATGCGGATGACTCACACTCACGTTCGAACAGCACCGCAGCAGCGGCGTCCAGGTGGTCCGCCGTCAGTTCCCCGATGTCGTGATCACGATCCGCAAGCGCATCGAATACGTAGCGTGCGGCCCGAACGAACACCATGTGGCTGCCCGCCGACTGGCCCCGTTGACGATGCCGCAGACACACGAGCGACTTCACGACATCACCAAACGGGCCGCACAGCGGCGCACCATATATGCGAGGCATGGTGCTATGTTGTGTGAACAGCAACCGCTGTGCAGGCCGGTCTGCCTTGTACGCGCGGGTGCGGTGCCGGTAGGTCTCTGACACGTCCCAGGTCGAACTGTCCCAAGCCACGCCCGCAAACGGAACTGCAGCCTTGGCTCTGGATACAAGCGCCGCACGGTTGACGATCCAGTTAGCCGACAGCACGCCGACCGAGCAGGTGGGCGCGGCCATCGATTTACGTCTTCTTGCGAAGTCGGCGGACATAGTCTTCAACCTCCCGGACGACCTGCGCAACGGCATAGATGACATCATCGAGCTGGATCGACAGGCGCGAACCGTACTTCGTTTGACGGTCCTCGCGGCTCGCGAGCAGTTCGTTCAGAACGGCTTGATGGTCTGCTTCCGCATAAGGCTGGAATTTAGGGCAGAGGTAGCAAGAGAACGGCGGATCAAGGGCGCAGAGGCGCTCCTGTCCGCAGGCGCCAATTTCAACCGGCGGTACAGCCGACACGTCTCCAACAAACCGGATGCTTTTCTTGGGATCAGATCCGTTCACGGCATATGACGCTGACGGCACCACCGTCCCACGGAACAGCCTCATCAGCGGCCCGATCTTCAGCGCGGCGGCACGGTCAAGGATGGTGGTCAGCCGCTTCCCCTTCAGCGAGTAATAGACCTGGACGTGTTGTGTATCCGAATGGTCGAGCATTGCAGCCAGAACCCTTCTCGATACGCCAAGTTCGACCATCGTCGTCGCGAACGTGTAACGCAACCGGCGCGAGCTGATGCGAAGGGGACGCGCGGTGCGAGGCGATACGAGATCCATGCGCTTTGAGAACTGCTGTACCAGTCGAGTGAACGACTGGGCAGTGATGTGGTACGCGTATTCGCCCGTATCCGTCCCCTCATGCCATTCGTCGACATCGCATCGCATGAAGAGCGGCCTGGGACGGTTGCCGCAGTCGACTGTCTTGTTGACCTCAATCAATTCCCTCAAGAGGTCTACCAACTCACCGCTGACAGGCTCCTCGACGAACACCTGTCGCACGCCAACGCCCGGCTTCTTGATTCTCGGAATGGCCAGCACCCAGTGGGCAGGCACGTCGAATCCGTCGAGAGCGTTCCTCAGATCCGTCTCACGCAGCAGGCAGAAGTTGGCCGGATTGCGGCCATACGCAAGACTGAGCGCGACGGCCGTGCGCTGCATCACGTCGCCTCGCTCCATAGATCTGTCGTCGAGCAGCGCGCGACGGAGCAGCGTCACCTCCGTATCCCAGAGCGGGCCGCACTCCTCGTCGTCCAGTTCCACGGCAATGCGCGATGGCCGCGTTGGGATCCGGATTTCATCGAGTTCCAGAGCGAACTCCACGTCGAAACCAAGGCAGTCCAGCATTTCTGATGACCAGATATACCAGCTGCGCAGGACGTAAAAATCGTCCATCGCTTTCCGTACACGAAGGACCTGAATTGCCTTCTCCACCGAGGCGCGCAGGGCTGCACGCAGCCGCAACGGATCATCGATTACCGAGAGATGCTGCCACAGCACCTGCAGTTCGCCGGTCGACATATCGTCACAGACGGGCCGCCCACTCAGCGCTGCCGCCGTTGTCTTAATAGCACCCGCGACGGTCCCACCGGACTGTTGTGTAAGAAGCTGTACCGCCCATCGCCGCAGCACATAGCTCACGATCACGTTGCAGTCGGCGAGGCTGGACCAGTCGACTGCAACGTGTGCGGTGACGACATTGAACTTCCATACGAGGCCGTTGAGATCCATCCGCCGTCCATCGCGGTCCACGATGTAATCTGGCAACGTAGGCAGTCCGTACCGCCGCAGGTGCGCGGCCATGGCCCGGTTCACGTCACCGTTCGTCACACGTCGCTCCCGACGATTGAACTGCCGAAGAGCGAAGCCTGGTAGCTCAGGCTGATCTCGCATGATTCCCGCCGGATCGCAGCGTCGATATACGGCCTCACCGAGTCGGCCGAGCGCCAGCCGAAGAAGTACATCATGTCCTTGTCGATACGCTCTTCATCCAGGCCGTTGCGCAGCCCAGCTGCCCGGAAGTTGATCGCGCACGTGCTGCGCAGGCAGTGCGGGTGCAGGTCGTCGAACTCAGGATGAACGGCGGCAACCTGATCAAGCAGACCGTTCACGCGCGCGAGGCTCATCGGCTGCCCACCCCGGCTCAGAAACAGGAATGGACTCCTACTGGCTCCGGGAACCGCTCGGCGCGTTCTACAGATGTACTCGTTGAGGTATCTGGCCAGCCAGGCATCGCACGGCAGATGTCTCGACTCGGTTTTGACGTGCGGCTCGTTGATCCGTGGATCAGCGGGATCGTCAGGCGAGCGCTCGACGCGGATTTCGGGAATGGCGCGGGCCAGGTGGCAGTCCGAAACCCGGAGCTTGAGCAGTTCACCCCGCCGCACGCCGAGTGTTGCCATCATCAACACGATCAGGTAGTTGCGCTGGCGATACGGCTTTTTCCAAGGATTGTCGCCAGCGTCGGGATGGCAGATCTGCAATAGCCGCTGCAGCCGGTCGTCGGACAGCGGCGCCGCGTGCACGGCGGATGGCAGGCGGGCTCGCGCCGCAGTCGCAAAGCTGCGCTCGATGAGCGTCAGCCGTGCCCGTATGTCACGGATTTTCGGGCTGCCCACGGGCATCGCCGACATCGCGCACTCGAGGTGCCACACGACACATTGCGAAACGACGTTCAGCCGGAATGTCACGGTGCCAAGTGAGACAACCAGCTTGCGGACCTTCCCCGCCACCCGGAAGTTGCGCCGTAGCCATGGGTAGAGCTGGCTGACGATTTCGTCCTGCGTGAGCCCTTCGCCGGATACGAGTCGCGCCTCAAGGGGAAATGCTTCCGTCGACGCCCATGCCCACAGATAGCCCAGAACGTACAGCGTCTTGACGAGGCTGCTGACCGACAGCCGGGGGCGCAGCCGTCCGATCAGATACGCGTTGACCCAGGGTATCGGTTGCCTCTCGGCGTCCAGCAGGATCGGCAGACGTTCGCCGCCCGGATGCAGGAACGTGACCACGTGAAATGGGGTATGCATCGGCTTCTCCCTGATGCTTCCGATTCAACGTAGGCAATGTTTACGACTTTTTCGTGGCAGCCCCCGGCGAAGGCCACCCGTCCGGGCCGTCGGCGCCCGACCTTGACGGTAATAGTTACGAACAAAGAATCGCCGGCAGCCGCGGTACCTCTCCGGCAAATGTTGCGGGTCAAGGAAAGCTCGGAATCCCAGATACAAAAAGAAAAACCCCACCAAAAGGCGGGGTTGATCTTTACAGTTTTCGGTTACGAGACCTCAGAATGGAATGTCGTCATCCATCTCTTCGAAGCCACCGCCGCGCGGAGCACCGCCACCGCCATGAGACGGCTGCGGAGGTTGCGCGCGGGTGCCAATATTGTCCGGCGCTCGCGATTCACTGGAACGCGAGGCCGGCGCGGGCCGGCTGGCACGCGAGCCACCACGCTGTTCGAAGTCACCGCCGCTGTCGCCACTACTGCGGCCGCCGAGCATCTGCATCTGTTCCGCGACGATCTCGGTCGAATAACGATCGGTGCCGTCCTGCGCCTGCCACTTGCGCGTGCGGATGCGCCCTTCGAGGTACACGGACGAGCCCTTCTTCAGATACTCGGACACGATTTCGGCGAGGCGCCCGAAGAACGAGACGCGGTGCCACTCGGTCGCTTCCTTCATCTCGCCTGAGGCCTTGTCCTTATAGCGATCGGTCGTCGCAAGACGGATGTTTGCCACGGCGTCGCCGCTTGGAAGATAACGAACTTCAGGATCTGCGCCGAGGTTGCCGACGAGAATTACCCTATTAACAGATGCCATTCTGATTTCCTCTATTTAGTAATTGACCATAGCCACTTGTCCCACATGACCTGTTTGCCTTCGACCATGACCGGACTGCCATCGCTACGGAATGCCGGGACCTTGATCTTGCGCAGGCGCCGCACAGAAACAACATCACCGACGACGCAGTGACATTCCGCGATTGCGTCCTTCAGGCCTTCACCCTGAAGCGTTCGCTCGCCGGTCGTCGTGTCGATGTGCATGGCGAATGACTTGTAAAAGCGCCCGGGCCTGTTGCGATCCGGGAACCGCTCTTCTCCCCAGGACAGGATGCGACCCGTCACCGCGGCGTCATTCGACTCACCTCGCGTTCGGGCGCGCGCGGCGCTGCCGCGTGCTGGCCGGTCCTCATCGCCACTCACGTGCGAAGCAGCAAGCCCAGCTTCAGGGGTCGGCGCTTCATTCGTGTCACGTGACTCCGACTTCGGGATGTTGAGCGATGTGCTGCCCCCCGATGTGCTGCCCCCACGAATCGCGGTGACGATCGCATCCTTGAGCGTGCAACGATGGGAAGCTACCTGTGACCAGTGGGGAGCGAGATCGGGCACGATCTTCAGGCCGAACTCGGTTTCCTCGGTGTGGTCATCGAAGGCGGGGATGAACTCAACAATGTGATCGCCCTCGTCGACGAACAGGTGCGGCGTGTCCCCAATCATCACCACCGTTTCGTTTGCCGCTCCCTGCCCTATCTCGTGCGGCATACCGACGCTACTGGTTGTGGGAGGCGCGGGCGTCTGGACGGGTGCGGCCGGTGCGCTGGCCTGGGGTAATGGTGAGGTGGGTTGTGCGGCGGACTTGCCGGGGAAGAGGTCCGCGAGTACGCGGGTAAGGAGTGATCCAGCGTTTGCCATGCTGCCTCCTACAACAACGTGCCGAAGCACATGCGTTGCAGCTCGCGCAGATCGCGCGCGAGCAGGGGCGTGCTCATGATGACGTCCTGCATCGTCTCCGGATCAATGCCGTTGACCTTGCAGACGTAGACATAAGGCAGCGCGCCATTCCAGTAGCCCATGATCCAGCCGAGCGTCGCGCGGTAGTCATCGACGTCGATCTTGCGGTTACGCAGACGCTCGGAGAGCAGTTCCGCGCAGTCCATCAGCGACTCAGGCATGCGGTCGCCGCGGCGGCTGTCACTCGCGAAGGAGATCAGGGCGTCGATCATCCTGTCGCGAACCGTTGCGCTCCAGAACTGCGGATCGGGAAGAGGGTCAGGCCGGGGGGTAGTGACGAGAACCGGCGAGGAATCGCCGAACATGTCCAGCTGCCAGGCAGCCACATGCGTTTCCATGGATTGCTCCGGTGTCTGGCCGGCAATCCAATGACCCGTAACCGGGAATGGATTCCCGGCATGGGTTGAGGTGCCGTCACCGAGGGCATAAGCCCTGGTGACGGTAGGTGGTGACAGTACCCCGGTTATTGGGTACCGGTTTTGAACGGAACAACGACAGCCGATTTTGCATATTGCTTCATCGGTGCCGGTTGAGCAGCCGGGTCGTTCGCAGCCGCAGTTGCGTGTGCAACGGCAGCGGTGCGAGCTTTCGCGGCGTCAGCAGCTCTGGCAGCAGCAGCGAGTTTTTCAGTCTCGATGCGTGCGGCTTGCGCTTCGGCTTCGGCAGTTTCAATTTCCTTGGCCTTCTTCATCATCGCCTTGTACACCCAGCGAGCAGCGAGCAGGATGAGCAAGCCGGAGACCACAAACGAAATGGTCGCGAGATAGGCGACCAGACAGAGGGCGACCAGCTTGCCCGGTGTCTTCAGGGCACCGTTGAACAGAACTTTCAGCATTTTACTCTCCAGAAAAATTCACGCACAAGGGAATGTCCGGACAACGTCCGGTGGTTTCGATGCTCGGGACGAGCAAGGAAACTCGGCGCGAGGCGCTTTCGTAGGAACCCGGAAAGGGCCCATACGGGAACACCAGCACGGAAAAAAGATGAGGGAGAGGCAGAACGGACGCGCGACTACCGTCACGCATGTCGATGCGTCGGGGACGACGCGGAGATGAGCCTAGATTACCGCGCCCGAACCTCGCAGCAGATCTGAATGCTCGCGAAAGTCGTGCAGCTTAAAAGGCAGGCGGGTCTCGCACCTGGTGGCTGCTCGCGCTATTGCGTCAGCCGGCTGACGGCCTTAACCCGGAAAGCTCGACTAAACCATATAGCTTTTCGGGATTGAATGAAGGCGGAAAGAAAGCTTCCAGGTTTCTGCGTCGATTCCGCGACGACTTGACTTCGAAAATTACGCGGCAGACTGGAACTCATCTCCACTCAACGAGGTTCCCACGATGCTGACGACCATCCTTGTCGTGTCCGGTTGCGTATTCGCCTGGCGGGCACTCACGCGCCAACGCAAGCCCGACACAAGCAATCCACCCGCCACGCGCAACCAGAAAAGCGGCGACGAAGGCGAGGCGCTCGTGCAGGCGGAACTTCGCTCCGCGCTGCAATGGCTGTGCGGCGAAAACTTCTACCTCCACCCGGGCGCCCTGCTGCTGAACCACGCGCCGGGGACCGACTTTCCGACGGCAGAACTGGATCATCTCGCGATCACGCCCTTCGGCATCTTCGTCATCGAAACCAAGAACTGGGCGGGCAGCATCCTGCCCGGCCCTGACGCGCAAACCGTTGTGCGCGTCGGCGCGGACGGCCAACGCGAAACACGCCGCTCGCCGCTTCGCCAGAACCGGTCCAAGGTTGGTTTCCTGCGGAGTGTGTTGCCCGGCATCTGGCCGGTTGAAGGTCTGGGTGTGTTCGCGAGTGACCGCTGCGAAATTTCGGCCGCCCTGCCCGCCAATCTGATTCGTCGCGCCGACCTGCATCAATGGCTGCGAGCCCGCCAGGCACGCCACGACGCGAGGGGCGATCTACCGGTGAACGTGCACCACCCCTGGCGCGCAATTCAGGCGGTGGCTGTCACCGGTGACGCGGCAATTCATGCGCATCGCATACACGTGATGCAATCCGCATGAACCGAGGGAAAACCCTAAATAAATTGCCCGGAATTTCTAAAGGTTCCCGAATGCTTGCCGATTCAACCTTTGCTTCGCGCAAAAGTGCCGGTTGTCACAAAAGCTGCATGTAATCGTGCGCCTTTCAGCCGAAACGGGCGAAAAACGAAGCGTATTCTGGCCAGGGGATGAGTGCTACGCGCATCAGAAAGGTCAGAGTGCAGCGTCACGCCACACGGAAACAGAACAGAAAAGAAATGAGAAACGTTAAAGACTCTTCAGAAGACCGCTCCGCGGCCGGCTTACACATGATGATCGCGAAGGCGATTGCCGACATCGTGCATCTTGTCCAGCAGGACCGGACGCAGAACCTCGGCGACACGCCTCTGGTACGGCAGCACGCCACCAACTGGGCATTGAGCTTCGTCGAGCGCGAATTGAAGCTCTCCCGCTTCAGCGCCAGGTTCTACCTCCGGTGCCACCAGCAATTCGGGACCAATCCGGAAGCCATCCGGCACCTCCGCCTGACCGATATGTGCCTGCTTTTCCGGGCGACCGATGAACTCGTCTCCTTCATCGTGCAAGCCAGAAAAGCTGTCCCGCTCCTTACGCCCCGGGAAGTCAAAAGGCTGATCGACGCCTATCGCGGGCCGGGCAACCACCACGCGGCCTCACACGCATAGCGTCACCGACAGACTTCCGTCGGCTTCGCTTCGCGCAACACCTGCGAACCGGCTTCCACCGATTTGAGCAAGGACACACACAATCATGAGCAACAGCAAGGACCTGAAAAAAGTCAACAACGACGAGTTCGACCCGACCCGACCCGACGCAGGCGGTGCAGACGGATCTGATGCGCTGGAAGAGTCGTTGCCTCCCACCTTCGTCCATATCCCCAACCAGAACGAACTCAGTCAGGCCGCGCGGCAGTTCTTTGGTGGCCAGTTGGATGAAGCTCTGATCGCCTCGATCGTGGCCGAAAGCGAAGAAGTTGCGCACTCGACCCGCAAGATCCTTGGGGAGCACATGCGTACCGGTCGGCGATTGCGATGGACGCCAACGCACCCGAGGCGCTCATTGCGACGAACGATATCTATGCGCGCCTGTTCGAAAGCCGGCTCATCTCTGCCGATCGCGGCTGGAATCTGACCCGTTCGATGGCTGCCGACACCCGGCTGACCGTTGCTCCCTGCCGTTCCTGTACCACGCACTATGTGGTCTCGAACAACGACACGAAGATCGAGGTGCATAACCGCTTCGCATGTCCTGCGTGAGCGTTCACCGCCTCTCCCGCGGGCATCTCTGGACCACATACTGAGCGCCTCGCTCAATTCTTACGAGGAATGTCCGTTATCACTAGAATGCGCAACGGCCACGGTGCGATCGCCCGACGATTTCGGGAGCGCGACCGGACGCGACTTGACTTTGCGATGAGATCGCTAACATGGAATCAAGGTCGTGCAAGGGGCACAGCCAACAACAAATCCAAGGATTCAATAATGAAGAAGAACATTTCCACTCTGACAGCCGTTTCTTTCGCGGCCGTGCTTGCCCTGGCTGCATGCGGCGGTGGCGGGGGCGGCGGTGACGGCGGCGGTAGCAGCAGCAGTGGCAGCAGCAGCAACAACGGGAGCAGCAGTACCCCGCCGGCGTCCACCCCGACCAGCGCAAACGTAACGACGCCGCAGTACGCGGCCAATAGTGCACAACTCGCCGTTTTCAACACGCTCAACCAGCAACGGCAGCAGTGCGGTTTCCCGGCTTTCGTTGAGAACACCCAACTGGATCAGGCCGCGCAGGCCCACGCATCCTACATGGGCCAGAATGGCGGCGCGATCACCGATTCGGAGGTGGCCGGCAAAGCTGGCTATACCGGCGTCACGTACGCCGATCGCGCGGCTCACTTCGGATTCCCGGGATCGGGCGTCTATACCGGGGGCGCAAGCGCGGGTTTCTACACAAATGCCACGCTCACCGAGCCGGAGTACGGACAGCGGATCGCCTACGCGTGGATGAGCGGCGTCTACCACATCGCAGTCGCCGCTTTGCCAGTTACGGAAATCGGCGTGGGCTGGAATGAATTGACATACAACGGCTTTCCAGAAGTCCAGTCGTCTGTGTCAATCGCGAACCTGCAGCCGCTCGCGGGCAATCTGCCGCTGACGTTCCCGTGCCAGGGCACCACTGGTGTCCCGTACTTGTCAGGTGGCGAAACACCAATGCCGCCAAATACTTCGGGTTCGTTCGGTATGCCAGTCGCCGTAGTCGGCAACGCGACCGATACGATCGTGCTGACTTCGGGCACTTACACGGACACGTCGGGTAACGTTATTGCGCTGCAAGTCCTCAATTCGGCTAGCGATCCAAACCAGGAACTGTCGCCGTTCGAAGCCGTTGCATACCCTGCTGCGCCGCTGACTGCAAATACGACCTATTCGGTATCGCTCACCGGCACGCGTAACGGAGTCGCGTTTTCGCGGAGCTTCACCTTCACGACGGGTAACATCGTGGGCTGAAGTGCCCCATGGTTCCCCGAGCGTGCAGTAGCAAAAGCCCCATCTGCAATTGATGGGGCTTTTTTGTTGACTCTACGTTTTAATAGCGCTTGCGAACTCCGGTATGGCTTAGTGATTGGAACCAGAACATGCGTATGCGGGCTGCGGTGGAATCGAAGCGCTCGGATCACCGGCAGCCACCTCAAATAGAGACGCAAGCGGGTAGCCATTACCCTGGTCCGTGTCCCAATTGTCGCCTAACTCGTTCACGTAGTATCGACCTTGACTGTCGACCGATACGGGGTATTGCTTACCGAAGTAGAACTGATAGTACGTGGTTGACCCATCGGACCAAATATCCCGATAGACCGCTAGCGGTATCGGACCCGTTTTGCTGCTCCCATTGTAGGAGCCGCAATCCGCCCATACCCAGAATCCTGTGGCCGACACTATCGTTTTCGGTGGCGGGGTCCGAGGAATGCAAGTCAGGTTGACCCACGCCGATCCGTTCCAGTCCAGGCTAATTTGGTCATATCCGGGAGCGCAGCTAGGTGGCGCCTGATAGTTGCACTGTGGGGCCGAGTATTGTGACCCGATCCACTGCGCCGCGGCGACGGTCGTCCATCCGGCATCTGTCGGACACGTCGGCGGCGCCTGCCAGACTGTCGTGATCATTCCGACGCAGCTCGAGTCCTGGTTGCCTGGCGAGCACCTTGCCGGCCCTGCGATCGACGTGCCGGACGCAAAAGCCAGGCACAGCAAGAGTCCGATCCTTCTTAAAAGCTTCATTCCTTTTCCTTAGTAGTAGCAATACGTCGAGGCAACCGCAGTTCCTGCAACTGGGGTATCGTTGCCGTCTGTGATGTACACCGTCCACGGGCCCGCACCGTAGACTGGAAATTTGACGGCCGCTGTCGGATCGACCTGGAAGCTCTTGCCTGACACGAAGATGCCAGGTGTGCCGCCTGCAGGACAACTTGGACTCGGAATGGTCACTCCCGAACCCGTATCGATCGGGTAATAGCCGTACCAAAGCTTCGGTCCGCCAACCGGCATCCATTGCAGAACGCCCGACAGGTTCTGGCACGACAGAATTAGTCCCGAACCATCGCTTGCCCCGGCCATGGCATTCACCGCCGGGCAAGCGGTTCGTGGCCAGCCCACGCTGCCCATCCCAATCGTCGTACCGGCGGTGACAGTCGTACCAGCCGTGACCGTCGTGCCCGCGGCTACCGCGCCGCTTGCCGCCACCGCGCCCGTGGCTCCAACATTCGCCGCGCTTACCGTCCCCTCTGCATCCAGGTCGTGAACGTTGTGGAGGCTCACGTGATTGACGTTCTGGTCTCCCGTCCAGGTCAGCGCGCCGTCGCGACGGATATAGACCGAGTTACCGTCCGAGGTTGGCCCATTGGTCGCAAGGATCGCGGCCGGGACATTGCCCAGCGGATTGGTCGCCGTCCATGCACCGTTCAGGCCAGTGATCGTTCCAGCGTTCTGCGCTTTCGAGTATCCGAACTGTAGGGCGCGGTGATCATCGTGCCCTTCGGGATCATCAGGCAGTCACCGCGAATGCTGTCGTAGACGTCCTTTTCCACCATGAGCGCAGCGGTGCCGGGACGATCGGAATTCAGCCCTTCGATGGAGAGCACCGGAATATGGTGCGGCGGCGAAAGCACGCAACCGTGCGCCTGCCCCACGAAGCCACCGCGGGAAAAATCCTCGCCATTGCCGGATTGCCCTGCTGCGGTCCTGATAAACGCCGTGTCGCGGTCCTGCGTCGATGAAACGGCGCCACGCCCGGCCTCCGGACCAATGCCCGCTGCCGCCAGCGCTGCGGCGACCTGTGCACCGGCTGCACCGGTGGCAGCCTGCTGGGCGGATGCCTGTCGCGCGGCAATCTGCTGCGGCGTGAGGATGCCAGGTGGCAAGGTCGCCTGCGCGGTCCCGGAATCCTTGACCTTGACGCCGGGCCGGAAGATCGCCGACGCGTAAATTGCGTCGGTATCCGCCTGTGTCTTGAGTTCGCGAGTGCGCTGGTCAGCGACGAAGTTATCCGCGGTCAGACCTGGCGCGAGGCTGGGCGCTGCAGCGGAAGCCGCGCGCGGCAACGCGGCAGCTCTCGCCTCGGACGCCGCAATCCGTCGTGCAGCCGATTGCTGATCCTCAATAATCTTGTCGACGTCCTGCGTGCTGTTCGACCTGTCGACCACTTCTGCCTGTTTGGCCTTCTTTGCCAGTTTCGCCTCGTCGTCGGCCTTGGCGCTCTCCTTGACCTGGTAGTAGAAGCCGAGTGCCGCAATGACGACGGCCGCGACCACGCCCGCGCTGATGAGCGCGTTGCGTGGCGACTTCCCCTTGACAATCTGCGCCTGCGCGCCCGTCGGCTGTCCGTTTAGGCAGTATGACTTTCCGTGATGTGGTGGCTGGCCCGCCGTGAGAAACCAGACGCGGGTTAGCATTGCTGCCAGAGCCGCATGGTGTGCACGAGGGCGACACCCGGCGATTTCCAGCACGGAG
>NZ_JBKGUA010000080.1:0-18193 GCF_046543485.1 Paraburkholderia sp. EG304 | reverse complement strand
CCGGGGCCGGCACTACCGTCTTGTGGCGGTAGGCCACGACCGTTGCGTGGTAGGCCACGAGCGTTGGTCGTGGCCAGCCCGGACGCTCGGTCAGAGCAGCGTCTTCAACCGGTACAGCGCTTCCAGTGCCTGCTTCGGGGTCAGCTCGTCCGGATCGATCGCGGCCAGCGCGTCCTGCGCGGCGGTATTGGGCGCGTTGAACAGCCCGAACTGCTGCGGTGCATCCAGCGCCTGCGCGGCGACCACGGCGGACTGGGTCTCGTGGCTGCGCTGTTCCAGCTCGGCCAGGCGACGTCGCGCCTGGGCCACGGTCGACTTCGGCAGGCCGGCCAGCGCGGCCACCTGCAGGCCGAAGCTGCGGTTGGCCGGACCGTCCTTCACCGCGTGCATGAACACCAGGGCGTCGCCATGCTCCACCGCATCCAGGTGCACGTTGGCGATGCCGCTGGCACCGCCTTCGTGCTGTTCGTCGGCCAGTGCGGTCAGCTCGAAGTAATGGGTGGCGAACAGTGTGTAGCAGCGGTTCTGGTAGGCCAGATGCCGTGCGACGGCGTCGGCCAGGGCCAGTCCGTCGTAGGTCGAGGTGCCGCGGCCGATTTCGTCCATCAGCACCAGCGACTGCGCGCTGGCATGGTGCAGGATGTAGCTGGTCTCGGCCATCTCGACCATGAAGGTCGACTGCCCGCGGGCCAGATCGTCGCCGGCGCCGATGCGGGTCAGGATGCGGTCGATCGGGCCGATCACGGCGCGGCGGGCCGGCACGAAGCTGCCGATGTGGGCCAACAGCACGATCAGTGCGTTCTGTCGCATGTAGGTCGATTTACCGCCCATGTTCGGGCCGGTGATCACCAGCATGCGACGGTCCGGATGCAGGTCCAGGTCGTTCGGTTCGAAGGGCTGCTCGCGCACCGCTTCGACCACCGGATGACGCCCGCGCTCGATCTTCAGGCAGGGCGCGGTCTCCAGTTCCGGGCGCGCCCAGTCCAGTGCCTGCGCGCGCTCGGCGAAGCCGGCCAGCACGTCCAGTTCGCTCAGGGCGGCGGCGCACTGCTTGAGCGGCTCCAGCCCGCTGGCGAGGATGTCGAGCAGCTGCTCGTACAGGAACTTCTCGCGGGTCAGCGAGCGTTCGCGCGCGGACAGCACCTTGTCTTCGAACGACTTCAGTTCTTCGGTGATGTAGCGCTCGGCATTGGTCAGCGTCTGGCGGCGCGTGTAATGCACCGGCGCCTTCTCGGACTGGCCCTTGCTGATCTCGATGTAATAACCGTGCACGCGGTTGTAGCCGACCTTCAGCGTGGCGATGCCGCTGCTGATGCGCTCGCGTTGTTCAAGGTCGATCAGGAACTGATCGGCATGCGTGGAGAGCCGACGCAGTTCGTCCAGCTCGGCGTCGTAGCCTTCGGCGATGACACCGCCATCGCTGAGCTTCAGCGGCGGCGTCGGCGCGATCGCGCTGGCCAGCAGCTGCGCGCACTCGTCATGCGAGCCCAGTGCATCGTGCAGCGCGACCAGGCGCGGCGAATCCAGCGGCGCCAGGACCGCACGCACCGCGGGCAACAAGCCCAGGCCATCGCGCAGCGTGGAGAAATCGCGCGGCCGCGCCGAACGCAGGGCCACGCGGGTGAGGATGCGTTCCAGGTCCCCCAGGGCACGGAAAGCATCGCGCACGTCGCCTTCGGCGCCGCGATCGATCAGCGTGGCGACCGCATCGTGGCGATGCACGAGTACCTCGCGCAGGCGCAGCGGGCGGTGCAGCCAGCGCCGCAGCAGGCGACCGCCCATCGGCGTCACCGTGGTATCAAGCACGCCGAGCAGGGTGTTGCGGGTATCGCCATCGACGCGCGTGTCCAGTTCCAGATGGCGGCGCGTGGCCGCGTTCATGGCGATGGCTTCGCTCGCGGTTTCGGTGGCGATCGCGGTCAGGTGCGGCAGCCGCTGTTTCTGCGTCTCTTCGACATAGCCGAGCAGGGCGCCGGCGGCCGCGGTGGCGCGTGGCTTGTCGTCGATCCCGAAGCCGGTCAGGTCGTGCAGCTTGAAGAAGTTCAGCAGTTGCCGGCGGCCGCTGTCGGCATCGAACAGCCACGGCGCGCGACGGCGGATGCCATTGCGGTACTGCAGGAAGGCGGGCCAGTTTTCTTCATCGGGCACCAGCAGCTCGGCTGGCTCCAGGCGGGCCAGCTCGGCCTCCAGCGCATCGTCCGAATCGACTTCGTTGACCAGGAACCGGCCGCCGGCCAGATCGGCCCACGCCAGGCCATAGCCGTGCTTGCCGCGCGAGAGCGCCATCAGCAGCGTATCGCGGCGCTCGTCCAGCAGCGCCTCATCGGTGACGGTGCCGGGGGTGACGATGCGCACCACCTTGCGTTCCACCAGGCCCTTGGCCAGCGCCGGGTCGCCGATCTGTTCGCAGATCGCCACCGACTCGCCCAAGGCGACCAGCCGCGCCAGGTACCCTTCATACGCGTGCACCGGCACGCCGGCCATCGGGATCGGCGCGCCGCCGGAACTGCCGCGCTGGGTCAGGGTGATGTCCAGCAGCCGCGCCGCCTTGCGGGCATCGTCGTAGAACAGCTCGTAGAAGTCGCCCATCCGGAAGAAGAGCAGCAGGTCCGGGTAGTCGGACTTGGCGGCGAAGAACTGCTTCATCAGCGGGGTGTGTTCGGGCTGCTTCTCTGTCACGCGGGGTCCATCACAGTCGGGGGCAGCCCGGAAGGCCGCCTGGTCGGCCATTGTAGGGGAGGGGGGCGGGCAGGGCGAAGGGTGTCGGGCGCAAGCGGCGCGGGCGCGCCGCGGCGCCGCTCAGTCCATGCACAGGTGCAGGTTGGGGTGGGCCGCGAACACGTCCATGATGATGTCAAAGTAGGTCTGGCCGGTACCGCGTTCCAGCGCCTCCAGCTGGGTGTCGATTCTCGCGGCATTGAACATGCCGGGCCGCATCTGCTTTTCCTGCAGCCAGGCGCGGGTGGCTGCCACCCCGAGCGCGGCGCGGCTGTGTGCGATGTGCGTCCAGTGCACGGTGGCCGATGGGTGTCCTGCCAGTGCGCCGTAGCCACCGTAGAGCAGATCATCCAGCGCATCCAGGCTTGGGGCCAGGTGCCAGTCCTCGCAGGCCATGAATACACGATTGATCTCGGCGTAGAAGCCGGCGATGTCGTGGATGGCGCTTCCGTCCAGCACCAGGGTTGGGCCGGTCATGCCCAGCTCCGCGCGTCCAGGTGCTGCGTGGACCAGACGGTGGTTGTCGACGGCAGGGTGGGTTCATACATCGGCAGCAGTCCTCGTGGCGCGTTTGATGGGGGACCTCCAAGACGTGACGTGGGCGGTCACGACGGCAGGTTCCAGCAATCGATTGTGCGGGCAACACGGTGCTGTCCGACGCTCTTCTGCTCGTGGTGCACTGCAGCGCAGTGGGCGGTCGAAACAAATGCTATCCAATGAATGTCCGGGACCGCACTTTTAAAGGGCTTTCAATTCTGCAGACTGCGCGGGTTGATGAGGGAAAACCATGCGTAGCAAGCTGTTCGTCCCCGGCGCCCGGCCGGAACTGTTCGACAAGGCCATGGCCGGCGAGGCCGATGCGCTCTCTTTCGACCTGGAAGATTCGGTGCCCGAGGCCGGCAAGGCCCAGGCCCGTGACCAGATCGCCGGCTTCCTGCGCCGCGTGCAGGGCCGCCCCGGTGGCAAGCAGTTGATCGTGCGCAGCAACGGTACCGACAGCGCCCATTTTGGCGCGGACCTGGATGCGACGGCGCTCCCCGGCGTGGACCTGCTCAATCTGCCCAAGATTGAATCGGTGGCTCAGCTGCTGGCGGCCATCGTCCGGCTGGAACAGGCTGAGCGGCGCAATGGCGTGACGCGCCCGATCGGTCTGCTGATCAACATCGAAACCCCCAAGGCCCTGCGCATCGCCGCCGAACTGGCCGGCGCGCACCCGCGCGTGGCCGGATTGCAGCTGGGGCTGGGCGACCTGTTTTCGCCCAACGGGATCGACCGTGCGCCGAGCAATGTGCATTTCACGCTGTTCGCGCTGCGGTTGGCCGCCGCCGAAGCCCAGGTGTTCGCCTGCGACGGCGCATTTCCGGACGTGGCTGACAGCGACGGCTTCCTGGCCGAGGCGCAGATGGCCCGGCAGTTGGGCTTCATCGGAAAAAGTTGCATCCACCCGCGCCAGGTTGGCCTGGCCAATGCCACCTTCAGCGTGCCGCCAGCGATGCTCGAAGAGGCGCAGCGGATTGTTGCCGCCGCCGCCGGTGCCGAAGAGCAGGGGCACGGCGCGTTCCTGTTTGAAGGCCGGATGATCGACCTGCCGTACCTGCGCCGTGCTCAAGCCCTGCTTGCCGCGTCCTCTCCCCCGCTTGCCTGATTGCGGTATCGGGATGCATCGACCACTGTCTTTTACCTGCGCTTTTGCCGGCTTCGGCGTTGCCGCACTTTTACCGGGTAATTTCATGCACAAGCCTGCACCGTCCGCGTTCCTTTCCACCGTGCTCCGGCGCTGCGTGCGCAGCGTGCGGCTTGTTGCCGCGGCTGCCCTGCTTGCCGGCAGTGGCGCCGTGGCTGCCGAGAGCCTGACCACGGTGGCGACCGGCAACCTGCCGGCACTGCCGGCGCAGATTGCGCCAGGCGGGCTGGTACACGTGGACGGGCGTCTGGTGGCACTCAGCCATGACGGTGCCTGGGAGCTGCGCGCGGACAACAAGGCGTGGGATGCGTTATCTGCGCCGGCCGCCGGGCAGCTCGACGGGCTTGAGGGCAGCGTCAGCGCGGCCGGGCGCACTTATCTGTTGCAGGGCCTGGATCTGCTCGGCGACCGCCTGCAGCCGGTGGTCCTGAACAACGGCGCGCTGGTTTTCGGCGCGGTCATTGCGCTGCCCGAGCCGCTGCGCCACGCGCAGGCAGCGACCCTCGGTGACGCGCTATATCTGGTGGGCACCGATGCGGCTGGCAGCGCCCAGCTCTACCGCCGCACCGCGGCGGCAGGCACTGCCGCCTGGCAGCATCTGGAGGACCTGCCGCAACAGGGGGTTGCCAGCGCATTGCAGGCGCAGAAAGGCGCGCTGTACCTGGGCCTGCGTACCGGCGCGGGCAGCGACCAGCTGTGGCGCCGCAACGCGGACGCCAGCTGGCAGCAGGTCGCGTCGCCGGACGGCACGATCGTGGCCGGCTCGATTCGCGCGCTGGGCCAGGCGCACCTGCTGATGCTGGTGAAGGACGGCAGCGGAGTGACCCACGCGCGCACGTTCCACACCATCACCGACGCATGGACGACGCTGGAGACCCCCGTCGCGGCCGATCCGCAGGCCGTCACGGCCTGGGGCAACGGACTGGCCTGGGCAACCGCTGGCGCCACCGGAAGCCAGCTCCAGTACGCCGAAATGCAGGGCGGCAAGCACCTGCTGCGCTGGCTGGACTGGACGGTGATCGGCATCTACCTGCTGGCCATGCTCGGCATGGGCTTCTACTTCTACCTCAAAGATCAGAACGCTTCCACGGCGGACTTCTTCGTCGGCGGGCGCTCGATTCCGTTCTGGGCGGCCGGCATCAGCCTGTATGCCACCAACACCAGCTCGATCAGCTTCATCGCCATCCCGGCCAAGGCCTTCGATACCAACTGGCAGTACCTGACCAACAACCTGATCGCGGTCGTCGGCCTGATGTTCGTGGCGGTCTGGATCGTGCCGCTGCTGCGCCGGCTGGACCTGATGAGCGTGTTCTCCTATCTGGAAACCCGCTTCCATCCGGCGATCCGCATGCTGTCCAGCGCACTGTGCATCGTGATGCAGATCGGCAGCCGCATGAGCGTGATCCTGTTCCTGCCGGCGCTGGCGATCTCCACGATCACTGGTGTGGATGTGGTCTGGTCGATCATGCTGATGGGCGTGTTCACCATCATCTACTCCACCGTGGGCGGCTCCAAGGCGGTGATCTGGACCGACGTGGTGCAGGTGATCGTGATGTTCGGCGGCGCCTTGTTCGCGATCGGCTTCATCTTCCTCCAGACCGGTGGCGACATGCCGCAGCTGCTCAGTGCGGCCGCGGCGGAAGACAAGACCAGGCTGTTCGATTTCAGCTTCGACCTGACCAAGGCCACGGTGTGGGGCTTCATCTTCCTGGTCGTGTTCGATGTGGTATTGACCTTCCCGAAGGACCAGGTGCTGATGCAGCGCACCTTGTCCACGCGCTCGGACAAGGAAGCCGGGCGATCGATCTGGGCCTTCGCCGCCATCATGATTCCCGGCGGCTTCGTGTTCTACGGCATCGGCACGGCGCTGTGGATGTACTACCGCAACAACCCGGAGCGCCTGAATCCGCTGCTGCCGATCGATGCGACCTTCCCGCTGTTCATCGCCGCCGAGCTGCCAGCCGGTGTGACCGGGTTGATCATCGCCGGCATCTTCGCCGCGGCGATGTCGACCCTGTCGAGCATCATCAACTCGATCTCCACCCTGGTTTCCGTCGATTTCTACCAGAAGCTGGTCAAGAACCCGAATGAAAAGACCGCCGTGCGCGTGGCCGAATGGTCCGGCGTGGGCGTAGGGCTGATCGGCATCGGCATCGCACTGGTGATGAGCCGTTACGACATCCACTCGCTGTTCGATGTTTCCATCGAACTGGCCGGGCTGCTCGGCGGCGGCTTCGCCGGTGCCTACACGCTGGGCATGTTCACCCGCCGCGCCAATGCGCCGGGCGTGGCGATCGGCGTGGCCGGGTCGGTGCTGATCACCCTGGTCTGCTGGAGCATGGACCTGGTGCACCCGTACTTCTACCTGGCGATCTCCATCCTGCTGTGCATCGTGATCGGCTACGTGGCCAGCCTGTTCTTCCCGGCACCGACCCGCTCGCTGAAGGGGCTGACCATCTACAGCGATACCCCGGCCGAAGCGGCAGCCCCATGACCAGCACCGTTGAGGCGCCGGCGCACGGGCCATTGGTCCAATCGCATTACGCCGGTGGCTCGTGTAGGTTGCTGACGCGCTGAGAGGTAAACCGTGGAAACCCAGTTCCTGAGTACGTTCGTCACAGTGGTGGACCGCGGCTCCATGGCCGCCGCGGCCCGCTCGCTGCATATCACCCCGGCGGCGGTCGCCCAGCAGATCCGGACGCTGGAACGCGAGCTGGGCGCACCGCTGATCGCCCGCGCCGGGCGAACGGTCAGCGTCACCGAGGACGGCGCGCGCATCCTGCAACGGGCGCGCGACCTGTTGCGCCAGGTGGCCGACCTGCGCAGCGTGGCCAACGAGAACGACATCGCCGGCGAGCTGCGGCTGGGTGCGTGCCCGACCGCACTGGCGGGCCTGCTCCCGGACATCCTGTCGCGGATGGTGGCGACCTTCCCGCAGATCAACGTCTTCATCAAGCCGGGCTACTCGGCCGATCTGTACCGGGCCGTGGAGGCGGGCGATCTGGACGCGGCGATGGTGCTGCAGGCACCGTTCGCGCTGCCCAAGACCTGCAAGTGGCAGCAGCTCCGCGAGGAACCGCTGGTGGTGCTGGCACCGGCCCATCTGGGCAGCCGCGATCCGCACGAGCTGCTGCGCGAGCAACCACTGATCCGCTATGACCGCCACGAATGGGGCGGGCGGCTTGCCGATGACTATCTGCGGCAGGCCGGCATCGTGCCGCGCGAACGGTTCGAGCTCAACGCGCTGAACGCCATCGCGGTGATGGTCGACCGTGGGCTCGGCGTATCGCTGGTGCCGGACTGGGCCAAGCCATGGCCGGAAGGCTTGAATGTCGTGCGCATTCCCTTGCCGCAGTGCAGCGAACCACGCCGGATCGGGGTGGTCTGGTCGCGTTCGTCGGTGCGCATCCGCCTGGTGAACGTGCTTCTGGAAGAAGCGCGAGTCGCGTTGACCGAGCCGCAACGCTGACACCACGGGTGCTCGCGTGGTGCGCGGCGCGAGGCGAAACAAATCCTAGGCTTTGAACATACCTGACCGCAGTTCTATCGCCGTGGAGCCGCGCCTAGGCTCTCGCCTCGTTGCCGGACAGGACGTGGAGACCCGCAAGGGAACCGCATCGACCGGCGGAGGGGCGAAAGCCCATGCGCGTCATCGGTGGCGACGGCTCCCCGGCCGGCTGTCCCGCATTTCCATATCGGGGGGGAGAAACGAATGATCAAGCCACTTTCCGCGGCCATCAGCACTGCACTGTTCGCCTGTGCCATCAGCCCTGCCATGGCGCAGAGCACGACGCCGACCGATCTGGACCAGGTGATCGTGACCGGCAGCCGGACCCCGATCTCGATCGAGAAGGTCCCCGGTGCAGTGACGGTGGTCAATCAGGAGCAGGTGCAGCGCACCCTCAACCTGACCGAAGACGCGACGGCGGTGCTGGCGCGCATGGTGCCGGGTTATTCGGAGTCCTCGCAGGCGATGAGCAACAGCGGCGAAACCCTCCGCGGCCGCGTGGCGCTGCGTCTGTTCGACGGCGTACCGCAGGGCTCTCCGCTGCGCGAAGGCAGCCGCAATGGCACGTTCACCGACATGGGCGTGATCGGCCGCATCGAGGTCATCAACGGCCCGTCGGCCGCCGAGGGCATCGGTGGCGCCGGTGGCGTCATCAACTATCTCTCCAAGAACGCGGAAGTGGACGGTCACCAGACCACGGTGAGCACGCGCTATGGCACCCAGTTCAAGGACGACAGCGGGCAGTCCAAGATCGGCATCACCCACACCTTCAAGGGCGATGCCGCCGACTTCCTGATCAGCGGCGCTTACATCGACCGCGGCATCGCTTACGACGGCGACGGCCGCCGGGTTGGCTTGAATACCTCCGGCTCGCTGTCCGACTCCTACAGCAAGAACCTGTTCCTCAAGGGCGGCTACAACTTCGGCGAGGGCCAGATGCAGCGCATCCAGGCCAGCTACAGCAACTTCCATATCGGTGGGAAGCACAACTACATCCCGGTCGAAGGCTGCCGTTACGACGCCGTGGAGTGCCCGGTGCCGAGCACCAATACCGCCGAGAAGGGCTCGATCGCCGGCTCGCTGGCCGAGTTCAACGATTTCGAACAGTTCGCCGCCAAGTACACCCATGCCGACTTCTTCGGCGGTGACCTGAGCGTGGATCTGTACTGGGCAAAGCAGGCGATGCGTTATGTGCCGGAAAATGGTGCAGACCGCCAACTGGTCAAGCCGGCCCCGCCGGAAGACCAGCGCATCTGGGACCAGTCGGAGATCAACTCCGAGAAAAAGGGTCTGCGTGCGGCCTATGCCTACAGCGGCCTGTTCGCAGTGGAGGGTCTGCGCCTGCGCACCGGCCTGGACCTGGTGGAAGACACGGCCGAGCAGCGCTTGGCGTTGACCGACCGGGTCTGGGTACCGCCGATGAAGTACACCAGCCTGGCGCCGTACGCGCAGCTGAGCTGGGACATCGGTCCGGTGACGCTGGATGCGGGCATCCGCCGCGAAGACGGCCAGCTGGAGATCGACAGCTATACCACCACCGCCTACCGCGACTTCACCCCGGTGCAGGGCGGCAAGCTCGACTACAAGGCCAACCTGCCCAACTTCGGCGCGATCTGGCGCATCACCGCTGCGTGGTCGGTGTTCGCCTCGTATTCGGAAGGCTTCGGTATCGCCAACGTGGGCATCCCGCTGCGCAACATCCAGGCCAACAGCCCGTGCAAGGCGGTGGCGTGTATCGCCGATCTGCAGCCACTGATCACCAAGAACAAGGAAGTGGGCTTCAACTGGCGCGGCGAGCAGGCACAGGTCGGGATTTCGGGGTACCGCTCGACCTCCGAGTTCGGCTCATCGCTGACGGTGGACAAGGTCACCGAGGACTTCATCCTCACCCGCGCACCGACCCGGATCGAAGGTGTGGAATTGAACAGCGCCTGGACCTTCAACGACCAGTGGACGGCGACGCTGCTGTACTCGCGGATCCGCGGCCAGACCCAGTACTACGAGGGCTCGGGCCTGAACAAGGAGATGGGCATCCTCGACATCTCGCCGGACAAGGTCAACGCCTCGCTGACCTGGACGCCGAATGATCGTTTCGATGCGACGCTGGGCGTGAGCCGTACCTTCAGCCGCGACCTGCGCGAAACCTTCGTCAATCCGTCCAACGGCGCGGTCTATCTCAACGAAGAGGATACCTACGGCTACGCGCTGTGGGACCTCAGCATGAACTACGACACCGGGACCTACGGCAAGCTGTCGCTGGGCATCGAGAACCTGCTGGACAAGCAGTACGTGCTGACCTGGTCGCAGCTGCCGGGCTGGCAGAACTTCTTCTCCGGCCGGGGCCGCATGGTGTCGCTGACCCACACCTTCACGTTCTGACCGTCATCGCGGGCCGGCGCTGCGGAACACTGCAGCGCCGGTCCGTTTTACTTGCCTTACCCTGTCGCGACGTTACCGCCACTGACAGCAGGAGAGCGGATGTACTGGCCATCGCACGGACCGGCCCACGCCCGTCATTGCCGCCCACGAGCATGCCTGGCCATGCTCGCGTTGCTGATGCTGATCGTCGGGCAGGCCGCGGCGTCGTTGCCGGAGCCGCCGGCTGCACCGCCGGGATTGCCGGTGGTTGATGCCTTCCTGCACGAATCGACCGGCCGCCAGGGCTATACCGGCGCGGTCGCGCTGGTGATCCATGACGGCCGCATCGTGCATGACGGTGCCTACGGCTGGCAGGACCTGGCCCATGCCGGGCCGATGCGAACCGACAGCATTTTCCGCATCTATTCGATGACCAAGACGGTGGCCTCGGTGGCCGCCATGATGCTGGTGGAGGAGGGGCGGCTGGATCTGGATGATCCGGTGGCGCGCCACCTCCCCGAGTTCTCACACCTGCAGGTCTTCGCCGGGGGCACCGCCGCGGCGCCGCAGCTGCGGCCGGCGACGCAGATGCTGACCGTCCGCCATCTGCTCACCCACACCGCCGGTTTCGCTGCGGGCGGCGAGGGGTTCGAGGCCGTCACCGCGCTGCTGGAACGCCAGCAGGTGCAGGCTGCGGACAGCCTGGCCGATTACACCGCCCGGTTGGCCCGCGTTCCACTCGCGACCGAGCCGGGCACGCGCTTCCGCTACGACAGCACCTCCATCGAGGTTCTGTCGCGATTGGTGGAGGTGGTGGGCGGGCTGCCATTCGAGCAGTTCCTGCAACAACGCATCTTCCGTCCACTGGCGATGGCCGATACCGGCTTCGTGGTACCAGCGCGCGATCGCGCGCGGGTGGTCGAGCTGACCACCATGGGCGAGCACGGTGACCTGGTGCTTGCCGATGAGGTGCACGCGCGGGAACCCGGCAGCCCGCTGCGGCCGTATCCGAGCGGGGCCGGCGGGCTGTACTCCACGGCCGGCGACTATGGCCGGTTCGCGCAGATGCTGCTCGATGGCGGGCGCCATGGCGACACGCCCCTGCTTCGTCCCGCCACCGTGGCCCTGATGATGCAGAACCAGCTGGTGCATACCGCCTTGTCCAGGCCGGTGACCGAGTTCAGCGATGCCGAGGGGTTCGGCCTGGGCGGTTCGGTGCTGCTGGACCCCGCCATGAAAGGACGCACCGCATCGGTGGGTGCGTTCGGCTGGTCGGGCGCGGCCTCGACCTACTACACGATCGACCCGGCGCGCCGGTTGGTCGCCATCCTGCTGCTGCAGCATCTGCCCGGCGGCAACGACGACCTGCCGCGCATCAGTACGATGTTCTACAACCGCGTTGATGAGGCCATAGACCCATGAGTAGTGCGGCACGTTCCACCGTTCTCGTCGCCGGCTCGGCCAATCTCGATTTCGTCGTGCGCGCCGCGCATGTGCCGGCGCCGGGTGAGACCGTGCTTGGCCATGGCTTCAGCACCTTCCCGGGAGGCAAGGGCGCCAACCAGGCCGTGGCCTGCGCGCGTGCCGGCGGTGCGACGACCCGGATGCTGCTGGCCCTGGGCGAGGATGATTTCGCCATGCCGATCGAAGCGTCGCTGCGGGACGCCGGCGTGGACCTGTCGATCGTGCGCGACCCTGCACTGCCGACCGGCACCGCCTTCATCTGCCTGGCCGACAGTGCCGAGAACGCGATCACGGTCGCACCCGGTGCCAACCTGGCCCTGGGCGAGGAACACCTGCCCGCGCTGGACGGCGTCGACTGGCTGCTGCTGCAGCTGGAAACCCCGCTGCCCACCGTCACCGCGTATGCGCGCCGCGCCCGCCTGGCCGGGCTCAAGGTCGCCCTCAACGCAGCACCGGCGCAGGCACTGCCCGACGCGCTGCTCGCACTGCTGGATGTGCTGATCGTCAATGAGGGGGAGCTCGACGTGGTGGCCGGACATCCTCCGGACCTGGCCACGGGTGTGGCGCGCGTGCCGGTGCCCTGCGTGATCGTGACCCTGGGCGCGCGCGGCTGTCTGGCGCGGGTGAACGACACGGTGCTGCTGCAACCCGGGTTCCGCATCGATCCGATCGACACCACGGCGGCCGGCGACACCTTCTGTGGCGCGCTGGTCGCTGCGCTGGCCGACCATGAACCGATGGCCGATGCGTTGCTTGCCGCCACCGCAGCCTCCGCGCTGGCCTGCACCCGCCTGGGTGCGCAGTCGAGCATTCCCAACCGCGCCGAAGTGCTGGCGCTGCTTGCAGACCCCGCGCGCGTTCCCGATGCCGACGCCCATGCCGCGCTGGCGGCAGCGTGCGCGCGCTGATGTACCTCCTTTCCGTTTCCTGCTGGATGCCTTGCCCATGACCACGCCGTATCAGAGCCCCGACTACGACACCGACGCAGCCGACTACGGGCGTGAGGCGATCCGCACCGAGTACAAGTTCTCGCACGTGACCACCGGGCGCTACCTGCCGACCCCGGGCAAGGCGCCGGCATGGCCGTTCGCCGACATCGGCAGCTGGATGATCGATGCCAATGCGAGTGCGGGTGATTGGCTGGAAGAACTCAAGGACTGGCGCCGCGAGCATCTGGTCCGGATCGGCTATACCGATGTGAATTACCGCCGCCCGGAACTGCAGTGGGCGCAGCGCAACTTCGTGCATGCGCAGATGATGGTCGAGGACCGTTACTTCTTCGATGCGGCCACCGGGCAGTACACCGTCGATCGCTATCTGGACGATGTGACGGCGCGATTTGGCGGGCTGGACTCGGTGCTGATCTGGTACATCTACCCGAACATCGGCATCGATGACCGCAACCAGTTCGATCTGGCGCACGACATGCCCGGCGGCCTGGCGGGATTGAGAACCGCGGTGCAGGCCTTCCAGAAGCGCGGCGTCAAAGTGTTCCTGCCGGCCAAGCCGTGGGACCACGGCACCCGCGACCCAGGCGTGACGCACTGGGACGGGCTGGCCGAGATCGTCAAGGCGGTCGGTGCGGATGGAATCAACGGCGATACCTTCAACGGTGTGCCGCGGGCGTTCTTCGATGCCTGCGATGCACGCGGCAACCCGGTGGTGGTGCAGCCCGAGTCCACCATCAGTTCCGAAGAGCAGCTGATCTGGAACGTGCAGAGCTGGGGCAAGAAGGCGCCGGATGGTCCGGTGCCGCCCGTTTCCAAGTGGAAGTGGCTGGAGCCCCGCCACATGGTCAACTACGAGAACCGCTGGGGCCGCAACCGCAATCACGACCTGCAGTACTGCTTCTTCAACGGCATCGGCTACAACGCCTGGGAGAACATCTGGGGCGTCTGGAACCAGTTCACCCCGCGCGACGGCGAGGCCCTGCGCCGGATCGCCACGCTGTACCGGCAGTTCCCGCAGCTGGTGGTCTCGATGGACTGGGAGCCGTACCAGGTCTGCCTGCAGGGCGGCATTTTCGCCAGCCGGTTCCCGGGCGAGGGCATCGTGCTGCACACGTTGATCAACCGTAACGAGTACGCCGTGGACGGTGAGCAGATCGCGCTGGCGCACGCGGACGGCACGCGCTACTACGATGCGTGGCATGGGTGCGCGTTGACGCCGCGTATCATCGCTGGCGCGGCGTACATCGAGCTGCCGCTGGAAGCGCGCGGCTTCGGCGCGCTCCTGAGTGTGGCTGCGGATACTGCGGTCGAAGGTCTGGACGATTTCCTCGCGGCGACCGCCGAGCGCGCACAGCAGCCCCTCAACAGCTACTCCGCCGCGTGGAAGGCTGCTCCGCAGGAGCTGCTGGCGATCGCCAGCACGCCCCCGCAGGCCGAGGCGCCGACCGGCATGGTCACGATCCCGGCCGGCGAGTTCCTGTTCCAGGTGGGCGGCATCGAGATCGAGGGTTTCACCTGGGCCGGCCTGGATGTGCAGTTCCCGTGGGAAGACTGCGCGCGCCGCCACCATCGCCGGCGCATGACGCTGGCATCGTTCCATATCGATCGCCACCCGGTCACCAACGCGTCGTTCAAGCGCTTCCTCGATGCGAGCGGCTACCGGCCGGCCGATGATCACAACTTCCTGGCGGACTGGAAGGAGGGCGCGCCGCGTGCGGGGTGGGACAACAAGCCGGTGACCTGGGTCTCGATCGAGGACGCGCGTGCGTACGCCGCCTGGGCCGGCAAGCGGCTGCCGCACGCGTGGGAATGGCAGTACGCCGCGCAGGGCACGGACGGGCGACTGTATCCGTGGGGCAACGCGTGGGATGCGGCGTGCGTGCCGCGGGTCAATCGTGGCCGTCGCCTCACCCCGCCGTCCGATGTCGATGCACATCCGCAGGGCGCCAGCCCGTTCGGGGTGCAGGACCTGGTCGGCAATGTGTGGCAATGGACCGATGAATTCAGCGATGCGCACACCCGCGCGGCCGTACTGCGTGGCGGCAGCAGCTATCAGCCGCAGACCTCGCACTGGTACTTCCCGCAGGCCTACCGACTGGACCAGCACGGCAAGTACCTGCTGATGGGACCGTCCAAGGATCGCTCCGGCACGGTCGGCTTCCGTTGCGTGGTGGATGCGGCATGAGCCGTCTGCATCCCGCCGCCCGCGGCATGACGCTGGTCCCGCCGCAGCAGGTCACCTTGCAGGGTGTGCTGGGCGATGCCTTGGCAGCCAACCGCAGCGGGCGGCTGAGTACGTTCGTCGTCGATGAGCACAGCGCGCCGATCAGCATCTTCAGCCAGGCGCACAAGCACCAGAACCATGAGGGCGACTGGTACGGCGAACATGCCGGGAAATGGCTGTCCGCTACTGCACGCGCAGTGGCGCAGGGCGGGCAGCCGCGGCTGGAGGCTTCGCTGCGCCGCGTCGCCGACTGGTTGATCAGCCAGCAGGACGACGACGGCTATCTTGGCAACTATGCGGCCGAGCGGCGCTTCACGGTGCCGCAGCCGCCCAAGCCGGAAACCTGGAACGGCGAGCCGGCGCTGCGCACCTGGGACATCTGGACCCACAGCTACCTGATCCTCGGCTTCCTGGAAACGTGGCGCGCGCTGGGCAATGCGGCCTATCTGCAGGCCGCATGCCGGATCGCGGACCTGTGCTGGCAGGCGCTGGAGTCCGGGATCGACATCACCACCCTGGGCAATCATCACGGCATGTCCGCCACGGTGCTGCTGGATCCAGCAGCCGATCTCTACCTGGTCACGGGTGAGCCGCGCTACCTGGCGCTGGCCGAGCGCATCCTGGCGCAGGCCAACGCCAATCCGCGGCTGGCGCTGCTGGACAAGGCGCTGGCCGGCGAGGATGCGGCGTTCATCGCCACGGGCAAGGCCTACCAGCTCAGCTGGAACCTGGTCGGGCTGGCCAAGCTGTACAAGGCCACCGGCCAGGACGAGCATCGCCAGGCCCTCGATCATCTCTGGCACAACATCCGCGAGCAGCACCTCACGCTGGGCGGCGGGCCGTGGGGCGGGGTAGCGCACCGATCGCGTGAAGTGTTCAACGCGCCGCGCACCTTCTTCCCGCAGGCCTATGTCGAGACCTGCTCGGTGCTGGCGTGGATGCAGCTCAACCGCGAACTGCTGGCCATTACCGGCCATGCACGCTACGCCGACGAACTGGAGCGCACCGCCTACAACGATCTGCTGGCGGCGATGGCCCCCAATGGCGAGGACTGGTGCTATTACACCTATCCCAATGGCAGGCGGGTACACACCACGTACTGGCGCTGCTGCAAGTCCAGCGGCGCGATGGCGGTTGAGGAGCTGCCGCAGGTGGCCTATGGGGTCGCGGCCGATGGCGGGCTGCGGGTCAACCTCTACGGGCCGGGCGAGGCCACGTTGCTGCATGCGCAGGCCGGCGCGGTGACCCTGCTGCAGGCGACCCGATTCCCCTTCGACGGGACGGTGACGATCACCGTGCTGCCCGAATGCATCGCCACCTTCGGTATCGGCGTGCGGATGCCGGACTGGACCACGGGCGCGCGCATCGAGGTCAACGGGCAGCCCGTGGCGGCCGAGGCGGGTGCGGACGGGTTCGTGCAGGTGCGGAGGACCTGGCAGTCCGGCGACATGATGCGCGTGTACCTGCCGATGCAGCCGCGCCTGCACCGGGCGGCCAACATCAACGTGCAGGAATCGCGTGCGCCGGATGGCGCGCCGGTGGCGCAGGAGGTACTACGTTGGGAGTACGTGGGGCTGAGCTACGGGCCGCTGGTGTATGCCACCGGTCTGATTGACGGCTACAAGACAGACGAGACGGTACGACTGCCTGACCTGCCGCCCTCGCAGTGGCTGCAGGTGGGTGAGGATGGCGGCGAGGGTGCGTCGATCACCCTGCAGCTGGACTGCCGTGGCCCCCTGATGTTCGAGCCCTACTACCGATGCGGTGGCCGCGATCACGGCAGCTGGCGACTGAGCTGGCTGTCGCTGGCGCCCTCGGACTGACGGCATGGCGATGTTCGGCGGCCACGCAGCCGCCGACGCCGCAGCGTGCTTTTTGTCCACGCAGAACATACCCATACGATCTGTTTCTTCCCGTTGGCCAGGAGGAAACTTCCCTCAAGGTATCGAGTGTAGTGACCATGACCGGAAGCATCTCCAGTTCTCCATTCGCCATTGCCCAGCGGGAGGGCGCCATCGGGCCGTTGAGCGGCATCCGCGTGCTGGACCTGAGCGCCTACATCGCCGGCCCCTACGGCTGCACGCTGCTGGCCGACCAGGGCGCGGAGGTGATCAAGGTGGAGCCGCCGGTCGGCGACAACCTGCGCCGCTATCCGTCCACGCTGGAGGCGGAGAGCCGGGCGTTCCTCGGCGTGAACCGGTCCAAGCGGGGCGTGGTGCTGGATCTGAAGCAGCCGGACCAGCGTGCGGTGCTGATGCGCCTGGTGCGCGAGGCCGACGTACTGGTCCACAACTTCCGGCCCAGCGTGCCGGTGCGCCTGGGTATCGATTTTGACAGCCTGCACAAGCTCAACCCGCGCCTGGTGTACTGCTCGGTCACCGGTTATGGCGAGCAGGGACCACTGAAGGACAAGGCCGGCTACGACCAGGTGCTGCAGACCATGACCGGCATGTGCACGATGCAGGGCAAGACGGGCGGCGCTCCGGAGATCCTGTATGGCTCGGTCGTCGATTACTACGCGGCGGCGCTGGTGGCGGCCGGCGTGTCGTCGGCCCTGTACGAGCGCGAGCGCAGTGGCGAGGGCCAGTTCGTCGGGGTGTCGCTGCTGCGCAGTGCGCTGACGATGCAGTCGGCGCGGATGATCTGGGCCGAGGGCGAGCCGGAGGGAGTAGGTCGCGATATGCGCTCTGGCGGAGTCACCGGCATCCATCCCACGGCGGAGGGGTATCTGTACATCTCGGCCAATACGCCGCGCTTCTGGCAGGCCCTGTGCGAGCGGATCGGGCTGCCGGAGCTGGCCGCTGACGTGCGCTACGACACGGTGCGCAAGCGTGCCACGCATGCCGAGGTACTGCTGCCGCAGCTGCACGCGGCGCTGGCTGCACGAAGTGCACTGGCGTGGGAGGCCTTGTTCGGTGAAGAGGTTCCCTGCGCGGCCGCGCGCCAGGTGGAGGATATGTTCGACCACCCACAGGTGCTCGCCGAGGCGATGATCACGTCGCTGCCGCATCCGCTGCTCGGCAGCTATCGCGGCATCACCCGGCCGATCGTGTTCGGCCGCACGCCTGGCCCGGAGCCGTTCGCGGCACCGGTGTTCGACCAGGATACGGCGGCGGTCGGTGCGATGGCGTCGCTGTCAAAACTCTCCCAGCTGCGTGACCTGTCCGTGGTGGTTGCCGATACCGGCGATTACGAAGCGATCAAGCGCTTGAAGCCGGTCGACTGCACGACCAATCCCACCCTGGTGAAGAAGGCGCTGGATCTGCCGGTGTATGCCGACCTGATCG
>NZ_JBKGUA010000079.1:0-19234 GCF_046543485.1 Paraburkholderia sp. EG304 | reverse complement strand
CATCGCGCCGCGTCCGTTTGCGGTGCCTCTCGAAACCCGCACCTTCGTCAGCTTCCATCGCCAGCGTCTGCTGCTTCATCCTGTTCTGCCTTCCTTATCCACTCCGCTCTATAACGCTCCGAGTAGCGCCTTAGATCCATTTGATATTTTGCCGTTCTGGTTATCACCACATACGCCGGTCGATGACGTTGCGCTCATTGAAGGCTGTTGAAATCATCGACACAGGAATCCCGCTGACCTTTTCCGCCTCCTCAATGAAACGAAGCGTCTCCGCGTTCAACTGCTCGTAACGATATGCCTTGCGATTTTCGATTCCGAAGTAGTCGGCGAACGTGAGAGCGATGTCGGTTGGGCCATTCAGAAGCAGAGACCGTCGAAGCTGCGCCCAATCGAACTCTGCGATACGTCGGGGCCGGTGCGTAGTAGACGTGGTCTCGGTGCGTTTCAGTTCCTCAAGAGGAATACGGGAGCGGCGCGAGATTTCCTCGACGGAAATCTCCTGACTCATGAAGCCCGAAGTGTTTCCGGTGTCCGTGTCACCGACACGAATCGGATACGTGCGGCAGACCATCACTACGCGTCGCACGTGCCGGGCTGACAAGCCGGCCTCGGCAAGACACCCTGTCGCGGAGGTGACCCGTGAAGTCACATGCGGGTAGAACCCGTGATGGAGGCTGAGCGAGGTCCCTTGCGTGCCTTCGAGCATAATCTTGCGTCGCTTTGACAGGCACTCTGCGAAGAATTCGATTGAATCCTTGATGTAGTGTTTGAGGTCAGGTACGTCCTTCGCGAGAAGGACGTTCGAGTCGGTCCGACGATAAAGAATCTTTCGGGCAGTTGCGGCGCCGACGCCTTGCGCCGTCGAGCCAATCGCCGATCTCAGGTATTCAGTCTCCCATGGGATATCGACAGTCTTGTCGATAATCATCGCTTGCGGGTCAATGATAAGCTTGTTGAAGTTAATGTCGAGTTCGCCGATTTCCCGAAGCAGGTGTTCGAGATTAATGACGGCACCTGCGCCGATGACAAGCGTCGCGTCGCGGTTCGCAAGCGCGCCCGATGGTAGCTGATGGAACGTATAAGGAGACTCACCGGGACGGAACACCTTGTGACCGGCGTTGGGGCCGCCGACTCGAACAAGCACTTCATACTCTGGCGCCAGGTAATGGACAATGTTACCTTTTCCCTCACTACCATACTGACCGCCAATCAGCACGTCCACAAGCGGTTCGGCGATCACCGGACGCACTTCTAACCTCGCGGCCACACGTGCAAAGACATCGTTCGCGTTGCAGCGGTCTGTATCCATGACGACATCGGCGATTGCCTCGAGGTCTTGCGCCTGTCTTGATAAAGAGCGTTGTGACTTCTCGCTGCCGCCGGCCCCGTTATTCGCTTTGCGCTCATCCACAGCTGCATCGCTGGCTTTCAGATGGACATGCGTGACGGGCCACCCACTCGCACGTAAAAACTTGACCTGGTCTACCGTACGCACCCAATCGATGACGGAGGTGGGCTCCGCTGGCGGCTGATACATCAGCTGCTTGTTGATAGCTTCGGCAAGCCACTGACCGTTCGTGGTCTGTTCGAGATTTTGTGCAGCACGGTCCAGCGCATCGCCCGAATGCGCCCCGGAAATGCTGCTCAGAAGATCTCTCGATCGTATCAGGTTAGCACCGGCCTTTTCAGACCGGAGTTTCGCAAGCGTCGATTTGCCCGCGCACAGTCGCCCGGACAGAATGATGAATCTGGGCTTCATTTGCCCCTCTCAGTCTTTTCTTTAAATTCTTCTTAGCGCGGCAACATATAGACAGTCGTTGCAACCCCTCGGTCAACCAACTCTTCCTGAATCAATTCTCGGACGATGTCCCAGTTCGCCCCGCCGTGGCCAGTTCCAACGCGAGGCATATGTACGGACGCACCACTTTCCTTCGCGAGTTCACGAACCTTCACCAGACAGTCGGCAAGAGCAGCATAACGCAAACGTTGCGCTTGGGATTTTCCGATGCCGTGCTGAGCGACCATGTGGACAACGGAAATTTGCTCCGCGATATGAGCTGTAAAGACATGGCCCAACTCTAACGTTTGATTCCTTCCCGGCGCATCCGCCTTGAACTGCTCCCAAACGGCGGGATGCTTGCGGCGCAAATTCGATGCAAACCCGGCCCCACCCCACGGCACGTTGAGGTCGGGAATCACGTGCGCAATAATCTTCGGACCTTCTCCACGAGGTGCCAGCGCGTCTCCCTGGACCTCGACAACTTGCGGAACTTCGAGCCTCGTCTCGTCATCGACCACAAACAATCCGACGACGCGCGGCGCTAAGCCACCCGGGTAGGGCGCGAGCCCCATGCACTCTACCCTCAACATGGGTGAGTCAGGCAACCACCGTTCATATCCGATTGCCGTGAAGCCAATAGCGTTTGCCTCGGCCACTGCACTTCCCTCGGGAACGACATGCCCTGCCGTCACCGGCGATTTCCAGCCTGGCGCGGGTATGACATAGTCCAGCCGATATTGACCGTCCTCGTGACGAGAAGCGCAAAAGGCGGCACAAGGTGTGGTCGCAAGTTTGGTAAGCCGAATCAGGCAAGCTTCAGCAGACACATCGAACTTCTTGCGAAGCTAGTTCACGGATTGCATCGAGAGTTCGAGCCCCGTCAGTTGCGAGAAGCTACCAAGAGGCATCAGCAGTTCGGCCGCGCCGATATTGCATAAGACCTCGAGCTGCCAGTTGTCTTTGCCGGGAGCGGGGCCTCCGTCACGATGACGAATTTCCTCGGCACAATCCGGAAAAAGCGAATGGGCGATTTCGTGGGCGATAGAAAAACGGAGCCGGCCGCGAGGCCGCGTCGGGTTGTACTGCAATACCAGCTCACCCTCCGCAGTTGGTACGGTGCGGGCGTCGGGGATATCGCCGCGAGCTTCGGCGCGCATATGTCGCCACTTGGCTAGCGCCAGCGGGTCGAACGGAGGCCCGGCCCAGCCTTCGTCCATCGCCCTGAGGACGAGTTCCCGCGCCTTCTGCTCCATCATCTCGACGGGGTCGCGTCCGGCAGCAAAAGTCGTAACGGAAGCGTTTGTCCAACGAAATCTGTTTGTCATGAGGTCGGTACTGGGAGGTCGGCAGGCGCAAGACTGCAAAAACCTACAGATTGTACCCAAGCGGGCGACCACCGAGGGGGCGATTATGGACGCTAATCGTGAGCCGCATCCCGATGCCGCACCGTCACAATTCTCGCCAACTTTCGGTGGCAACCGATGATCTCTGCCGCAGCCACCGCACCGCGTCTCGGGTACCGGTGCTGCCCGCCGGATGGCCAAAGTTCAAATCTATGGCCAGCCCGAATTTTGCAACCTCTGGTTCCGATGTCTTCGTGGCTTGCGCAAATCTATCCGGAATCGTTGTTCCGCGGTGAAAACCGCACCGGTCGATCCTCAAAATGTCGGCAGCTGCTGTGAGCTGTAGAACTTGTCAGGTTTTTCGTCCGGTCGCTGTGCCGTTGGATCATCAGACTTCCAGCAGTCGCAAAACCTTGTTGGATGAAACGGTGAATCAGTTCGCGAGCTCCAGGCGCGCGGCATCATATGCGGTGTGTCTGGTGAGCAGCGCCCAGGCGATGCGCGCAAGCTTGTTCGCGACGGCACATGCGACTATGTTCGAGTGCCGCCGGGTTAGCATAGAGCGGATCCATTCTCCGAGCCGGTCAGTACGCTTTTCTACGCGCTGGATAATGGCTCGTGCGCCTTGGACAAGCAGATGACGTAGGTGCTTGTCGCCGCGCTTACTGATTCCACACAGTGTGCTCCGACCGCCTGTGCTGCGCTGCCGCGGCACCAGCCCAATCGCTGCCGCAAAGTTTCGCCCGCCCGCATACTGCGCGATGCTTCCGATCTCGGACGCCAGCAGGCTTGCCGTGATGGTGCCAATGCCGGGAATCGACAGTAATCGGGCAGCATTCTCGTCTTCACGCAGTTGTAACGTCAGATCCCGCTCGACATCGTCAATCTGCTCGTCCAGGTACCGATAGTGAGCATGCAGTCGGTGCATGAGTAGGATCAGCCGTGGTGGCAGATCGTGAACCGCAAGGACATCGGGCAACCGGCGTAGCGTGGCTTTCGATAAGGGAACGACAATGCCGAACTCGAGCAGGATGCCGTGAATACGGTTGATGGTGGCCGTGCGTTCGGTGACCAGCCCCTCACGCGCCCGATGCAAGGCGACCAGTAGCTGCTGTGCTTCGGTTCGCGGTTCGACGAAGCGCATGGCGGGCCGGGATGCGGCTTCGCAGATCGCTTCGGCGTCGATATAGTCGTTCTTGTTGCTCTTCACGAAAGGCCGCACGTACTGGGCCGAAATCAGCTTGGCCTGGTGTCCCATCGCGTTGAGCTTGCGTGCGAGCCAGCGTGCGCCGGCGCATGCCTCCATGACGACGGTAACCGCCTTGAGATTGCTGAAGAACGGAAGCAGTTGCGTGCGTGAGAGCTTCCTGCGGAATACCTCGCGCCCCTTTGCATCCTGCGCGTGCAGATGAAAGACATGCTTGCCCAGATCGATGCCGATCAGCGTGATCTCGTTCATGACGCTCTCCTCTACCGTGGACCGAACTGCCTATCGTAGAACGGTCGGTGGGATCGGGCTGGCCATTTCATTATGCCGCGCAACACGACTATATAAGACTAAGACGCGCGCCCCATGCGCACACGCATACATCCAGGCAACCGGCGGCGCCGTCCCGCATGCCCAGTAAGGGCAAGGGCCAAGGGCCAAGGGCCAAGGGCCAAGAATAATGCAACACTCAATTTACAATAAATCGGTCGCCTGTATAATTATAAAACCAAGACCACCATCAGTGCGAGTTGACCTTCACGGAGCAGAGACGATGCGACCTGATCAGATGACAGTTACCGAGCGCACGGCGCTCGAACGCCTGCTTGAGCACGCGCGCGGCGACTCCCACCAGAGTCGGCGCGTGGCTGATTTCCTGCTCGCGTGGTGGAACGCCGGCGCTTGCGGCGCGTACGATCTTACGACGGGGTGGTCCGTGGATGAGGCGATTGCCGAGGATATGTGCGTCGTGTTCCGGCTTGCCACGCGCGCGAACAGCTACCCCGATACGCTCGGCTACGGCCGTCAGTTCGAGGCCGTCGTACGCTCCTGGCGTCCCGAGCTCGTCAAGGAGCACTGACATGGCAACCGACACCATCGACCAGAAAACCCTTTCGCAACTCGTGGAAGCAGGCGCCGTGCGCGCAGCGCATGTCATTGGCCACGGCAACGGTTGGACGATCTCGGCGCGCTATGGTCTGACCGAGCGTTTCCTCTCGGCCAAGCGCGGCGACGTTCGCGTCTTTCGCAAGCTGGAAACGCTGGTGAGCTTCCTGCGCGGCATGGGCATCAGCCACTTCGACGTGGACGCGGCTGGCTACGATCCGCAGGCGGCCGAGCGCGTCACCCGGCCGGATCGGTCGGCCGCGCTCAAAGAGGCACATGCCGCGCGCGCGTACGACAGGTGGTTCCGTGAGCAGGTGCAGGAGTCGCTCGACGACCCTCGCCCGAACGTGCCGCACGCACAGGTGCAGCAGGAGATGGCCGAAAAGAAGGCGGCGCTGCGCAAAAAGATCGCGCGAAGCGGGGCTAAATCTTGATCGTCGAGTGGCGCCCGAGGGCACGCGAAGATCGCAGCAGGCTATTCGACTATATCGCGCAGGACAACCCCACCGCCGCACTTGAGCTGGCTCTGTCGCATTAACGCGAGGGAGGTAAAATTCGAGGCTGACGAGAACGCTTTGGCCAAACGATGAAGAAGATACTGACGCCACGAACGACGCTTGCTCCGGGCATCGCCAAGGTTCTGAAGCGGCTGCACTATCCGCTTGAAGTGATCCTGCTGTGCGTGCGATGGTACGTTGCTTACTCGCTGAGTCTTCGCAATCTCGAGGAAATGATGGCTGAGCGCGACATTGGCGTCGATCATTCGACGGTGCATCGCTGGGTTGTCAAGGTGGTACCGCTGTTCGAAAAGACGTTTCGCAAGCACAAGCGGCCGGTCGGCAAGAGCTGGCGGGTTGATGAAACCTATATCAAGGTTAAGGGCTCGTGGAAGTATCTTTACCGGGCAGTGGATAAGGCGGGCAACACCATCGATTTTCTGTTCAGGGCCAAGCGGGACAAGGCTGCTGCTCGGCGCTTCTTCGAAAAGGCAATCGGTCAGAACGGCTCGCCCGAGACGATAACCATCGACAAAAGCGGCTCCAATCTGGCTGCGCTTAACGCGGTGAATGCCGAGCGCGAGACGCCCATCAAGGTTCGTCAGATCAAGTATTTGAACAACATCGTCGAGCAGGACCATCGGGCCATCAAACGCCGGATCCGACCGATGCTCGGGTTCAAGGATTTCAACTGCGCGCGCGTCATTCTGAGTGGCATCGAATTGATGCACATGATCAAGAAAGGACAGATGAAATGTTCGAGCAAAACTGCGCGGTCCGCCGCCCAGCAATTTTATTCGCTGGCATCATAAGTCATCCTTCGCATATTGCATTTGCTTGACTCCCTTTCCTTACTGCGACAGAACCCCCGCAGGGCGCATGACGACCCCGCGGCGTGAGCCGTGGGGACCGGATCTTCACGAAACAAATGGAAAAATAAACGGTTCGAGGTAAGGATGAGCTATCACATCGAAATCCGGGCCACGTGCCTGCGATCGGCGGAGGACGGCTGGGAGCAGCCGAGCGGAGCAGAGATTCAGGAGGTTATCCGGCGCACCGGCTTGCCGGGACGCGCGGTTGCGCGCTATCTCGGCATGTCGGAATATGGCGGTCGGCAAGTGCGCCGCTGGATCAGCGAAGACGCCGCAATCCCTTACTCGGCCTGGGCCTTGTTATGCGACCGGGCCGGGCTCGGGTGTATCTGGCGGCCAGCAGCAGACCGAGCCGGGCCGGATTCACTCCCATAACGGTGCACCTTTTGCCCGCACCGACTCGAGGGGATGTTTTATAAATACAGTTGGCGATCTTGAACCGGAAAACTGGCAAGTGATGCTCGAACTCGTAAACACCCGCCGCGCAGTCGGCGGACTGCAAGGACTCCCCTGATGTTGGCGAGTGACGAGATGCAGTAGCTGGAAGCTCGGCGACAAAATTGGCTCTCCCCACACGGCCGCGGCACCCTGCTAATACTAGAACATCGTTGCATTCAGCCCGAGACGCGTCCAAAGACAACGTCGTCAATCATGCCGGGCCCGACGAGTATGGCTGCTGTGACGACTACATGTTGGCCGTCGGTCGGCGGCAGTTTCCCAATGTGCAGGGCCAGTCCGAAGGATCCGGCTTCCGGACCGCCTACGTCATCGTGTGCAGAGCACTCGATGAGTGGAGAGCCGGTCCTGTGATGCCATTCAATCAGGTCTCTCACGCACCCGACCTATAACTCGGCATTACGGACGAATTGTTGTGCATTGTGAATGCCAATCATGAAACGATATCGACCGGCTGATCGATAGGCTCGCTATCGATCAGCCGGTCGGTTTCCAAACCAAAAAGCAAAGCGCGGAGGTGCATCCTCGACGCGACCATCTTCGGCGTCTGCACGAGACGCATGGTGGTGAAACGGTCTCGATTAACGCAATGACCGTGAATGCGAGCTAGGGGGAGATGCTTGAGCAAGTCTGCGAGGTGCGGAGCCGAGTGCTCGCGTACCGTTTAAGCCTTGGTGGCGGCTTTCGCTTTGGTGCGCAGAAACACGAACGAGTAGAGCGCAAAGGATAGGTCCTTATGCGCCAGCACTTCCGACTCATGAATCGTCAACGGGTTGAGCTTCACCCGCTTGATGGCCAGCTTGCCGGCCGCGGAGGCGATAAAGGCACGCATGAAGTCCTTTTGCGCCTTGCCGTCCGCCTTGTGATACGCCTCACGACCGAGGTCGGCGTTCTCGACGGTCTGTGTTTTGCTGCGCTCCTCTGCCGCTGCGGTGCTGGCGGCGACGGCCGCTATCGCCAGTTGCTTCGCGCCGGACTCCGCCCTCTCCTGCTCCTGCTGCTGTTGCTGTACCGTTAGCATTTTGCGGTCAGCATCTGATAGCTTGTAGCCATCGGTGATGGCTTTTAGCAGGTAGGCGCCTGGACTCTTCTTGACTTGGCCGGAGTCGACCTTGGCTCGCGTGTATTCGATTGCCTGGAGAATACGCTCATCGGACCACACAGCGCGGTTTTGCGAGATGGTGTTGAACTGCTTTTCGGTGAAGCCGAATTCGTTCTTCAGCGTCGTGTATATCTCTTGCGCGCCAAGCAGGCTAGCTCGTATAGCTCCAGCGGTTTCTTTGCGCGTCAACCTGAAACGAATCCGGTCAATCTTTTTCGACTTCGGGCTCACGGTGCGAGTCTCGTAGCTAAGGTCGATGTCGGAGACTGCGTTAATCTGCTTAACCGCCTTGTCGAGGTTGTCGCGTTTGAAGTACTTGAATTCGGTTGCAGTCGACGCAGCCTTCCCAGGCCAGCCACGTACCACATCGACTTCGATCCACTCGGTTATGCCTTCTGCCACGTAACCGATGACGTGGTCGTAAATGGCTCGAGCATAGGTAAGCGTGAAGGCAGAGGTGATTCGCAGGCTCAGCCAGTGCGACTTCACCGGATCCTTGATGTGCGGAATGAGCGGCTCAGGAACCGCAAAAGTGATACGCCCTTTGTCGATACCGACGATACCGATGAGCTGTACGGACACCCACTTTTCGTCCTCCGGGGACGTGCTGCCAGGGGGCGAGGCCGAAACCTGAATCAAGGCTTTTTGAGCCTCGGACACAACTGTTCGCAGATGCTTGTAGTTGTAGCTGTCATAACGCATGAGCCATCGGAAGTAGCTCAGCTCGACGTCATAGATCTTCGGGGTAGTCGGCTCCTGCGCCACGATGAAGTGCGCTGCGTCCAGGAGTCGCCTGGCCGTAATACCCACATCGGTGATGTCTATAAAAACGTTGTTACGCTGATAGCCAATCTCTTTCGTCGATTCGTTGATCGGTGTATCGGTGGTGAGCATCTCCTCGAACAGCTCGAACGACAGCTGGCGCGAGGTTGCGCGTGTGGTAATGTTGTTTGCCATCGAGGATCTTGCCCCTAGTTGCCGGTCGCGGAGACTCTATCACGTGTAGGTGAGATGTCAAAACAAAAAGACTCACCATGAAATGGGGCATTTCAACAATTCTAATCACCCACCATTGGGACGTGTGTGTTCAACAAATCTACTCACCTTCCCTTTTTTTCGGTCGAGCGTCGCGATGGACGGTGGTATGTTTTTCAAAGTCTTTTAGAAGCGAAAACCAACCAACTAACAACAGAGAAACCGCGATCCCTGTAATAACAATGGGTTATTCCCTTGTGGGTGAGCATTTTTGTGCTAGAGGTGAGGACTTTTGTAGGCAGAAGGTGAGTAGAAATCCTTGACTAGCGTGAGAAGTTTACCAGCGTCTGGTGAGTGATTCTGTAGGCGCGAAGTGACGGTGAGAATTTTTGTTGAATATCGCTTCCCATCCCGGAGACCCTTACCTGGTGGGGCTTGCCGGCCAAAAATAGCTCGAAATGGGTGAGTGGTTTTGTTGGAGGATGGTGAGTGCTTTTGTGGCACCACGCAGCTGGCGTGCTCGATTTATCGGCATGAACAGCACCCAGGTCCACCGGACGGCCGTTTGCGGCCAGCGCATCTGTGGATAACACAATAACCGGTTGATGATGGTGAGTATTTTTGTAGGCAAGCACAGTTGTCCTTGCAGTGAAAACCAGCATAACGCTTGCGTTGTGGGCCGTCGGAAGACTCCGGCCCGGGAGCGATGAACTCTCTGGGGCAAAAACATGGTCCGCATTTCGCGGCAATGCGATGGTGAGAGGAATTGTTGAAAGAAGCATGACGGGCACGTCAACTGGCAGATTTCAACAATTCTTCGCACCCACCATCACAACGCTGCTTCAACGTATTTCAACAATTTCTCTCACCATCAAGTTTGGGAATGCGTCCGCACGAGCAGCCAGTTCTGGCTCTTCTGTCGTGCCGTTCGATCTTTTTTCGTTGTTTTTCAGTGGATTAGGGGGAGAATTTAAGAAACTAGCTTATGCGACAGCGATTTTTTTAAAGTTTTCGAGTATTCTACGCTTCGTCACGATTTCCGGTGAAAGTGTAAAAACCATGTCTAAAGTCGAATTTCCCGCTATCACACGCAAGGTTCCTCTAGCGAAAATCGCTAAGTTCGCGAAAAAACTGGACGGGCTGACGGCTGAGCTGCGCGAGCAGATTCTCACGCCGAGGCCGCGAAAGTCACCACCGAACTTTACGACTGCCGAAGTAGCAGACCTGTGCGGGCTGGACCGGACCAAGCTTCACTACCAAGCGACGCGGGAAGGAAGCACGTTGCCGCCGGGCGTTGCACACGGCACGGGCCGCAGCCGCCTGTTTACCTTGGCCGAGGCGCGCACCTACGTACAACAGTTGTCGGAAATCTATCAGTCGCCGCTCGTGACCGGCCGCGAAGCAGATGGCAAGATTGTTCTAGTCGCCAACTTTAAGGGTGGGTCGACGAAGACTACGACGACGATGTGTATCTCGCAAGGGTTGTCGTTGCGCGGACGGAAAGTGCTTGTGGTTGACCTGGACCCACAGGCCTCCCTGTCTGAACTCTGCGGACTCTATGCCGAAAACGAGGTCGATGAGGATTCGACCGTTCTCCCTTTTATTTATAACGAGGAGATGGAAGGCGGACTGGAATCTGCGATCAAGGAAACTTATTGGGACGGCTTGGATGTGATTCCCGCACATCCATCGCTGTTCAGTGCGGAGTTTTTCATCCCCTCGATGCTGAAGACGCGCCCGAGCTATCAGTTTTGGGCAATCCTGCGGAAAGGCTTGGAGCCGCTGCGTAAGAAGTACGACTACATCGTTCTGGACACAGCTCCCTCCCTCTCCTACCTCACATTGAACGCATTGATGGCGGCTGATTCGATGGTGATGCCCTTGGTGCCGGAGAGCCTAGACTTCATCAGTTCGGTATCGTTTTGGGGGCTGTTTTCGGATATAGCCGCGAACTTCATGGAGAAGGAGTCAGACAAGGTCTACGATTTCATCTCCGTGATTCTGTCGAAGGTGGATACAAGCCCGACGTCGTCAGCACCCATCGTTCGCTCTTGGACGCAACGCGCCTACGAAGACTGGTTGACCACGACCGAGATTCCGGCGAGTTCGGTGATGAGCAACGGCGCGCTCGCGCTCTCAACAGTGTTCGACCTCAGCAAATCCGACGGGGTCTCAAAGACGGTGCAGCGTGTACGGCAACCACTGGTTGAATACTGCAAGTGGATTGACAACATGTACGTCGACGAATGGAGTCTCGCACAATGAGCAGCATTCGTGATCGTATGGCTCTACAAACCGCCAACCTACGGAAGACGTCCTCAATTTCTGACGAGGAGATGGACGCGACCAAGCCCGTGCTCGAGAAGCCAAAGACAGGGCCTGGGATGGCAGGGGCCTTGGCAGCCGCACAACTTAAAATTCAAGAGTTGGAAGCGACTGGCGGCCAAGCAACGATTCCGGTTGCGGAGGTTGTGCCGAATCCATGGCAGCCGCGGCGGATTTTTGTCGAGGCCGAGCTTTCAGATCTTGCAGAGTCTATTCGCGAAAAGGGGTTGGTTCAGCCGGTGGCGGTGCGGCGCGTTGAGTCCGGCTACCAACTGGTCGCTGGTGAGCGGCGATTGCGCGCGCACAAAATCTTAGGCATGGAGCAAATCAAGGCCGTCATAGTCGAGTGCTCCGATGAGGATATGGTTGTTCTCGCGTTGGTAGAGAACATCGGGCGGTCCAACCTGACCGACTATGAAATAGCGACTTCGCTTCGTCGTGCGGAAGCAGAGTTTCCGAATCGAAAGCGGCTCGCTGAGTCACTCGGCATGTCTCGCACTGGGCTCTATCAATTTTTGGCGTTCGAGAAGCTACCTGATTTCATCAAGGAGCAATTGGACTTGCAACCCGCGTTGCTTGGGTGCAACGCCGTAGAGGAGATTGTGTCGGCTATCAAAAGGCATGGCGCTGCCGGTTTGGCTGCGGCAAAGGACTTATGGTCGGACGTTCTCAAAGGGGAAATTCTCCAGGGCCGATATGCTGCCGCAATCGTAGCGCAGGCCACCCGTCAGGCTTCACGAACGGAGGCCCGCGAGCGGAGCATCGCGAAGTTTTTTTCGGGCAAGGAACAGGCCGGTAGCATTACCAAGGACGTGAACTCGTTCACCGTCAAAATCAAGACCGGGTCGCTTAGCGAAGCTCAAGAGACTCGAATCCGGCAACTTATCAGTGAACTGTACAGGGAAGAACCGAGCACGCAGCAGTAATCGAACTCACCGAAGAAAAGCCCGCAGACTGCGGGCTTTTTTTTGGGGGTCCATTGCCAAATGCGGGCTGCCCGCAGATCAACGCTAGAGTGTCAGTAATGCGGACACTCAGAAATAGCCCGGACCTCCCAATAGCGCTCTACCCCGGGCGACGTGGTGCGGTGTCAGTAGTACTGACACCCGGACCTTCGTTACGTTGCGACCCGCACGGCACGCCTCGTGTCGGGCGCCGAAGTGTCAGTATTACTGACACGTCGAACCTCCTGATATCGGCCACACGGCCGATGCTGCCTAGGGTGTCAGTAGTACCGACACTCGGGCGACCTATCCCCTTGACGTCTGCTGGTCAGGCGTCGCCTGAAAGAGAAGAGCCTGAACAAGCCTGACTGTTTGGGAGAGAGACATGCCGCCTAATGGACGATGCGACCGGAGAGCCTGCGAAGCAACTCGAACGCTAGTGTCGATGATTTCCAGTAATCCCGCCAACCTGACTTGGGACCGCGCCTGAGGCGGGGCGCTGGAAGCGCCGGAGGCCCACCCGCGGGTGCAGTGCCCCACATTACTGGCTGGCACAGTGCGAATTGACCGCTGCCCTCGCCGCCACCCATCTGCCCGGAGTCTGGCGGGCCGGCGGGGCATGCGGCGTGGCGTGCGTGATCCGCCCATGCAACGCGGTCGGCAGCTAGCCTGCTGTCGTGAAAATCTGGCTGGAGAAGGCGAGGTGCGGCTTTTACCTTGGGTCGTGCGAGGGGTGCTGTCCGCCGTGAGCCCCTTATTTGGGCGGGGCGGTTGCGCGCAGCCGGCGTCTGGCCTGTCGAGATGCGGCGGGGGTAACACATGCGTTTGCCTCGGAGAGCATTTCGCAGACTTAGTCGATACGCAGGTGCGTGTGCTGCGGAAGCGCTGAAGGTCGACGAGGCGTCAGGAGAGCCGGCGCCTCCATAGAGAGACGTACCTCGCGCGCAAGCGTGCCACGCACGGCGACTCGGACGGCCGCTATAGGGTGCGACAGCTGACGAGGCCCATGTCGAAGGCTTTTGGCGCTACACGGCCACACATTGGTGTTCCGGGCAGACCGGCCGCGATCACAGCCACTTGGACGCCACCAGAACATGGCGGGCTCGCATATCGAGAGAGCCGGCCGCATGTGACTGGTGCGCGGCGGATTTTCCGTGCTTGAGCGTGAAACGGAAACCACGCTGGACGTGATCTAGGTCGTGCAACCGCGCGTAGAGGTCCGGGCATCACCTCTGATTTGAATCAAGGCGGACGCGGCGCGGGGCAGAATCGTCCTTCTGAATGCAGCGGACACTACCACGGAGAAACCTGAAAAAGCGATTCGCGCTTCCGTGTCGATCGCCGTGCTTCGCAACGATCGCCTGTATCGCGGCCGTGGTCGCGATGCCCGATGCGACGACAGAGCACGACTGCAGCTACCTCGGGCGGATCCTGTTCCTTGGGGCGCGGCTGCTAACCGCTGTATGGTGCATCGACACCCGGGGCTGGTGCGAGCGGGTTCATTTACAACATTCGGATATCGGCGATCTGATGGAGCGCCCGGTGGCAGGCGCGACACGCGAGCTCCAGCAGCTATAGACCGGGTGGTGCGTTGTCTCCGGCGTGCGGGTGCGAGCATCGCCGTGGCCCGGAGGTGATCGTTCGGCGTGAAGAAGGACATATTATCCTCAAGTCGATTTTTCCCGCCAGACCGGCAGCACAGGGTGGGTGGATCGGTCGGAAGGATCTCTGGGTGGCAACTGATGCTTGATGCTTGATGCGTGATGCGATGTGGGCTATTCTGACGAGTTGTGAAACAACTGGATGCTATGGAGGTCCCATGCGAACCACCCTCGATATCGACGACGACGTGCTCGCTGTCGCGCGCATTCGCGCGGACCGCGAGCACGTGTCGATCGGCCGCATCATCTCGCAACTCGCGCGCGCTGCGCTGCAGCGTCCCGCAGCCGCTCCGGCCATGCGAAACGGCTTGCCGGTGCTGCCGAACGCCCGCACCGCGCGGACGGTCACGCCCGAACTCGTCAACCAGCTGCTCGACGAGGCGCCCTGATGACTTATCTGCTTGACGTCAATGTACTAATTGCGCTGCTCGACGCCGGTCATGTACAGCACGAGGCCGCGCACGAATGGTTCGGCCGGGCAGGGCACGCCGCTTGGGCGACCTGCCCGCTGACTGAAAACGGCGTGCTTCGCATCATCGGCAATCCGCGCTACCCGAATACGCTGGAGACGCCTGCCGCGGTAGCGCCGCTTGTCGCGCAGCTGCGCGCACATCCTGGCCACACATTCTGGTCTGACGACCTGAGCCTGCTCGATCCGGAGCACGTTGACGTCAGCCGCGTACTCGCGACCGACCAGGTGACCGACACGTACCTGCTTGCCCTCGCGCGGCGCCACGGGGGAACGCTGACCACCTTCGACCGCCGGCTGGTCGTCGATGCGGTGCCGGATGGTGCGCGCCACCTCGAAGTCATTAGTTGATGCTGGTGCCGCGCTCCTGAGACTCGCTCTTCGCGGGACTTACGAACGCCAATCGCGAGTCGGGCCTACGAAAACGAGCGCACATTCGGGCGATCATGTGGCTGCACTTTCCTGCACCCGTGAAACATCCCACGGTAGATGTCTTTCGCCCGTAAAGTCCTGTCGGGCAAGGCTTGCGCCGATGTTTGCATCGAATGTTTCACGGGCGTTTGTCGTCTGCGTATTTCCGGACGGCGGTCTTTGCCTTGGTCGGCCCCCAATCTCACAGCTCGTGCATGCGAAAGGCAAACTTGTAGTGAAAAACACGTAATATGTAACGCCGCGCTAAGTGCCGGTTCCGCTCCGCTAAAAAAATGATCTCGATTTCCATGACTCGGAGCACGCTGCGCGCCACATCCGTTTTCCACGTACTGTTACGGACACGCAGAGTTCATGCTGAGTTGTTGGGTGACCCGTCTGCTGATTTCGGGCGATGCGAACGCTGTGACGATTCTGCCCGGCCGGGCCGCGGCAACTGATCACGCCGGCGAACTTCGCGACTACGAAAGCAAATATCGCAGGGAGGGAAACCCGCGGGACTGTGACGAACGACGTCAAAGCAGCCGCTACCGAGAGTGAGACGGGATCAAACGCCGCGAAACGAGTGTGGCGAATGTGGGTGCAGCTGAGCGCCGAGGGCCGACGCATGCATCGATCGTGGTACCGGTGGCGCCGCCCGGAGAAACGTTCGGCGCAGGCACCCGCGGAAATCACGCGGCCCGAGATTCGTGACACGACATTGGGGTTTTAACCTGTAGGCCACGAGTCATACACCCAATCCCGCGCCTGTTCCAAAAACGTTCGACTTTCAAACTGACCTCGCAGCCCGTTACTTGGTATCGTTGCCTGCTGCTGTCCGTCTCCGGCATCGGCAACGTACGTGTGCATGTCTAGTACTGGTCGAATGATGATGCCTGTTTCGCCGCCGGGCGCATGTTGGAGTGCCCGCTTCAGGCGTCGGTCAACCACGGCGCGTAGACCTTGTTTCGGTACCGAAACGCATCGATAACTTCAAGGCGCGCAATTAATCTTGCTTTGCATGCGTGCACATGTTGGCCGGGGACGGCGCAGTGCCACGGACGCGCTACATCGACGCCATCGGATTCGAGTGGCGCAAACGAGGACCGCCCTCAGCATCGCCCTGTCGCATATGTCAATTTTCGGGTCAGACCTCCTCAAATTTGCCAGAATAGCCACGTCGACAAATTCTCGATAGGAAGGGCGGGCGCGCATGTATCGATTTGAAGAGTACGACCTCATCATCGACGCACGATGCGAGAGGGAATTTGCAGAGGATCACATCCCCGGCGCAATCAACCGGTTCTGTCGCAGTAAGGAAAGGGAGTCAAGCAAATGCAATATGCGAAGGATGACTTATGATGCCAGCGAATAAAATTGCTGGGCGGCGGACCGCGCAGTTTTGCTCGAACATTTCATCTGTCCTTTCTTGATCATGTGCATCAATTCGATGCCACTCAGAATGACGCGCGCGCAGTTGAAATCCTTGAACCCGAGCATCGGTCGGATCCGGCGTTTGATGGCCCGATGGTCCTGCTCGACGATGTTGTTCAAATACTTGATCTGACGAACCTTGATGGGCGTCTCGCGCTCGGCATTCACCGCGTTAAGCGCAGCCAGATTGGAGCCGCTTTTGTCGATGGTTATCGTCTCGGGCGAGCCGTTCTGACCGATTGCCTTTTCGAAGAAGCGCCGAGCAGCAGCCTTGTCCCGCTTGGCCCTGAACAGAAAATCGATGGTGTTGCCCGCCTTATCCACTGCCCGGTAAAGATACTTCCACGAGCCCTTAACCTTGATATAGGTTTCATCAACCCGCCAGCTCTTGCCGACCGGCCGCTTGTGCTTGCGAAACGTCTTTTCGAACAGCGGTACCACCTTGACAACCCAGCGATGCACCGTCGAATGATCGACGCCAATGTCGCGCTCAGCCATCATTTCCTCGAGATTGCGAAGACTCAGCGAGTAAGCAACGTACCATCGCACGCACAGCAGGATCACTTCAAGCGGATAGTGCAGCCGCTTCAGAACCTTGGCGATGCCCGGAGCAAGCGTCGTTCGTGGCGTCAGTATCTTCTTCATCGTTTGGCCAAAGCGTTCTCGTCAGCCTCGAATTTTACCTCCCTCGCGTTAATGCGACAGAGCCGTCTTGGCGAGCAGCTTCATGACGATGCAGGAGATGACGGCGGGGATGGCTTCCACCCGCGCGTTGGGTGCCAATGGCGTTCTGGCGATATGGCAGTGCACCCATTCCATGGCGTCCGTGGCAGCAAACGGCAACACGCCGGTAAGCATCTGGTAGAACGTGACGCCGAGCGCATACAGATCGCTGCGCGAATCGATCGAGCGGTTCATCCGGCCGGTCTGCTCGGGCGCCATGTAGGCAAGTGTTCCGGCGATGGTTTCGGGTGGCTCGGGCGCCTGGCGCTCGCGTGGCAGGCGCGAGGCCAGGCCGAATCCGGTGAGCCGCGCCTGTTCGTCGGCGCAATGCACGAGGATATGCGCGGGCTTCAGATCCTTGTGGACCAGGCCGCGTTGATGAAGCTTGCCTAGCGCAGCCGCAATGCCGCAAGCGATTTCGAGGAAGTACCCGATCTCGAGTGGTGTGCCGAGCAGACGCACGAGTGGTTCACCACCTGGATCTTCGAATGCCAACGAGACCTGTCCGTTCTCACGCACCAGCCTCAGCGGGCGTACCGCCCACGCACTGTCAAGCTCGTCCTTTAGCGCCAACTCGTGGGCAAGCCGATCGAGACTGGCGGGCATGGGTTGTTCAGCGGCAAGCCGCGCGAACAGCACATTCTGGCCGGCTGCTGCCGAGGACTGTTCTCGCCACAGGACGCGATCGCCACCGTCCCACAAAACATTTTTTTCTTTGTTATCCATCGGTGCTGCGAAGAAATCGACGACTCCCGCGGATGCAGGTTTTCTGTAAGTATACAGGTGCGCTCCGTCGCGACGTCATTATTTGTGTACATAGTCGCAGGTACAACTCTCGCACTGGCAACGTGGGTGTGTGCGACGCGACCCGGAGGTCATGAGGGAAATGAAACGCACCAAATTTCGGCAGTTGATTTGCCAAAGAAGTGGCATCGAAGCTGTAGAAGCGGACACCACGCTCGTCTTTGGCCGGCACACCCATGAGCAGTTCGGTGTGGGTCTGATCGAGCGCGGCGCACAGAAATCGACGAGCGGCCGTGGTCTCGTCGAAGCCAGTGCGGGTGACGTAATCACTGTCAACCCTGGCGAAGTGCATGACGGGGCACCGATCGGCGACGGCGGGCGCTCATGGCGAATGCTGTATCTCGACCCCGCGATCGTTGCCGAGTTGGCCACGGACATTACGGAAGGCCGCAAAGGAGCGACTTGCGAGTTCAGCCAACCAAAAGTCAGTGACCGAAGAATCGCAGCGCAATTCGCCCAACTTTTTCGGGCAATGACCGGCAACATTGCAGACACGCACGGGCTGAGGGCAGACGAGACCTTGCTGCTCGTGCTAGCTGGCTTGCTCCAGCCCGCATCCGCCACACACCGGTGCATTCCAGCCGGAATCGCTTCGGCCCGCGCCTTGATCGATGACGATCCCCTAGCTATGGTGACGCTCACGGCACTCGCGGACGAAGCCGGGCTGAGCCGCTATCAGTTCCTGCGCGCTTTCGCGAAAGCGACCGGCCTCACGCCCCACGCTTACATCCTGCAGCGCCGCATTCATCACGCACGCCAGTTGATCCGTCATGGCGCGCGGCTCGCCGAAGCTGCCGCGCAGAGCGGTTTCTCCGATCAAAGCCATATGACGCGGCTGTTCGTCCGTAGTTTCGGCATGACACCGGGTGCGTTCGCCGCCGGTGTCGGCTGACCGCCTACGCCTGCAATTTTGTTCAAGACCGTCGGACTGCCGACGCGGAGAATCGAGGCTCAATCTCTTTCTCCGGTGTGAGGCACGATCTTGCTATTTTTCCTTTTCCCCTGTTTTCAACGCGACATTCCAATGCGCGTCGCACGCATGCTCTGGTTTTGCGTATCCACGACGGAGAGGCCATGAGCATCGAATTTCTGGTCACGTCGCTGATCGTCGTAGCTTCGCCCGGAACCGGCGCACTCGTCACAGTGGGCGCTGGTTTGTCGCGCGGGGCGCGTGCAGCAATCGTCGCAGCATTGGGCTGTACGTTCGGCATCCTGCCGCACAGGCTCTGTCGCATTAACGCGAGGGAGGTAAAATTCGAGGCTGACGAGAACGCTTTGGCCAAACGATGAAGAAGATACTGACGCCACGAACGACGCTTGCTCCGGGCATCGCCAAGGTTCTGAAGCGG
>NZ_JBKGUA010000078.1:0-19611 GCF_046543485.1 Paraburkholderia sp. EG304 | reverse complement strand
GGCAAAACGCCCGCGTGCAATGCCCGCAAGGGCCAAAAACCAAAGGATGACGGTCGGCTTCACGACCTGAACACCTCTACATCGCCGACACGTCGCAAATTCAGCTGCTTGTTCAGCGTAGCCTTAGACCGGCACGCCAATGTCGTGTTCAACTCACACGAGCATAATGTCGTTTCGGATGGCGTCGAAGCGCGGCAATGTCAGCACCCTTGAGTAGCCACTGCAACCGCTCGACGTCCAGCGTGACGACTCCGGTACTGCTGTCGGGCCAGACGAAGCGGTCCTTCTCTTCGAGTCTCTTGAGCAATAGCCAGAACCCGTTGTTATCCCAGCCCAGGATCTTGATACGATCACATCGCCGGTTCGTGAACACGTAGAGCGACGAATCCATCGGGTTCAGGCCCATCGCTTGTTCCACGAGAATCGACAGGCTGTTCATACCGTAGCGGAAATCAACCGGATCGCGGTGCAGATAGACGTTCAGACCTTCGTCGAACCGGAACACGCCAGCCTCCCGAGCACGTGGATGATCGTCGTGATCTCTTCGACGCCAGCCTCGCCGAAGTCGAGTTCGACGCCGTTGGGCAACCGAACATGTAGCGCGAGCGCCATCGACGGAACCGGCGTAGACGGTGTCGACGGCGACACAGGCGCAGGGATGACGGGAACAAACGCCGGTAAGGCATTTGCGTTGCCGGCACTTCTGACCGTCGGCGCAGGAATGTCGATCGAGACGCCATCGATCACCATTGGGTCTGGCTCTCGCGGATCGTGCAGGATTTGCGGCTGATAGCGCGCGATCCACCGACGTAACTGGTTCGGGTTGACGTCGTGATCCATGGCCGCACGCGCGATCGACACGCCCGGCTTCAGGCATAGTGCGACCAGTTCCCGTACAGCATCCTCGTTAAATTCGCGCCGGCCATCCCGTTTCTGGCCAACGACCAGCCTGCTGCGAAGGTCTCGATTCTCGATCATTGCGGTCTGAGTGCATGTGTCCACGCGGACACTTAGGTTCAGACCTTTAGCCACTCATTGGAAGGACGTTGTTCCTCGACCGCATACGGCGGAGGCGCAGCCGCTTGTGCGAAAAGTATTGCTGTTTGGCAGCCGTGTCCGTGGTACCGAGCGATTCGATAGCGATATCGACATCGCTGTGGAGATCCAGAAGTTGCCTGGCGACTCATCTGAATGGACCACCTTTGTTTGCGAACGTGATGGCCTGAACGCTGCCTTGCAACCTCTTTTGCCGATGCCCGTTCAGTTGGAGTGGCACGGCGGTCCCATCGAAACACCGACCGTCCACGCTGGGTTGCTCGAAAGCTCAATACTGGTCTACGACGCTACGTAGAGTCCAACGACAACGGGATTGCGCTTTTGACTCGTCGCGGCTAGGTGCCGCTTATGAACAGGGGGACGCAGCGTGTACGAAACGATTGAACAAATCCAGGCTCTTCGCGACGTCGTTGCCGAGTCCGTTAGTCTCGAGTTCAAAGCCGGGGCCAAACTCGAAAACATGAGTGATCGCGCTAGGTTGGGATCTGACCAAGATCCGGTCAAATTGCTATCATAAGCCTTGGGGTTATGAAAAAACGATTCTTTATGCGGTGATGATATAAAGAAATCAAGCCGTGCATGCTTCCCGAACTGCTGCGCCCGCTTGACGTCCGGCGTGGTCGGTACGCAAGTAGATGGCGTGATCGAGATTGACGCGTGCCGCAGGTTGTCTCGGACGGCGGCCGGCCCGACGTCTCTAACGATCGCGTAGGTTGCATGGGCATGCCGCATCCGGTGCGCGGTGAACTGGCGTAGCTTCTCAGCCAGCGCGGGATGGTCGCGTCCTTACGCGACTGCCCTGAACGCGCGACCTCTCACTGAGTCATCGTTCGCAGCAGACTCCGCATGACATCCTTCAGCGTGTCGTGTCGGGGACCGTCGGTTGCCGCCGCTACGACTCGGAGCATGTCACCTTCGAGCCTCGCCTCATACGAGACGATACAGCGGCGGTCATGAGGGAAACGGGCCAGTTTTTCGCCAATCAGGCGCTCGATGCCCTGTATGGCCTCACGTCGTATTTCAGGTGGAACACTTTTGTTGAATCTGATCTGATCTCGTAGCGCTTCGCCACGCTCGTCCTCGGGCAGGAGGCTGATATTCCATGCCGCCACAATCGCCGTCAGTGCGCTCTGATATTCCTCCAGTGTGGGATCATCGGATACCTCCTCCTGAAGCATCTGGGCGAGGGGCCAGGAAATTTTCTGTTCCGGCGGCAGGTCATTACGATCGAGAACGATAGCGTCAGGCATCCCCGACTGAACCGCTCCCTGTCGCAATACCTCCATCTCACGCACGCCCAGCTTGCGGGCGCGCGACGATTTTTTTTGCTGACCGGCTTTACCCATTTTTCAGCCCCCTTCGCTCGTTCTGAATCTGCAAATTATAGCGAGCAGCTGGTTGCACGGATTGGCGAAGGTAGACCGGATTTTTTGCGCTACACTGGCCGCCCCATTCGAGATCTGGAATCCGGCATGGCAACCGTCGAACGTACCGCGTATCCGCGCTTTCCCAAGGGTTTTTCACTGGCGGAGCTGCAGGCGTTCTATACGCCGGACGTTGAAGAGCTGGAGTGGGCACGTCGCAGCGCGCGTGGCCAGTCTTCGAGACTGGGTCTGCTCGTTCTGCTGAAGGTCTTTCAGCAGATGCACTACTTTCCCTTTGTTGATGCCATTCCCGCCGTGGTCATCGAGCACATCCGGACGAGCGTGAACATCGCAGCGGGGACGGCATTCGACTACAACAGGGCAAGATCGCCCGCCTTGTTTCGTCACTATGCGGCAATCCGGGAATTTCTCGGCATCCAGTCCTACTACGGTACCGACGCCAACGAGATCGCGGTGCGCGCGGCGCACGAAGCCGCTGAGACAATGGATCAGCCGGTAGACATCATCAACTCAACCATCGACAGCCTGATCCAGCAGCAGGTCGAACTGCCAGCGTTCTCGACCCTCGATGCCATTGTCGAGCAGGTCCACACACGAGCTCAAACGACGCTGTTCCGACGCGTCTCGCGCCGCCTTTCCGAGGAGGACAAAGCCCAGCTGGACAGGCTGATCAAGCGCGAATTCAACCAGCGTCAGAGCGCGTACAATACCATCAAGCGATACGCGCTGCGACCATCGCGCAAGCATATCTCCCTGCTCGTTGACCATCTCGCCTGGCTCGATGGTTTTGGCGACTTCGCCCATGCACTGGAAGGGGTTCCCGCGACAAAACTGCGTTCCCTGTCGACGCAGGCGATGAGTCTGGATGCAGCGAATCTGAAGGAAACCCTACCAGAGCGGCGATATACCCTCATCGTCGCATTGCTGCATCAGATGCGCGTGCGCGCCCGCGACGACCTCGCCGAGATGTTCATCCGCCGTATGGGCGCGATCCACAAACGGGCCAGGGAAGAACTCGACCAGATCCTTGCACGTCAGCGCGAGCAGATGGAAAGCCTGGTTGATATGCTTGACGGGGTCGTCAATATTGTCGATGACCACACCGACGACACCGAGCTTGGTGCGCGCGTTCGCCAGTATCTGGCCCCGTCTGGCGACCTCGAACCATTGCGCGAAAGTGGCAGAAACTACCTGCCACTGCTGTGGCGACATTTCAAGGCCCATCGATCAGTACTGCTACGTCTGGCGCACGCACTGGCATGGAGCTCGACCACCCAGTCCAAGGCCTTGCTGCAGGCGATGGAGGTCGTTTTCAGGAACGAATCGCTTCATCGGGAATGGATCAACGTCGAGGTCGACCTCAGCTTTGCTTCCGAGCGCTGGCGCAAGCTCGTTTGCCGCCCGCCCGGGAAGGGCGCGCCGACCAACCGGCGTTATCTGGAACTGTGCGTACTGTCGAGCATGACGAGGGAACTGCGTAGCGGCGACCTGTGCGTAGACGGCTCGGATGCCTTCGCTGACTATCGCGATTACCTGTTGCCATGGAACGAGTGCGAGAAGCGTCTGCCGGCTTACTGCGAGAAGCTCGCCATGCCGGACAGCGGTGCAGGCTTCGTGACCCGGCTGCGCGAATGGCTCTCGGATGCAGCACGTCAGCTGGATGACCGCTTTCCTGAGAAGTCCGAACATGTGACCATCAACAAGGCGGGAGAGTTTGTTGTCCGTCGCACCACAGCGACCGTCATCCCGGAAAGCGCGGTGGCCCTGCAAAAGGCCATCGTCAAGCGCATGCCCGTGCGCAATCTGCTGGACGTTCTCACCAATATCGAGCACTGGACACATTTCACGCGACACTTTGGTCCGTTAAGCGGCAACGATCCCAGAATCCGCGATGCCGAACAGCGGTACCTGCTGACCATCTTCGCAATGGGATGCAATCTGGGGCCCACCCAGGCCGCACGCCACATGGGTGACAGGATCACGCCGCACATGATGTCGTTCGTCAACCGCCGGCACCTGAGCCTGGAGCGACTCGAGACCGCCCAACGTGAGCTGATCGAACTTTATCTTCAACTTGACTTGCCGAAACACTGGGGCGACGGCAAAACAGTTGCAGCCGACGGGACACAGTACGACTTCTACGACAATAACCTGCTGGCCGGCTATCACCACCGCTACCGCAAGATGGGCGCGGTCGCATACCGCCACGTCGCCGATAACTATATCGCGGTGTTCCGGCATTTCATCCCGCCTGGCATATGGGAAGCCATCTACGTGATCGAAGGGCTGCTCAAGGCCGGCCTGAGCGTCCAGGCCGATACGGTGCATGCCGATACCCAGGGGCAATCGGCTGCGGTGTTTGCTTTCACCTACCTGCTGGGCATCAAGCTGATGCCGCGGATTCGCAACTGGCAGGACCTCAAGCTGTACCGTGTGGATGCTGCAACCCAATACAAACATATCGATGGCCTGTTTACGGAAACGGTTGACTGGGAACTCATCGGGCGCCACTGGAAGGACCTGATGCAGCTCGCGCTGTCGATCCAGTCCGGAGCCATTTCATCGCCCCTGCTGCTGCGCCGTTTCGGTGCGGCGAGTCCGAAGAATCGCCTGTCCCTGGCGGCCGAGGAGCTTGGCAAGGTGGTTCGCACCGTATTCCTGCTTGAGTGGCTCGGCAGCAACGAGTTGCGGCAGGAGATCACCGCCACGACCAACAAGGTCGAGTCCTATAATGGCTTCGCCAAGTGGTTTTCGTTCGGCGGAGATGTGTTGCCGGTCAATGACCCGGACGAGCAGCAGAAACGTCTGCGTTACAACGACCTGATGGCTTCGCCGCAATCCTGCAAAACACGGTGGACATGATGCAGGCGTTGCGCTCGATGGTGAATGAGGGCATTGAAGTCAATCTCGACGACATTGCATTCCTGAGTCCCTACCTCACCAGCAACCTGAAACGTTTTGGCAGGTACGAACTGGATTTTGGACACGTCGAGGGCTGGATACACGATCACCTGTTCGCCGGCCCGGTCCGTTCCCTGCGGAGAAACCGATCCCATGCCCGACATTGAGACCCCCTATGGCATCGTCGATGCCAACGCGCTGCAGTCATTGCAGCATCGATACGATACGACTGTCATCCAGCAGGCCGTGGACCTTTTCGACACGATCCGTGCGCGCTGCGAGCCCGATGGGCTGCGTGACGATCTGTTGCGCCTGCACGGCATGGCACATACCGTGATCAATGGCGCAGGCCTGGCGGTCCCGACGGACGATCTCACGCTGGTGGAACAAACCGATTGCATCCTCGATGAGCTGGAAGACTGGCAGCTTGTGCTCGACAGGATGGTTCTTGCCTTGCGCCCTCTGCAGGATTTGCGATCAGAGACGGACGAATCACTGTGAAGCCAGCCTCGTACAAGTGGCAGTTCGCCCAACGTTTTCGTCGCCACGCTTTCGGCTGGCGCTCGGATGTACCGATCCAGCGCATCAAGGAAGCGCTCACGGAGATCAAGCTGATCGCGCGTACCGATCCGGTGCTCGCAGCCGACGGCGCCGTGAAATTCCTGGAGAAGATTTCGCCCGCTCTGGAACACGTAGACGGATCGTCCGGCGCGATCGGCTCCGCTGTGAACCGGGCCATCGAGGTGCTCGTGCCGATCATGGCGGGTGCACAGGTCGATGCCGTTATGCGTCAGAGCTGGCTTGAGCGGCTGTGGGAAGCCATTCAGGATCAGGGCGTCCCCTACATCGAGGGGCTGTCGGATGAATGGGGCAAACTATGCGTGACAGCGGAGATCGCCAATACGTGGGCCGACAGGTTCATTGATCTGGTCGAGCACGTCTGGTCCGACGGACCTGGCGGATATTTTGCGGGAACAACGATCTGTCTGGCCTCGCTATATGCGGCTGGACGACATGCGCAGTTGCTCGCACTGGTGGAGCACGCGCCTTTCAAGCAGTGGCACTACCGGTGCTGGGGCGTCAAGGCGCTGCTTGCGATGGGCCGGAAGGCAGAAGCCCTGGCCGATGCGGAAGACACGCGCGGTCTCAACAGCCCGGATGGGCAGATCGCGCAGGCGTGCGAAGCGATCCTGCTGTCATCGGGTCTTGCTGACGAGGCATACCAGCGCTATGCGCGCGAAGCCAATCTGGGCACTACCTACCTGGCGACGTTCCGGGCCATCGCGAAGAAGTACCCGCACATCGCACCGCAGACCATTCTGCGCGATCTGGTTGCTGCGTCGCCGGGTGAGCCGGGGAAGTGGTTCGCGGCGGCCAAGGACGCGGGCCTGTTCGATCTCGCCATCGAACTGGTCAATGGCAGTCCGACCGATCCACGCACATTAACGCGTGCCGCCAGGGACTTTGCGCAGAAGCAGCCGGAATTCGCGATGGCGGCGGGACTCGCGGCGTTGCGCTGGATGTCACAAGGCTACGGCTACGAGATCACCGGGATCGATGTGCTCGACGCAAGCCGCGCGACGCTGCAGGCAGCGGTGCACGCTGGCGCCGATGCTGAATCAGTCAGGGAGCAGATTCGCCTGTCAGTTTCCGGAACCTCCCCGCACGCCGACTTTGTGAGTCGGGCCCTGCAGGCGATCTAGCCCAAAGGATTGTGATGAAAAATCCAGGCGGTTCGTCTTTTGCGATTGATCCAGAGATAACCTTTATTATCTCTGTGGCATTGTCTTTGTACTAAACTCAATTGCATGAAAACGCGCCTCACGATCCCGGCTACTGCCGACATCCCGACTGACTTTCCCGACGCCGGCGCGCTGGCAGCACTGCGTGTCTGGTATGAGGGCGCATCCTCGCGTGAGGCCGCGCAGCGGTACCTGCGCGATCAACTCAGCCGCGGCCAGTCTGCCCGCGGCGTCATCGGCCAGATCCGCCGGCAACTTGCACTTCACGCCCGCAGCCGGCAGCGGGCAGATCTGGCCACGCTGTTCGAATGCCCGGCCCATAAGCGCAGGCGTCATGCCCGCGCCATCGCACAGGCTGTCGAAGCGCTGCGCAAGCTGCCTTTGCCGCCCCCGCAGATCGGCGACGACATTGCGCATTGGCTGCCGGATCGTGCTGTGCGTGCCCTGTACGCGGCCGATATCCGGACCTTGGCCGATCTCACGGTACGGATTCCGCGTCGCCGGCAGTGGTGGACCGCCATTCCGGGTCTCGGCCCGGCCAGCGCCAGAAGGATCGAGGCCTTCTTTGCCGCGCACCCGGCGCTCACCGAGCGGGCGCGCGCACTGATCGTCGCGGACCGGCAGTCCGTCGTCACCCCTTGGGAACAGCTACGGCTACCGCACGAGGTTGACGGATCGGCTGGTGCCTTCCGCGCGCCAGCGTCGAGTTGCATCCTCGGCGCGGACAACGATTACGACGCCGTCCAGGCGTGGCTTGCATTGCATGAATCCCCGGCCACTCAGCGCGCCTACCGCAAGGAAGCCGAACGCCTGATCCTGTGGGCCATCGTCGCTCGCGACAAGGCGTTGTCTTCCCTGAGCACCCGCGATGCAACTGACTACCGGGCGTTTCTGCGCAGACCGACACCGCGCGAACGCTGGGTCGGACCACCTCGACCGCGCACCTCGCCGGACTGGCGCCCGTTCGTCGATAACCTCTCGGCCCGTTCGATCGCCCATGCGCTTGCGGTGCTCAGCGCCATGTTCCGCTGGCTGGTCGAGCAGCGCTATGTCGTGGCCAACCCCTTTGCCGGCATCAAGGTGCGCGGCAGCAAACGTGCGATGGAGCTCGAGACCACGCACGCCTTTACCGAAGGCGAATGGCTGCTGGTACGCGCCATTGCAAACGGGCTCGAGTGGTCGTACGGCTGGCAGGCCGCCGCCGCGCACCGGCTTCGGTTCATGCTGGATTTTGGTTACGCGACGGGACTGCGGATCAGCGAACTGGCCGATGCCGCCTTGCGCAGTGTCGAGGCAGACGCCGCCGGCGATCACTGGCTGCACGTGACCGGAAAAGGTGGCAAGCCAGCACGGGTGACCTTGACGCCCCTGGCACGCAGCGCGCTGGACCGGTATCTGCAGGAACGGGGGCTACCTGTCAGCCGCGCGCACTGGAACCCCGCCACACCGGTGATCGGCAGCCTGGACGTCGATGCGGACGGCATCAAGCCCCTGCGTCTATGGGAAGTCATGCGACGGTTTTTCCGGAGCGCTGCGCGAATCATTGAAAGCGATCACCCGGCACTGGCTGAGAAACTCCGTCAGGCGACGCCGCACTGGATGCGGCATACCCATGCGACCCACGCGCTTGCGAAGGGTGTGGAGTTGAGCGCTGTACGGGACAACCTTCGTCACGCCTCGATTTCGACCACGTCCATTTACTTGCACGCCGACGACGTCAAGCGGGCACGACAGTTCGGTGAGGCGTTCACGGCTTGATTGGCTTATGCTGCTATTGAATAAGGAGAGGCGACTTCATAACCGCTGGGCTTATGATAGCAATTCGACCGAATCTTGGTCGTACCCCGTGTTCCATCGGAGGAAACCTTGGCGACATACAAAGAGCTGAAGGCACAAATGGCCGAGCTGGAGGCACAGGCGGCGATGGCCCGGGCCGCAGAGTTTCAGGAGGTGCTTGCGGAGATCAGGGCAAAGGTCGCCGACTACGGGTTCACCGAGCAGGACATTTTCGGACGCGCGAGCGGCAGGCCGACGAAGCGCGCCAAAAGCGGCGCGCCGGCCAGATATCGTGACCCGAAGACAGGGGCAACGTGGTCAGGCAGGGGTCGCGCACCCAGCTGGATCAAGGATGCGAAGAACCGCGACCGGTTCCTGATTGGCAGCCAAGGTTGCGCATTGGAGGACGAGCGCGAGGTGTAGTTGCCACGCCCACGCGTCAGGTGTCCGGCGTCGATCCACAAGCGCACTGAAATACTCTCGGGAACTCCGCGTAGAATGCGCGTACGTTCAGGAATCACGGAGCAGAGGTTGGTCAGGTCGAGGAAAGCAGAAAAGTTAAGAGTTGTGGCGGTCCGCATCGATCCGGGAATCGAGCGCAGGCTCCGGCTACTGGCCGAAACGAGCGGACGCAAACCGTCGTTCTTCCTGCAGCAGATGATCGAAGGCGGAATCAGTGCGCTCGAGGACGTCTGGTTGCCCGTTGATGTGCTTGCGCAGGTCCGCGCCGGTACTGTTCCGGAGCCCGCTTCACACCACGCGGAACCAGACCTGTTTGAAGATTCTGCGTTCTAGCAACTGGAGCGGGACGCACCGACGACCTGTTCGTTTGGCGACTTGAAGGGCCGCAGTTAGAGGCCGCGTAGACGTTCGAGGTTCGCACCCAGACGCGGCAGGACCCTCGCGCAGCAGGCGCATTTGCCGGAATTGTGACCACAACTGCAGGCAAGGGTTGTTAACTCAACAGCCGCGCGGACAGGCCACCTAGTAGTGCATCGCATTCGTATGCTGACAGCTGCGCGGTCCATGCCGCGCCCTGGCGGGTGGTCAGCATGCGCGCATAGAGTTGCTCAAGCACCGTGGCCTGTCGCTCGCCAGGCGCGGGGCCATCGTTATAGTGCCGGCGAGCCTGCCGGTGCCAGTAGCCGATGGCTGCCTCGACCTGCGCGAGTGTGATGCTGCGCGGCAAAGCGAGGGGACGAGCCCTGTTTGGGGCGGTGCCTGATTTTCCTTTGTCTTTCATGGTCGCTGCAATATTCATTGGCGCCTATAGCAAGAAAAAGACCCGCCGGTCAAGGCGGGCTAGGACATAGACCTCATGGACGTCGTTGGGACGGTCAACTTTACCGCAACGCGTGCCGCGTGGCAGACCGTGCATTCGCGCAACGTGGCGCAAATGCGCGTCCGGGCGGTGACACCACTAGGTTGGGGCTAGATGCGGACCTGAAGCACCACCTTCCATGAGGGCAGCACAGGTTGTAGATCGTCGCATTCGCACAGATATGTCGTTCCTCAGGCAGATACTGCCGCGTGAAACCGGCGTCACGCGTATCTGAATATTCAGCCCCTCATGGCAGAACAAGCGATTTGCTTAGTACTCCTGCCGCCATCTATCGTTCGCCTGTCGAACGAATTGTGGTGCCGCGATATGTGCGTGTCAACCTACCCATGCTAGTAGGTTGATATGTGATGAGCGGAAGACATGATTTCAAACTCAAACAGAAGTTCGGATCCAAGGCGGGAATTACCGCACTGTGTCCTTTCTCGTACCCCTCGTAGGGGCACAACCATCGATCCGATCTGCCGCCAGTAACGACAGCAGTGGAGATTGATACAGGCGCCTCGGCGCGAAGCTGCCCGATATGAAATATGATATTTAAATGGATACATAGAAAATCATGAAATCAGATAGCGCAATAATTAGTTTCATCGAGAATTTCCCTGTTTCGGCGAGCCTAAAAGAAGCTGATACCGGGAAATACATAGTCAATAACGTATATAATTCTCGGCAATTTGGCGTACAGGATCCAACGGATCTCGTTGGTATAACCATACGAGATCTAAAATTTCGCCAGTCAGAATGGGGCGCGCGGTATGCAAGCATGATTGAGAAGCTCGATTTTCGAGCTCGTGAAGAAAAATCTCATGTGCTTGGCAGGCATCAATTTCTCGATGATGACGGTGATGCTCAGTTGGAAGAGATGGTTAAATTTCCGGTGTTAGGCTCTAGAAAGAATATTCTGGGCATAGTGACCTATCGGCATGACATTACGCCAACCCTTCCTCCGAACAATCTTTACCGCCTATATCGTAATTTTTACGACACCAAGAGTGCGATCTGGCGGGTGCTGCAGTATCTCGAAGTCGATCTATATTTTGTCACGCAACCTACAGAAGCGCAGTTTAGGGTTTTTCTTTTAAAGTCGGAGCGATTTCATATTAAGGAGATCGCGAAATTTCTCAACATGTCTGACCGAACAGTAGAGTGCCATCTGAATGCCCTGCGCAACAAGGTTGTCGACGGTAATTTGACCCACGTGCTATCTCTTGTAAAATGGAATGCCTCATGCGCTTGCAATTCAATCCATTGCTGAGGATCGCACTCACCGCTAATCTTTTTGAATGGTACGAGTTTTCACTTGCTGCTTTTATGGCCTTGGAGATAGGTCGGCTTTTCTTCCCGGCAGCGAGCGACAAGGCGGCACTGATACTAAGCTTTTCGGTGTTCGCGAGCAGTTACCTAGCGCGACCTTTCGGTAGCGTGTTTTTTGGAATACTGGGCAATCGGTGTGGTACGGGGGCTGCGCTCAAGCTCAGCATGATAGGGATGTCGATTCCCGCATCGTTAATCGCGTTTTTGCCGACCTACCAAATGGCAGGTTACCTCGCGACTGGATTATTGATAAGTTTAAAAATACTGCAAGGTTTTGCGGCAGGCGGTGAACTGCCATTGAACGGCTATTTCGTGTCCCTTAACGTGGCGGACAAAAATCGCGGCCTCTACTGCGCGGCGGTCGCGGTCAGTGGATTCCTTGGTATGTTGCTGGCGTCTGGGATTGTTTTTATCTTGCCTTACAGCGTTGCAATGCTGCCGTGGCGACAAAGTGTTAGAGGTTCAATGTACTTAGCGGAATCGTGGCGCTGGCCATTTTTTCTCTGTATTCCTTTGTCATTTTGGATCTATTCAATCAGATCATCAATTCCCACGGACTTTAGTGATAAAGCGGTACATTGTGTATCACAAGTAAGGCCAGTGTTGCCGCTGATGCAAGCCTTTGTCTTGGTTGCATTCATGGAAATTCATATCTATACGGCGATCGTCTGGTTGCCACGCTATTTGCATATTTATATCGGTGCATCGAGTTTCGAGGCCAATTTGACAAATGTAATAACGTTGGTGATTTTTTCCATATCGATGCTGAGCGCTGGTTATGTTACGCGTTGGATCGATGCTACCTATCTCGTCCTTCTAAGCATCGTAGTGGTGGTCTGCAGCAGCTATCCGCTATTTGTGATTTTGCAACGTGGCGATTTTATGACGTTGCTGCTTGTGCAAGCGGCTTTTGCAGTCATGATGGGTTGTCTTGTCGGCGTAATTTTTGTCGTGCTGCCAGACTTATTTAGAAGTAATTGGCGGAGTTTGGGTATGGTTAGCACCTACTCCATTGCTACCGCGATTTTTGGTGGAACCGCACCTGTTGTTTGTGCTTATTTGATCCAGGTGACACATCTGCTCACTGCGCCTGCACTTTATATTACGGCAATGGGTATCCTGGCCGTGCCCATCGCGGCCAGCATATCCATGAAGAAGAAACAAATTCATATTCCAGTCGATCCAATTGAATCCGAGCAACGACGCGGGTTCTGTCGCAGTAAGGAAAGGGAGTCAAGCAAATGCAATATGCGAAGGATGACTTATGATGCCAGCGAATAAGATTGCTGGGCGGCGGACCGCGCAGTTTTGCTCGAACATTTCATCTGTCCTTTCTTGATCATGTGCATCAATTCGATGCCACTCAGAATGACGCGCGCGCAGTTGAAATCCTTGAACCCGAGCATCGGTCGGATCCGGCGTTTGATGGCCCGATGGTCCTGCTCGACGATGTTGTTCAAATACTTGATCTGACGAACCTTGATGGGCGTCTCGCGCTCGGCATTCACCGCGTTAAGCGCAGCCAGATTGGAGCCGCTTTTGTCGATGGTTATCGTCTCGGGCGAGCCGTTCTGACCGATTGCCTTTTCGAAGAAGCGCCGAGCAGCAGCCTTGTCCCGCTTGGCCCTGAACAGAAAATCGATGGTGTTGCCCGCCTTATCCACTGCCCGGTAAAGATACTTCCACGAGCCCTTAACCTTGATATAGGTTTCATCAACCCGCCAGCTCTTGCCGACCGGCCGCTTGTGCTTGCGAAACGTCTTTTCGAACAGCGGTACCACCTTGACAACCCAGCGATGCACCGTCGAATGATCGACGCCAATGTCGCGCTCAGCCATCATTTCCTCGAGATTGCGAAGACTCAGCGAGTAAGCAACGTACCATCGCACGCACAGCAGGATCACTTCAAGCGGATAGTGCAGCCGCTTCAGAACCTTGGCGATGCCCGGAGCAAGCGTCGTTCGTGGCGTCAGTATCTTCTTCATCGTTTGGCCAAAGCGTTCTCGTCAGCCTCGAATTTTACCTCCCTCGCGTTAATGCGACAGAGCCAAAGAAAGCGCAGAAGGCGCTCGGCAGGCCGGTCAGCACACGGCTCACGGAAGACCAGTGGGAGGCCTTCAATGAAAAGGTCGAGCGCTCCGGCATGAGTCCATCCAGCTTTCTGCGCGAGTGCATCCTGACGAACCGCACGCAGATCGTAGCTCGCCCGCCCGCGAGCGTCGATCGCCAGCGGATCCTGTTCGTGATCAACAAGACCGGTAACAACCTGAACCAGCTCGCCCACGTGGCGAACACGGCCCGTGTATCTGGCCAGCTGTCGAAATCCACCTTCGCTGCGCTGGTCGACGAGCTGGAACTGATCACCCAACTGCTCAAGGCTCATCTGCATCGTGTTGATTAGGGTGTCCGGCCGCCACGACGGCGTGAAACAGTACCTCGAGGAGGGCCGCAAGGTCGGCCGCGACTTCGGTCGCGACGACCTGGACGAGCGTGTGGTGCTCGCCGGCGACCTCGACCTGACCGACGCGGTAATCCAGTCGATCAGCGCTGCGCCCGGCGTCGAGCGCTACCTGTCGGTCACGCTCTCCTTCAAGGAGGATCATGTTGATCGCCAGACGTTGTTCCAGGTCGTGCGTGACTTCGAGGCCTTCGCGCTGCACGCGTACCGGCCGGACGAATACAGCTTCTATGCCGAGGCACACCTGCCGCGCATCAAGAGCTATGTCGACCAGGTAACGGGCGCGCTCGTTGAGCGCAAGCCACACATCCACATCGTCATTCCGCGCTGGAACCTGCTCGCGGAAAAGCACCTGGAACCACTCGGGTACGTGCGCTCGAACCTGAGTTTCATTGATGCGTTCCAGGAGCACGTGAACGCGAAGTACGGGCTGGCGAGCCCGAAGGACAACCGCCGCACGCTGCTGACCGACGCATCGGAAATGATCAGCCGCTATCGTGGCGACCTGTTCCGCGCGAACAGCCGTGAGCTGAAGGAACAGATCCTTGATGCCGTGCTTGATCGCGGTATCCAGAACCACGCGGAATTCATGGCGCTGCTGCAGGAGCATGGCGCTGTGCGCATGCGCAATGCCGGGCAGGAGAACGCCTATCCGAACGTGAAACCGGCGGGCGCCGACAAGGGCGTGAACCTCAAGGAGTATGTGTTCACGCCTGAATTCATCGCACTGCCGACCGCCGAAAAGCTGCAGGCGCTGTCGGCCGATGCCGCCGACCGGTACGAAAGCGGTGTCGCGCGAAGACGCACGCCGGAACACATCATGGCCGTACTCGATGAGTGGTACGCCACGCGCTCGCGCGAAGTGAAGTATCTCAACAGCGGTAGCCGTCAGTACCAGCGGTACATGGAATCCTCTCCCCACGACCGCGGGCTGATGCTCGCGGATCTTGAACGCGGTTATTACGCACAACATCTGAAGGCACATCATGAACGAGCAGACGACACCCTCCCAGGCCTCACGAGACACCTTCAACGAGATGGACGCGCATTTGAATTCGGCGCCCAGCCGTCAGACATCCTCGACGGGTCAGGCGCGCGGGAAACAGGGCTCGAGCTCGCGGGATACGTCGACGATGGATACGGCGGGCTCGATGCCGAGTCTGACCTTGTCGCAGGTGGGGCGTACCCGTCGCCCGAGCCCTTCGACGCTGTGCGAAACGTGTCCGGCCGCGCTGTGGACGGCTTCGGATATCGACCTGCAGTGCTATTGCCGGATCATGCGCTTCACGAGCTGGAGCCAGACGGCACCGTATCCACGCATCGCCTGCGACGGGCTGCAGATCGCACTCGAGAGCCTGCAGCGCCACGAATAGGTGGCCATGCAGGCGTGCCATCTCCCGGCGAGTTCGAAACGTATCACCAGGCGCTTGAAGCGCACTACGCATTCGGGGATCCGTTCGACAGCCTGCCGGCGATGTGGCCACCACCAGCAACGCGCACACCGCACGGCATGTCGCCGCCCGACTGGTTTTCCGGCAACCGGCGAGACCCGTTCATGGATGACGGTATGAACGGGCTCGAGGCGATCGAAATGCATTCCGGTATCGTTGCCTCTCAGCCAGACGTGCGACGCCCGCGCGCGATGCCGGGAAGTAACAACGCTTCCGGCGGCCGGCACGCGTATGGCCGCACACTCGAAGCACACGACACGTTTGGCGGTCCTCTCGACAGTCTGCCGTGGATGGAGTCGACTGCGACGTGGGAGCCGCCCGGCATGTCGGCGCCGGACGGATTTCCTGATGGGTTCCCATATGAGCGGCACGATCCGTATGCGGACCGCTTTGGTCCATTCGACGCGTATGGGAGATATGACTCGTCGCTCGACTTTGAGGCTGGCCGGGCAGGCTGGCAACAGCCCCCGGGCATGGCGGCCGATGAACCGCAGTACCGCCCGCGACGCTCCCGCGCTGGCGACGCCACATTTGCCACGCCGCGCCACACGGGCCGCGTCTCGGACAATGCGGTCTCGCAACTCGCGCGTGAGCTGCGCGAGCTCAACGTGGAAAGTCGTCAGTATGCCGAATTTCGAGAGATACGCCTGGGCCTCGATGCCCGTCGCCTGCTGGCTGAACTGTCCCACACCCATGGCGTGCGGCCGGCGAAGTATGCGGTCGTGACAGGCCGCGACGGTGGCCAGCGCGTCCGCGCCGGCTCGCGCAACCTGAACCTGTCGGACTTCCTCACGAAAGAACTGAATCTCTCGTGGCGAGAAGCCGCGCCGCTGCTACGTGCGGTGTATGCGCGACAGCAGGCCGGCGAGCCGGTCCCCGCCCCGCGCGAATTGCCACGCGCAGCGCTCTGGCGTGAATACTCGGTCGCGCGCGAAACGCATGTCGCGGCCCGCAGCAATGCGTGGCTCGCACAGCGCGCAAGCGAACAGGAGCGGCGCAGTGTAATCCGCGTTGCGTTTGAGGACAGGCGTACAGCGATCAGGCAGGACGTGCGACTCACGCCGGCCAGCCGGCGTGCCGCAACGTCTCTGGCGCGGGCCGAACAGGTGGGCCGCGAGGACGTGCTGCGCGAGTCGATTGCGCGCGAGCGGGCAGCGCTGAAGGCTGAATTCGGATCGGCGGGCGGGCCGACCTTCTCTGCGTGGCTGAGAAACCGGGCCGAACAGGGGGATGAACGGGCGCTCGAGGAGCTGCGCCGCACTGCGGGTCCGGAACAGATAGCCGCAGACGTCGACGTCGATGAAGGTGGCGCGGCGTTCAACGTGATCCGGCCGAACACGCCGCGACCGCACCCGCAGGACGAAGACAACGCGATCATTTTCCGCTCGCCCGGCCTGTCATGGTCGGTCAACGACCGTGGCGACGTCACCTATCGGCTTGACGGCCGCGATGTCGTTCGCGATCGCGGCACCAGTGTGCAGGTGCTGCAGGCCGAGCGCAGCGCAATCGAGACCGGGCTGCGTCTCGCGCAGGGCAAGTTCGGCCACACCCTCGAACTGGCCGGAGACGACGCGCACCAGTTGGCGGCCGCAAGGGTGGCGGTGGATGCCGGCCTGCGCGTGCAGTTCAGCGATGCGCGCCTGAACCAGGCGATGGATCAGTACCGCCACGCGCGCGTCGATCTGCAGGTGCGTGACGTACTCGGTCCGCGTGGCGACAGCGCACCCGACCATGCGCAGCCGCAATCCGGTCAGCCCGCGCCGGATGGGCCGAAGCCTTCCGGTGACGGCAAGCCGACCCTCTGATGCTAGAGCGGCCACAACCCGTTTCCGCCTGGTGCATAGCGCCGCCCGAAGCCGGGCAGGGACGGTCGCGCGCGCAGACCACGCACGAGGCAGGCAATCGCGCCGGGCACACTGATCGCCGGGGCGGCCGCCCGCGTATCCTGCTGGAAATGCAGGATCGACTCGGCGCGTACCTGGGCGATCCCGGCCGCCATCTGCCGACGCTCAACGCAGTGAACGGGAGCGCTCGCCAGCAGCGCAGCGAGCGTCGCGTGCGTCCAGCTGCTGCTCGCGATGCTCTCCTATCTCGACCTCGCGAGCCTGCGTGTCGGCATCCCCCAGCGCGACGGCGGCTTCATGAGCGTCACACTGCCATTCCTCGCCAGACACGCGAGCCTGCCGGTAAGGAGAGCTGAGCGTGCGATGCGCGACCTGCTGCATGCGGGCCTCGTGACGGCGCAGCAGCGCGCCGAACGCACGGAGGACGGCGGTTATCGCGGCCTCGCGTCGCTGCGCCAGTTGCCGGCCGCGCTCTTCGGCGCATTCGGGCTGTCAAAGTGGCTACGCCACGAGCGCAGCAAGGCCGTGATGCGCCGCTATCGCGCTGCCTCGGAGGCCACGAAAGCCGAGCGTGAACAACGGCGCGGCAGCCGAGCCGAGGCGCAAGCGTCACTCGCGCTGGGCGGTATTGCGCAGCGGCTGCGGCAGCGCTCATCGCGCGGGACGGCCGCAGAGATGTCCACGGTGGCCACCGGTCGCGCCGAGGCCATTGCCCGCCGTATCGGCGTACTCAAAGCCCTTCATCCCGACTGGGATCGCGCTCGCTGCTACGACATGGCGCTGGGCGAACTCGACTAGCGGATCACGACCGCGCCTTACCCGCTGTTTATCATTACGACGTCGCTGACACCCGGCGCGCGTGCGATCGCGCGCACTGACCCAATGTGAGAACCCGTGTACGCGAAAGGTGCCACGCCCCCATAGCCAGTTACCTTTTGGCGATTTATCCACAGATGCCCGCCGGGCATGGCTGCGCAATCGCATGGGCGGCCGGTTATTTGTCGGGAAGAATGGCGCTTAATTGTGGGATCTTAATCAGCGCAGTTTTATCAGTACTGCCGGCAGTCGATTCCACGCCCCCTGAGGGGGCTCGATCGGCCCCCAACAGCGCCGCGCTTCAACCGGGCGGTGGGCGTGGGCGCAGCACCGCCCGGAGTGCTTCAGGCGATCTGAAAAGCAGCTTGCAGGAAGGGGGCATGAGCCCGTGGTTTCCGTCAAGCCAACACCGTGTTACAGTGTACTCCACATGTAACACATCGGATGCCGCCATGAGCGAAGCAACGTTTACGTTTCGGGTCGATGAAACCCTGAAAACGGAGTTCTCCGAGGCCGCAAAGGCTCACGACCGCACCAGCGCGCAACTCCTGCGCGACTTCATGCGCGATTACGTCAGGCAGCAGCAAGAGGCGGAATACGACGTCTGGCTGCGTGGCAGGGTGCAACGCTCGAAGGAATCAGCCGACGCTGGCAACCTGGTGCCGGCTGCTGAAGTCGAGGCCCGGTTCGCGGCCCGGCGTGCCGCAACACGCCTCCGGCTTGACACCGCGAAATGATGGAGCTGTTCTGGACGCCGGAAGCAATTCAGGATCGTGAGGGTATTTACGACTACATCGAGTTCGATAATCCAGCCGCGGCGATCGACCTCGATGAGCTGTTCAAGGAGAAGGCCGCCGTGCTGGTTGATCATCCCGACATCGGCAGGCCTGGCCGCGTGCCCGGCACACGCGAGCTGATTGTGCTCCGGAATTACCTCCTGATCTATGATGTCAGCGGCGATCTGGTGCGCATGCTGAACGTGGTCCATGCGGCCCGGCAGTGGCCACCCACGCAGGAGTAATGCAGTTAGCCATATTGATGAAAGGCGTCTCCCTGAATGTGAGCAACGGATGGGACACACCTGTTGCCTTCGCTTCGCGTGCTGTGCTGATCTCGGTCTTCACGTCGGTATCGGCCTCGCTCCTTCCTCCTTGCCAGCGAGCGTTATCGAATGCCCGCCGCTTTTCGCTCGCGCGACGAGAATTTGCGTAGGCTCGCGTACGGATCGACGAGCCGCCGCGGCAGCCGGAATATCTTGAGAAGCGGCATCAATGTTCCGAACATGCCCGCGCCCGCAACCATTCCGGCTACGATGCGCAGGTTCGGCCAGTCATCGGGAATTCCGTTGATCAACAGGATCCCAACGATGGCAAGGCCGGCCATTGCGCCAAAAAATCGCCATGTGCGTATTTCGGATGAACGTGACCGGCCGTTTCGGGATCGTGACCGGGGATTTCGGCAACGTGACCGGTCATTTCGGGAACGTGACCGAGCGGACCGGACGGCAGGATTGGCGTTGCGCATGACAT
>NZ_JBKGUA010000077.1:0-19674 GCF_046543485.1 Paraburkholderia sp. EG304 | reverse complement strand
CCTCCGTGCTGGAAATCGCCGGGTGTCGCCCTCGTGCACACCATGCGGCTCTGGCAGCAATGCTAACCCGCGTCTGGTTTCTCACGGCGGGCCAGCCACCACATCACGGAAAGTCATACTGCCTAAATTAACTGCCGCTGTGCCCGATTCACAACTGAATGGAGACGCAAGTGCTCTGAAGCGAGCAATTAGGGCCGCTGCGGGCATGGCTTTGCCATAGAGGTAGCCTGCAAGTAGTCGATGCCCATGTCCTTCAAAGCGTGCGCCACCGAGGCGGTCTCAACGCCTTCAGCAACCAGACGAAGGTTGAGTGTCTTGGCCGCTCCGACCAACGTTTTGACCACGACTCGCGAAGTCTGGTCGACCTCAATTGCCTGGACGAACGAACGGTCCAGCTTGACCGTCGATATTGGGAAGGACGTCAGGTAGGTCATGTTCGCAAAGCCGGTGCCGTAGCCATCCAACGAGATGCGACCCCCGTGGCCACAATCCGGTGCAGAATACGCTGGGTCTCCTCGACATCTAGCACCATCGCGCCTTCAGTCAATTCCAGTGAGAGCCGCCCGGGATGCACACCCGTTTCGGCGAGCGCGCGCGAGGATGTCTTCGACATCATCGTGCTCGAGCTGGCGTGGACTGACGTTCACGCTCATGAAGAGTTTGTCCAGCCCTGCCTTTTCGAATTGCTGCAACTGCGCGAGTGCTTCGCGTAACGTGAACGAACCCAACTCAATGATAAAGCCACTGCGCTCAGCCACTGGAACGAAGTCTACCGGCGAAACAAAGGTGCCGCTGGGCTGCCGCCACCGCATTAGCGCCTCGCAACCCTTAAGCTCGCCGTCGGGGCTCACCAAGGGTTGGTAGTACACCATGAACTCGCCGTTCCGGTACGCCGCCGCCAAGGCTTCATGCTCGGCCACCGCGCCCTGCGGCTCGTACTTAGCCAGCTTGTCCGTTTTCGACAGGTCAAGCCCGACTATCCAAAGTTTGTGCGAGTCGACGGCCCGAAACACCTTCGCCTGAAACGGCACCCTGCCGCCATTTTTCGCGCGGAACGCCACCATTATTTCCGCCAGTTGGCCCGTGCGGGCGCGGCGAATCGCGTCCCGGAAGCGGGGCGCGCTGCTGACCTCGACGAGCGACACGACGTCGCGCCGCCGTGCGAGGTCGCCGGGCGCCATCATTGCAAATGCTCCTGCGCTGGCTTACTCAATTGCACCCTTTTCGGAGACGAGAAAGGCCGCGTCCGCCGCACACTCCGAGAAGTGACAGTGAACGTTCAGTGCGCCGACACAGGAGCGCTCCACCGAAAGCCGGCCCGCAGCGGGGCACGACCAGATATGAGTACGGTTCACGGGTGGCTTCCGACCGTTGATTTGTCTGACATAACCCATTTCATCACTGTACCGCACAGAGCGGGGCCAATTCGCTGTCCGCCGGCCTGAGTACAACCAACGGCAACGTGGCATCACTGTCGACGTTGAAGTTGGCGGAGCAGGTGTGATTCAGAAAGCGGGCGCTGTTGCCACCCCGGTTGCCGTCGATCACACGCCTACAGACCGAACGCGAACATGTGCCCAGTCTCAGAGCGTTGACGAAGGGCGGTGCGCGGCCAACTGGTCAATTCCCCCTTGTACTCGATGACCCTGTAGCTCGCGGCGAGCGGTTGCAGCGCGAACAGTCCTCTGCCATGCATGGGAGAACGTCGCGCGGGGATGCGGCGCAATCGCATGGTGTCGCCTCCGTCGGGTGCGTCGGTCAGTCAGGGCGATTGGTGGCGCGCGGAACCACATCGCTTTGCCCATTCTCATTGATTGTCCTTTCTGTCAATAGTGCAACTAACGGTCAAGACCCCCATACCACCATGTTCGGGCTTCGCCGCAAGACCCAGCTGACAAAAAGATCACCAAGCCGGGTTGCAGTCGCGCCGGGATGCACGTGGTTAGCACCAGTTAGCGAGACCTGATTGCTCAGGTCGGGCGGCCGAAGCAACGAGAAGGTCGCACGTCACTGCGCGCACGCCTAGCGGTTCATCGACCGTAAGCCGTAGATCTTCTCGACCGCCAGGAGAAACACGATTGGTATCAGCATCTGCACGTACTGATCGCGGCGATGGAAGGATCGAACTGGTTTTGCAAATACGACAGCATGACGACAGGCAGCGTCGTTGTGTTGGCGCTGCCGAAAAAGTAGGACACGCCGAGGTTGTCGAGCGAAATCAGCACCGAGAACAGCGCGCCGGCGAAGACACCCGGCGAGATCAGCGGCAAGGTCACGTGCCAGAAGCGTCGCCAGATGCTTGCGCTCAGCACCGACGCCGCTTCGCCGAAACCGGGGTTCAGGTTCTTGCATGCGGCGATCGTCGTGCGCAGTACATACGGCACTGACACTCACGTGTGCGTGATCAGCAACGCGGCGAACGAATTGCCGATGCCGAACTCCGACAGGTAGTACAGCGACGACAGCCCGACCACCAGCGGCGGCACCGCGATCGGCGACAGCAGGACCGGCGTCGCCGCATGACCGATGCGTGAGCGCGTGTTCGCAAGCCCGAGGGCGGCCGGCACCGCGAGCATGATCGCGAGCGCGGTCGATGCGCCGGCCAGCAGCAGGCTCGCGATCAGCGAATCGGTGAACGGCTTGTATTCGATGAAACGCCGATACCAGCGTAGCGACAGTCCGCCGACCGGCACCGCGACCGATTCGCCAGTGTGAACGACGCCAGCACGACGATCACGATCGGCGCCAGCAGGAACACGACGAATAGCGCGATATACAGCGCCAGCGCGCCGTTGCCGAGCTTTTCGAACAGTCGGGAGCTAGGTGAGCGTCCTCATCGACCTGCCGCCTTGCCCCGGCCGATCAATCGTCCCTGCGCATACAGGCAGATCAGCACGATGATCGGCAGCAGATTGCCCGTCGCGCTCGCGAGTCCCATGTCCTGCGACTGGCTGAACTGCTGGAAGATCAGAAGCGGCAGCGTCACGCCGCCGCCCAGCAGTAGCGCACAGATGAAACTGCCGTTGACGATCATGAAAACGGTCAGACACCCGGTGATGATCCCCTCGACCGACAGCGGCAGCGTCACCACCACGAACGCGCGTAACGCGCCGGCGCCGAGCACGCGCGCCGACTCTTCCAGACGCTGATCGGCCGAGCGCAGCACCGGGATGATCGACAGCACCATGAACGACACCATCACGTGCACACGATGATCCCCAGCGCGAGCAGCGTGTCGTTGATGAGGCCGTGGCGCGCGCGCAGCACGTTCCAGCCGAACGTGCGCATGATGCGACGTGAGAAGCGGCATGATGAGCACGAACATCAGCGGGCTCGCGAAGCGCGCCGCGCGCCGCGCCATGAACCACGCGACGGGGTAGCCGATCACCAGACACCACAGCGTCGTCAGCACGCTGACCCTCAGCGTTTCGATCATGATGCCCACGTAGTACGGATCGGTGAACAGCTTGTGGTAGTACGCGAACGTGAAGGCGGAATGGGTGCCCTGAATCGCCGAGATGCCGACGCTGCGCATCGCGTTTTCGTAGAGCGGCATGCCGAAGAAGGTCGCCAGCACGAGGAGCGCCGGCGCGCACAGCATCGCGTACGGCGATATCCATCGACGCGTGCGGTGGCTCGCGTGCGGCAGCGTGGCGAGCGTGCTCATCGGGCGTCCCCTTCGCCGGGTTCGCATTCGAGAACGACAAGATCGTCGGGGCCAATCGACACACTCATCGGATGACCCGCGTCGAGGGCCGCTGTGCACGCAGCCTGCTGATAGACGCTGACGGTCTGCCCGAGCGAGGGCGCATCGATGCGGTACGCGTGCTGCGAGCCGCGGAACACCGCGCGGCGACGACCCCATCGAAGCGGATATCGTCGGGACGCGGGTCGCCGACGCGCAGCTTTTCCGGCCGCACCGCGACTTCGCCGCTCGCGCCCGCCGCGAGCGGGCGGTTCAGCGCATGCGCGACGCGACACGTAGGCGTCGCAGCGGAGCGCACGTCGCCGGGTGCGTCGCGGATCGCAATATCGAGCCAGTTGCGTTCGGCGCGCACGACCGAAAACGGCAGGATATTGGCCGCGCCGAGAAACTCCGCGACGAAGCCAGTGCGCGGCCGGTCATACACTTCGTTCGGCGTGCCCGATTGCAGGATGCGCCCGTGATTCATCACGACCACACGGACGCTCATCGTCAGCGCTTCTTCCTGGTCGTGCGTCACCATCTCGCATCGTCTGGATGTTCTCGCGCAGATTCCTGTCGAGCGCGCCGAGCGGCTCGTCGAGCAGCAGCACCGATGGATTCGTCACGATCGCCCGTGCGAGCGCGACGCGCTACTGCTGTCCGCCCGACATCTGCGCGATGCGGCGCTCGCCGTAGCAGATACGGTTCAGCGCGCAGTATGACGCACCTCTCGTCAAGGTGCTAGGTTGAACCGGGCTTGCGCCGCGCGGCTTTCACCCGGTGAGAGGTGGCGCCGCTTGTTCGGGCAGGGTCCCGAGATTTTTAAGTGGAACCACCGGGGCGTTCATGCTGCCGATTTGATCGCAGGCAGTGTCGCGAAGTATGCCTCATCCGGCGTGCGGTCTTCCAGACTCGAATGAGGTCGTCTCTGGTTGTACAGATTGATGTAATCGCCGATTGAGCGCCGGGCGTGGCTGACCGACTCATATGCCTTCAGATACACCTCCTCATACTTGACGCTTCGCCACACTCGTTCGACGAACACGTTGTCGCGCCAGGCTCCCTTGCCGTCCATGGATAGTTTGATGCCGCGATCCAGAACCGCGTCGGTGAAAGCGGTCGCCGTGAACTGACTGCCCTGGTCGGTGTTGACGATTTCAGGCTGGCCGTATTTCGCGAATGCCTCTTCAAGCGCCTCGACCGCATGGATCGCTTCCAGCGTGATCGCCACGCGATGTGCCAATACCTTTCGGCTGGCCCAGTCCACCACAGCCGTCAGATACACGAAGCCCCGCGCCATCGGAATGTAGCTGGTGTCGAGTGCCCACACCTGATTGGCGCGGTTGATCTTCATTCCCTGCAGCAGATACGGCCAGATCTTGTGCTGCTTGTGGCGGCGGCTCGTGTTCGGCCAGCAGTACAGCGCTTCGACACCCATGCGTTTCATCAGCGTGCCCACATGCCGTCGGCCCACCTTGATGCCTTCGCGGCGCAGCAGACGTACCAGCATGCGCGCTCCCGCGAACGGGAACTCAAGATGCAGCTCGTCGATCCGGCGCATCAGTTTCAGTTCCGTCTCGTTGACCGGTTGAGGCTGGTAGTAGACGCTTGATCGGGCGATCCCCACAAGTCGCGCCTGTTGCGCAATCGGTAGCGCGTGTGCACGGTCGATCATCGCTTTCCGCTCAGCACCCCCGCCTTGCCGAGCGCTCCGCTTAAAAAATCGTTCTCCAGCGTCAACTGGCCAATCTTCGCGTGGAGCACCGTGACGTCCACTGGTGGCTCACCTGTCGTCGACTTGCCCGTCTCGAACACTTCCGACACGCGCTCCTGCAGTTGCTTCTTCCAGTCCGTAATCTGGTTCGGATGAACATCGTACTGCTGCGCCAGCTCTGCCAGCGTCTTGTCGCCCTTTAGGGCTGCCAGCGCTATCTTTGCCTTGAATGCCGGGCTATGCGACCGGCGGCTTCTTTTTGCCATCTTTGGGTTCCTTTTGCTGGTCCCTATGACCAGCTCAGGCCCCGACCGTTCCACTTACCGACCTTGTCCGAAATTCCGGCGCCACCTCTGTGCGCCAAGCTCTTGCCGAATTTCTCGCACCAGCATCGGATCGTCTCTTAGCTCACGGTCACCCCGCGCTCAAAGAGCAACTCCTCGATATCGCGCAAGTGCTCAACTGAAAGCGGAAATAACAGCGTACCGCGCAACTGATCACTGCGGTGGGAAAACGGTGGCCGTGATAAACCGATTTCGATTTCTTCATCGCACTATCTAACCGGTCACCTCGCTAACCTGACAATGCCTCCGCCTGAGCTGCGTAACTAGTTTCGCAATGGCTCCAGGGGTTTTCACGATTTCGCCTACATACCGCACCTCGCCAGCCGTGTCGGCAACCCGCCACGGCAATCGTTTCCTGATGTACATCCAAGCCCACGTACTTGCTAAACTTGTTCATGACCTATACCCTCAATGCGGCTTTGAGCCGCCGTGTAACCCACCTCAAGCTTAATCCGCGTACCTTGAGTGCGGCAGGTCCATACCTGATGTCTAGGCGAAGTTTTGCGCCTCCTCGAGTAAGATCTCGCGCATCCAGATGCTTGCAGGATCACCATTGTGTAGCGAAGGCCATTGAATTGCTTCGGTAAATGAAGAAAGTGGCAGAGGCACTTCTGCGATCCGCAGAGGGGTTAGTTCTGAAAAGTGCTCGGCCAATCTCAAGGGGAGCGTAGCGATACGGTCGGTACGCGACAGGATGGAAGGGACGACACTGAACGTGGGCACGACAACCTCCTCGCGCCTTTTCAGACCGAGATCGAGCAGGAAAAACTCTTCGATCGAGGGCCTGCGCGCCCGCCCGAACCTCACCGTTACGTGTCCCATCGACATGTACTTCTCCAGCGCAATGCGGTGCGATAGCTGTTTATTTGTCGGACAGCCTACGCAAACGAGCCTCTCCTCAAAAAGAGCTGTCTTGGGATGGGTATCTGCCAGCAGCAACTCCGGCAGGAGCAGAAAATCGACTTCGCCGCGCCCAAGTAGGACACCGGGTTCATCATCTGGGAAAACGAACTCGAAGCTAACAGAGGGCGCCTCCCGCGCAACGCGTTCGACGACCTTCCGGAAATAGACGAGCGTCATAAAATCGGACAGGCAGACCTTGAAGCGGCGATGAGATTTGCTGGGCTGGAACGCGTCGCGCGAAATGATGGAAAGCTGTATGTGCGATAAGGCCTCCCGAACCGGTGCGACGAGTTCCGCCGCCCGCGCTGTTGGGACGAACTCGCGGCCCCTCATGACGAACAGGTCATCTCCGAAATAGTCACGTAGCCGTGCAACGGCAGCGCTCATGGCAGGCTGGCTCAGATTGACGTATTGGGCCGCGGCCGTCAGATTGCGCTCTGTCATGAGCGCATCCAGCGCAACCAGAAGATTGAGATCCAAGCCCTTGAAACGCATATTCAAAAATCCGTCTTATGTGTGACCTAGGTCGGAGCACCCGATAACACTCTTCCGAAGGCCGCAAAGTTGCTGCATTCAAACTTAAGACAATGCTGATCAATTCCACCGCTACCGATTGCCATGCGTTATAGCGTGGACATACAACGGTAAAATGCAGAAACGATGAAGCAACTGACCGTGGCGATGGCGGTCGATCAATCCGCAGGATTCGGAGCGCAGCGCTCACCTACGCGACGCGAACCGGAACATGTCGTTTCTGAAGGTTTGCAAAGTTTACGTTCGCTTTGCCAAATTCAGCCGCATTTACGCTGCTTGTCCCAGCGTAGCCTTAACGTCCGTGTGTGCAACGACCAAGCGAGGCGGAATCTCGGCGCGATTCCGTCAGACAACTGGACCGTCCGAGGCTCCATGCGCGCCTCAATAGCGAATCCGCGATAACGGCCGACGATATGTTTCACTGGTTGACCCCCACACGATTTCGCGAGCAAGCATCTTTAGCACGGAATTGCCGGGCTCGCCGAGACCGCTGCGACGATTGCCGCGATCGACCGGTGCCAGGTACCCGGCGTTTTCTTGCCGATCGCCTCAGTGGGCAACGGAGCAACTGCGGCGACCGCAGGTGTCTTCGTGTGCGTCAGCGTCCGTGACCATCGACATCCGGACGTGCACTGAAGCGCGGCTCGTCGATCCATGCGGCGAGCCAGTCATGGAGTTGTCCCCAATCGTCGGCAAGGTCGAGTTCAAGTGCGTGTAATCCGCTGTGACTACCGTCGTCGCCCTTGCCAATGCACGCATAGATTGTCCGTGCGCCATTCCACCAGGCGATCAGGCCATCGTCCCGGCGGGTATCAAGACTCGCAGGTGCGACAGGCGGGCATCGAACTCTTCGAACCTCATCGCTCGCGTCTCAATGCACGGAGCCGAAGAACGCCATCGCGCCTTCGGCTGGCATCAGGCCCGCCCTGAAGTACCCCTCAAGCCGGTCCGCGATCGCTTCGTCGAGCGTGAAGGGCGGATGGATGTAGCCCACATTGAACGCATGGTCGTACCAGTCGCTAAGCCACGCGCGCAATTCGATCACATATTGAGGTAATGTATTCAAAGCGTCGTCGTGCATGCAAGTCTCCCTTGGCTGCGGAACGATCAGGCTGCCTTGCGGCCTATCCCCATCTCCGGTCAGCGCCTGTCCGGCGGAAACACATGCCACAAAAAGAAGAGGGAAAGCGCCCCAGTTGGCCGCTCGATCCGAATGCGCACAGGGCACGTTTCGCCCGAGCGGGAGCGTTCCTGCAGCACGCTCGCTGTCCGGTCACGCGTCGAGCAGGCAAGTTTTTCGACCTGAGAGCGTAGCGATGTGTTGCCCGCCATGATTTTCCCGACAATGCATGATGAATTGATGCTACGGTCGATCGATGCGCGCGCCCAATCGGCGGCGGCGGAATGTTGCCTCAGGAAGCGCTGATTTCAGCCGTCAGGGTTTTCCGAATTGGAACAGCGTGAAGGGGTCGCTTCACGAAACGGAAAAAAGCACTTTAGTCTGAGCCAGGGGCGGCGAACCCGATCAAGCACCAGGGTGCTGCGTTGCAGGGAACGTACAAACTAGGTCCGGGATTTCCCGCGAACTAGCGGCCTTCGTCGCGGACGAATGGAATGATGCCCTGTCGGTAAGCGCTGTGATCTCGTCACACGGTCTTGCATGGCGTCCGGCACTTGCTCGCCGCGAAAGGTTGGCTTCATGGGATTCGTGCAATCCGTATGAGTCAGTTGCCCAGTTCGGCGAGTCCATGAACATCGCCCTCGCGCTCGACCAGGCGCAGACACGTGTCCAGCTTCTCGCTGCTGCCGTCAAGCAACCGGTCACCCAAGGCCCGGTCGTTCGACTTGCCCAGCAAGTTATGTAGTACATGGTATGCCACAAGAAGGTGGTACATGGAGCAGCGCAAATCATTCGCTCACCCTGACAGCGACGGGCACGGCGATGCAGATCCGCAATGGCCAGCCCGAGTTTCTCACCGACATACGAAAGCGGTATGCCGTCAGGGGGCGCTTCAGAAAACGGAAATAATCTATGATCGCGAATGGATGCATGGTTGGCTTGCGTAAATCTATTCGGCGTCGTTGTGGGGATCGCTCCCCGCGCCACGATGAATTCGCGCCTGACAGTCCTAAAAAGCACGTCGGCTTTGCGGTAAGCCGATATTTTCCACAGGGTGTCCGTCAGGCCGGTGTGCCGTTCATGTCATCAGCTTCAACAGTCGCAAAACCAGGTGGGACGGTTCAAATTGAGGTCTCAGGCCTCAACATGGTGGTGTTTAGAGTGAACGAGGCATGGTGCGCCGACAATGCCCACGCGATACGCGCGAATTTGTTGGCCAGTGCACAAGCGACCACGTTGGAATGCCGCCTAGCAAGCATCGAACGACCCACTCGGCCAGTGGACCAGCCTTGTTGGAAACCCTGTGCATGTAGGTCCGTGCGCATTGAACGAGGAGTCTACGAATATTCGCGTCCCGCCTCTTGCTGATACCCAGCAGGTTCGTGCGGCCGCCCGTGCTGTATTGTGGGGGCACGAGTCCAATGGACGCTGCGAAGTCCCGACTGCTCGCATACTGCTTGCCGTCGCCGATCTCGGCGGCAAGCACGCTTGCGGTGACAGGACCGACACCCGGAATGGAGAGAAGACGTTGACCTAGATCGTTGTCGGCCAGCTGCATCGCCAGTTCGCGGTCAATCTCTCCGATCCTGATACCAGGATCGTGCACGACATCGACTTCGAGATTGCGCGCGGCGAGGTGCTCGCCTTGATCGGCGAATCGGGCTCGGGCAAGACCACGATCGCGCTGTCGCTGATGGGCCATGCTCGCAGCGGCTGCCGCATCGCGGGCGGCTCGATCCGGGTCGGCGACACCGACGTGCTCGGACTCTCGCCGAAACAGCTCGAGGGATTGTGTGGCCGCAAGGTTGCCTATATCGCGCAAAGCGCGGCGGCCGCGTTCAACCCGGCGCGCTCGATCATGGACCAGGTGATCGAAAGCGCGCTGATTCACGGCACGCTCAGCAAGCGCGCCGCGCAGGCAAAAGCGGTTGAACTGTTCCGCGCGCTCGCGCTGCCGGACGCGCAGAAGATCGGCCAGCGTTACCCGCACCAGGTGTCGGGCGGCCAGTTGCAGCGGCTAATGGCGGCGATGGCGCTGATCACCGACCCCGCCCTCGTGATCCTCGACGAGCCGACCACGGCGCTCGACGTCACGACGCAGATCGACGTGCTGCAAGCGTTTCGCGGCGTGATCCGGCAATGCGGAATGACCGCCGTCTATGTGTCGCACGATCTGGCGGTGGTCGCGCAGATGGCCGATCGGATCGTCGTGCTCAGCAACGGTGAGGTTCGCGAAACGGGCCGCACCGAGCAGATTCTGCATACGCCGGCCCATCCATATACGCAGAGCCTGATTGCCGCGGTAACGCCAGTCGCTCCCGCTGGATCGACCGCGGCCGCGCTGGACGCGTCGCAATGCAATGCTGGGCCGCTGCTCGAACTGCGCGGGCTGACGGCCGGCTACGGCGGCACCGACGCGCACGGCTGGCCGCACAAGGTCATTCTGCGCGACGTCGACCTCGCGATCGGCCGTGGCCAGACGGTGGGCGTGATCGGCGAATCAGGTTCGGGCAAGACCACGCTCGCGAAGGTGATCGCGGGGCTGGTGCCGATGGCGCGCGGCAAGCTGCTGCTCGATGGTGAGCCGCTTGCCGCCAACCTGAACCGTCGCAGCCGCGAACAGTTTCGCTGTATCCAGATCGTGTTCCAGAACGCCGACACGGCGCTCAACCCGACCCATACCGTCGAGCGCACGCTGGCGCGCCCGTTGAAGTTCTATCATGGCATGAAGGGCGAGGCGGCGCGGCGCCGCGTCGCCGAACTGCTTGGCCTCGTGCGCCTGCCTGCCGAACTGGCGCAACGTCGCACCGGGGAGTTGTCGGGCGGGCAAAAACAGCGCGTGAATCTCGCGCGGGCGCTGGCCGCCGAACCGAAGCTGATCCTTTGCGACGAAGTCACGTCCGCGCTCGATACGGTGGTCGGCGCAGCCATTCTCGAACTGCTGCGCGATCTGCAGAAAAAGCTCGGCGTGTCGTATCTGTTCATCACGCACGACATCGCCAAGGTGCGCGCGATCAGCGACGACATCGTCGTGCTGTACGCAGGGCACCGCGTCGAGGCGGGTAACCGCGACGCGTTGTCGGCGCCGCCGTACCACCCGTATTCACATCTGCTGGTGTCGTCCGCGCCGGAACTTCGCGCCGGCTGGCTCGAAGAAGCGGGCGAGCGCTGTCATCAGACGCTGCCGCCGATCGGCGAGCCGGCCAATGAGCCGCAGCTATGCACGTTTCTCGCGCGTTGTCCGATGCGCATCGATGGGGTCTGCAACCGCACGCCGCCGGCCGCGCGCACGCTCGAGAGCGGCGCGCAGGTGGTGTGCCATCGCAGCGAAGCGGAACTGCAGCAGTACCAGAACGGACCGCCGGACGGCGCTACTGCGGCTGGTGGGCTCGCACAGTCCGTCACGCTGCGCGTCTGATGGCCAACTCGCGCTTCGCGATGACGGCATCCGCCTTGCCGAATCGGTGTCGTCGGAGCGGCGCGCATGATTTTGTGGCCCGAAGGGATACGACATGACTGGAATCTTCGACTACACCGCCAGCGGCACGACCGTGGTGATGTCGCGTGCGATCAGGCGGGCCGTGGCTTTTATCGAAAGCTCATTCGCGCAGCCCGTCAGTCTTGCGACGCTCGCGGCGACGGCGGGCTTGAGTGTGTCGCGCTTCGCGACGCTGTTCCGCAAAGAAGTCGGAATCTCGCCGCATCGTTATGTGTGTTTGGTGCGGATCCAACACGCCAAGCGGCTATTGCGCGACGGCGTCCCGCCGTGTGAGGTCGCGACCGAGGTCGGGTTTTTCGATCAGAGTCACCTTGGCCGACATTTCCGGCGCGCGGTCGGCGTGACGCCGGGGCATTTCGTCGCTTCGCCGGAGGCGGTTAGCGCGTGCGATAAAGCGATCGCGCAACGGCAATTCTGTCGGTCAGTGGAATCGCGGGCCGTCTCGAACTTGTGCAACCTACGACGTCACAAGGCTAAGCCGACCCAGTTAGACCGGTTGAGCATGGTGGACCTCGCGTTCGACCCCATACTGGTCTCACTATCTGTACGAAGCGCTGGGGCGATGCCTCCCCTGCTAGCCCAAGCCATTGAATCGTCTGGGAGATTGCCTGGCTGGCCGCACTACACGCGCATTTTCGCACGGCTCGCCTGTGTGTCGACCGAATCGAAACGAAGTGAGCGCAACGGGAATTTGATGAGGAGCATTCAGCGGGACAGCCTATACCTGTAACAGGAACTCGTCCTCGGTCGCCGTCGCCACAGACGGAAACCGGTGTCTCATGGGCGCGAGAAATCTGCCAGCGTCAGCTCAATTCCTGCTGCGGGATGGGCAAGCAACTTTCGTTCGGCTATCGCCTGGATGCGGCCGTACCATCGCGAAGGTTTGAGGATGCGCGCGTCGCCTGCGCGCGGCTCGAGGCACAAATACGCTTGCAGCGCCGTAATCGTGATCATGCATTCGATCGCGCGGTTCTGGAAGGCAGAGAAAATGCCACGCCGAGGCGACTGGCGAGCACCTGCGGTTCAAGTTCGACGGTTGCCATTGGTGACGAGTACGGCTGCACGGGTTACAAATTCGTTAGACTGCGTCACCTTATTAACCACTAACGAATTCGATCGACCAATTTTATTGGATCGTTTCCTGTTTCCGAGACCGCCGACGTTACATATCTAAAAAGGCCGCTTTGCCGGTTTCAAGGCACCGCGCCACTTTCCGGCGGTCTCTACTGTTCCTGACTCTTCCACATAGCGGTGGTTATTGTCGCCGGTCCTTCCTCTCATGCCGAACCACGCGTTCCAGCGTCGACAAGCCCAAGATCAGAGTGTTCGAGTTCGACTCGACAAAAATGGAAGGTTTCCCGCGTTTTTAGCCAGCAGAGCTCTTTGTTCTCTTCGCTGTGAAAGTACCGATAGAGGAACTCAGCGAACACAAGGAACGCTACGTTAGGACGCAGCGAGGAATCGCAGTCAGAGTCACATCCATGAAGCTCCTCAGAATGCCAGAGTTGCAAGTCCCGCGATCACGTCAAAGCCAATAAAAAGGCCGCCGACCGGAGTGTAACCGATGTCGAGTCTCTGATTCTTTCATGGATTTTTTGAACATGTCGTTGTGGCCCCGCTCAAAAGGTTTGTCTGCTTTCGCTGCCGAACGATAGCAGCAGACAGGACCAGTCGTTCCACTTGCACCACTGTCTGAATTCCCGGCGCCCCCTATCGGTAGCGACACAAACTGTCGGAATTGTCCGGTTTGTTTGTTGATGCTATCGGTGAATGGGCTTTAAGGGCTTTCGAGCTTCTACTTGCTATTGGCGTTGGCTTGTTGGCATAGATTTAGCAATTGAGTATGTGGTTAGGCTAATCTTGTGGGAGTGGGGCTATGCGTAAGTAATCCAGCTGCTAGGCTCATCCAATGTCGGCGTGCCCCTGTATTTGCGCAAATTGATAATTGGCGCCGCTATGTGAAAAAGGCCGCCTCAGTTTTGAGTGCATTTATGCGATTTTTAGATAAAATTGATTGTGCTTAATATGTGGCAACTTCGCTTAATAAGCAAAGGGGCATCAGGATCGCGAATTTCGTTTTGAGATGACGCGATATAACGGTGGAGTTTTGATGAAAAAAGTCATGAAGGTCATTTTAATTTCGTGGTGTTTTTCGACCTGTTCATTTTTATTTGCTGCCGAATTCAGGGTCGATTTTAGTTCCCCGCAAAAATATGTTCAATCGTTGGGTGCAATTAGAACTGCAATGGGCGATGCGATGTCGCTCGCGAATATCCCTGGCAATAAAATTTTGTATCAATTAAGGCCCGATGCGTCAAATATTGTAGAGGGGATTACCATTGAAATAATTGGAGTTGGTCCCAATGACCCATCCTCAAATACAGATGTTAGGTTTGTGATGAACCCATCCGATTTGTACCTGGCAGGGTTTATCGTTGCGCGTATATTTTACCGATTTTCTGATTTTTCGGATACAGCCAGCGGAAGAGTACAGGTGAATGCGCCACGGCGTTTGGCAGATTTCACGGTAAATATGACAGGAGATTCTAGCTATCTCTCGTTGGCAAGGAGTGCCGGAGTAAGCGCGGATAGAACAGATTTGTCAATCGATAGATATTCACTGATGAAGGGGTATAGGAACCTAATGAATCATGTTTCTTTGACTAGTGCGATAAACGGAGCGGAGGCAAGGGCCTTGCTATCGTACGCAACAGTGCTATCAGAGGCGGTAAGGTTTCGTAGTATCCAAGGGAGTTTTGCATCGACTGCATTAGGCGATGATGCTTTCACTCCATATCGATTGAGTCTCGAAGATTCAAATAGAACTACGCGGTGGGATCGGCTAAGCGATGAGATACGTAAGGTTCAGTACGGCGCAATAAAAATTGCTACGCATGGCGTGGCCCCGATCTTACTAACAAACGTCAGAGACGTTTTCGGAATGACGACCAGCACGGGCAAGAAGATCGTATCAAAGACTCCATCCCTTCCATATAACGATTGTGTTCAGGGTAATATCGGGCGGTGTATATGGGATTCTGATTGTCTTTCGCGTGTTCTTGCGTAGTCGCGATTTGTTTGAATTCGGTAGATGGGGGCGCCTGTCGGGCTTTTGCGTGGTGATTTTTAATGGGCAGTTAACTTTGAATTTTTACTAGGATGTGCGAAATGTGGGCCAAAAAATATGTTCTTTGTATTTCGATGGCAGGTGTGATGTTGGCATCTGGTTTGGTATTTGGCGGGGGATATTATCATGAGGGGTATATTTCTAGTCCAAAAGTAAATTTTCAGGGTGGGGAGTGTGAGATTGGCCTCGCAGGCTATCAATCTTCCTCCCGTTTCAATGGGGGAAATGGTCGTGCGACGCAAGTATTCGTCACCCTATGCTAGATATCGCCAGGCACGCTCACGCAATCGAATCGAGGGTCAATGTGACATATGCAGGGCGTGGGACCTATTCGAAGCCCATTTATTCGAATTTTGGAAAACCATAGTAGCGCACGGCATCAGACCGGTAATGCCGCACCTTGGATCGCCCGGCGCGGACTTTGTCAAATTGAAGGTCGAGTCCATTAGATCGGCAGGATGAAGAAGAGTCAATTGTCTTCCAAGGTTGCGCTTCCCGGCCGCGGTGATCGGCTCCGCGGTACGCTGTATCACCGCTTCAATCTGAGCCTGCGCGAGGTCGAGGCGCTACGTATCTGTAAGCGATGCCTCACCCTTGCAATTACCCGCACCCATTAGCGGGTAGGTGTCACGCGACCAGTACTTACCATGGCCGCGTGAGGCCAGCCTCAACTTCATCCCGATCGCAGCAGCCGAGTGCCTCCGTTTCTTCGATTCGGTGGCTGCGACGGATCGCGCCCCATACCCATAAGGATCAAGCGAGACTGCCGTCGCCTTGGCGGCCCCATGTCGCCCCAAAAGAACGTTGGCACCTTCGCGCAGTGATGGGTCTTGGATTTCAGCTTGAACGACGCCTGGAAGAAGTTGATGTAGAGCGGCGAGACCTGCTAAAGGGGGCAAGGATTTCCGTGGCCCTCCAGGCCTCGGCGCCTTCCGTAGCCGACCAAGCGGTGAACGATAGCGCCATTTTTCTGCTAGACCCACGCCTCGTAGTTCTTCTTGTATGCACGCGACCGAGTAAGCTCGATACCCGTTGGTTTGCAGAAGTAGCACACCGTCTCGTTCATGAAGGCGCTATCGTTGTCGCAATCTAGACCGCGCAGGGGAAACGGCAATGCACTGCGGACCTGCCTAATATGCTCCAGAACGAATGCGCCTCTGCGACACGGCCTGACCAGGCATTCGGTCCATCCCGTCGCGATATCAGTCATCACAAGCGTGTGCACGAGCTCGCTGTCGACCTTGCCGCCACCACAATGCGGCACGAACTCGATCTCGAAATAACCGGATAGATGACCTGCGACCGGACTCCGCTTTCTCACGTTCGCAGACACCCCACGGACGGCGCTGCCGGCACCGAATTGTAGCCTGTCCTCCATCAGAATATCGCTGCTGCTTGTTTCCCAAAGGCGGCACGGAGAGAGCAAGAATGATTGAGAGATTTTCTGGGGAAACGGGCAAACGCCTGCGTGTTGAAGCGTTCACGGGCCAGAAGCTCGTCGGCGGCGACAAAGATCTGGCCGCGGAGTTGGCCGACATGGCCGAACTGATTCAGGTCAAGACTTGCGACGTTATCATCCAGCAGGACGCCACCGACAACGACGTGTATTTCATCATCACCGGCGCGTTCGACATCGTCGTCAACCCTACGCCGATCCGCCGGCGGTTCCCCGGCGATTCGGTCGGAGAGATGGCAGCCGTTGAGCCGATCCAGAAATGGTCTGTGACGGTTCGTGAGGCAGAGGATGCCCTTGTCGCGAAAATCACGGAACAGCAACTGAGCGAGCTCGGCAGCTGCTATTGCAGACCTCTGACGCCGGATGGCAAAAGAACTCTGGAAACGCCTGATCGGGGCGCAACCAGATCGTAAACGCGAAGTGCGACAAAATCCGCGTTTTCGTGATTTCGAGCGCTGAGGCGCTTGATGTCTCGCACCTGCTGCAATCCATGTTCGCACACGACAAGTTCCTGACCGTGCCATGGAACCAGGGGGTGTTCGAGGTCGCAAACCATACGCGCGACGATATCGAACGTGAGCTGGTTTAGTGCGATTTCGCGGTGGCGATCGCACATGGCGACGACGTCACCAATGCCCGCGTCACTGAATGGTCGGCGCCCGCGCGATAACGTCGGTTTCGAGCTTGGCCTATTCATGGGACGCCTCAGCCGCAAGCGCGCAATCTTGATGGAACCGCGCGGCGAGGGCGTCCAGCTTCCGAGCGACATGGCCGGCGTGACGACGATCCGCTACGTCTACGGCGAAAAGAACGGTACAGAGGCGAAGTTTGGCCCGGCTGCGACTGCGTTCCGCAAGCATATCATCAGCCTTGGAACGATTTCCTAAATATTCCCGAAATCGATCTCGAAGCCGAAGGTGGGTCGTGCCATGGCCAACTTAGTATTCGACTTACCTTGGGGGCAAACAAGTGGGGAATATCAATGGCTCTGACCGACGATTTGAAGAAATGGGTCGGTGAAACGTTCACTGGAGAGTACTGGTATCCCTAACCCCGAGGATTCGCGTCTCAACTCTAGCCACGCGAAAGACCTTTACGCGGACTTGGACCGACATGGTGAACACCATGAAATGGGAGTTCAGCGCACAAATTTATAAGACCTTTTTGAAGTGCGCTTCCGACATCATCAGGAATGAAAGGGGGGTGATTACTGCCTATAACGGAGACCCAGCAATGGTAGTCTTTACCGGCGACTCTAAGAATACGTCCGCAGCCGGATGTGCGCTAAAATTTCCGCTACCGTCCTCGACATTACAACTCGCATCACCGCCGATGTCTACAACATGTTGGCTGACCAGTCGAAGTAGACGAATGGCGTTGACATGTGGGCTCCAGAGTATTGGGGGGACATGGGAGTCTGGACATACACATCGACGTGTAAAGGGCAGTCCAGCCATTGCTAGCATGTCATGGTTGGCACGTGCCATACGGGCAATTTCAATTTTTGGTATTTCTGGTCTCAGGAAACGGGCCGAATCTCACCAATTCCTTTTCTCTGCAACGGCGCTTTTGATCAGATCACGATGATTTTTGCACAGGTTATGCATTTCGGATGCGCCGACCGGCTGCTTTCGCTTCGCGCTAGCGCAAACTTTGGTTGGAGTTAAATTCTCGAAACGCTCAAGCTACATTGTGCCTACGCATCGCACCAAGCGGCGTCGCGCGACCACACGACACACGCGGCATAACCGTTCAGGGCACGAAGCCAAACTGCGTCGAGATTCGCAATCAGGTCGCGATTGCACACACTCTCCTCGGAAACTACGATGCTTGGCTCGTGCTGCCCGTCGCCAAGGACAGAAAACCATGTCATGCCTCCTCCGATGCCGACGCCACGCGCCTTCAACACCGCTTCCTTTGCCGTCCATACGTCATAAAATGCGTCGGTTCGTCTGTGCATCGGCAATGCGGTTACGTGTGCTTCGTCGCGCGGCGCAAACACCGCTGACGCGAGTTTCCTCCAGTTGAGGTCATTGCGAGCAAATTCGATATCTACACCAACCGTCCGTCGCCGCGCAATTGCGACCAGACCATACTGCTCAGAATGCGAAACGTTGAAGTCGAGTTGCCGACCGGGGCCCCCTTGTATCGACTTATCGAGACGCGGTCGACCACCGGTGTCTAGCTCGAAACGCAATTCACTTGCCTTCAAATCTGTTCGTTCGGCCAGCAACTGACGCAGCACGACGCGCGTGATGGCACAACGCAGCGCATCGTCGCGGCGTCGGAAGCGCGCGACCTTTTCACGCTCATCGTCCGAGAGTGGAGCGAATGCGGGACAGTCGAGCGTCGCGCGAAAATCGAAGGTGATGAAAAAGATCTCAATATCTGCTGCCGAAGCACGTGGTACAGCGAGCTCGCGCACATCGAAAGCCGACGTTGCTGGGACAGTCATCAATTCGCTCCGATAGTGACGGTACTCTTGACGAGCGAAGCCGCGCCGCAGCGCCGACATGTGATTCGCGATATTTTCAACGCGCTGCGCTGGATGGTGCTGGCCGGTGCATCTTGGCGCATGCTCTCGACCAGTTTCCCGCCGTACGAAATGTGCGAGTGCACCGATTGCTATCCGTCGCGCGCGGCGATTGGGGGCCGTGCCAGCTGTTCGCTGCGAGAACTCAATACGTCAATGACGCTCTCTGGATGATAACGGATCCACGCCCATGCCGTCTCGATCCGTAGTGCCCGCACTCTCCGATTGCCTTGATTGCTGATGGCCTTGGCGACCTGGCTCTCACCACTGTCACGAGGCTCAAACCGCCGCCAGAACAGTTCCAGTGCCAGTCGCGAGCCACCAACGGCCCCAATGCCACTCAGGCGTTTGAGGCGATCGATTCGCTTCCGCTCGGCTTCGGGAGGCTCCCGAGCGTCTCCTTTTCCAGTGTCGCCAGTTACTGCTTAAGGAGCACCAGTTGTTCGCATTCGCGCAACAGCCGTCGCTGAAGTTCCAGTGGTAGTGGCGTACCGTCGTGGCACCGTACCTCGCCGCGTGCACAGACGTGCGGTGAACTTCCGGCTGTCGACTCGACCCCAGTAACCGAGGGGGACCAGTAGCTTGCACGTGCGCCGCCGGTGTTGTGGGACTTCCCTCTGCAGTTGCCCACGTGTCATCTTCCGCCATATAGGGGCCACCGGGCTTCCGGCATAAAGGAGCCGGGACGTTTTCGGCATAAAGGAGCCACTTCGTTTCCGGCATATAGGAGCCAGTTGGCTTTCGGCATAAGGAGCCAGG
>NZ_JBKGUA010000076.1:0-19999 GCF_046543485.1 Paraburkholderia sp. EG304 | reverse complement strand
CAACGGTGCCACCCAGCGCTCTCCACTCGACTGATTGATTGCGAGAGCGCAATGCGGCTCTATACTCTCTGCTGCAGATTCGTCGCACGTCGAACCTGCATTTCGCGTTTCCACACAGCCTCGGTCGAACAGCGACATCCGCATTCGACAGTGATCGGCCCAACAAGGGACCTTCGATCACGCTTGCACGGGGACGTTCGAGCGTCGGCTATACCCCGGTAACGAGCGTTAACGTTGGATGATGAGCATCAACGGAAGGCAGCAATAGGGCCGACTTTTGGGCCGCCCTATTGGCTACCTTCAGAGCGCACGATACGGTTTGAACGCCTCTCGCAACTCAGGAAACATCCCGTCAGGTCGAGTTCAACGGTCGTCGCTATCGCGACCCGTAGACGCCGGCCGAGGTGGGTTGACGGTGTTGGCGGCACCCGTCAACACCCAGGCTCGCTGACTAGGCGCGAACCGAGGTGCCAGCAAACCGTCGTTGATTTCGCGCGTCACGGCAAAGCGACGGAACGAAGTCGCTGGTAAGAACAGGCGGGAATTGTCCGAGAACCCATCGCTGGCAGTATCGACGTCTCCCTCGCTTGCGGATATGACGCCGTCGCCATTGGTATCGACCCGTCTGACTTCGGCCACATAGGCGTCATACAGGCGCTGCGGGAACGGCGTGCCATGCTCGAACGATGCCAATCGCACATAGGTGTCCAGGTAGATTTCGTGAGCCAGCCCGCTCGGGATGAAGCGTTGGCGGTATTCCCGCTGGTTATCGACATCCGCATCGAAGCGGTCGGGGTCGCGCGGACCCGCACCACCGAGCGGAGCCGCATTGTTCGGATCGTCACCGTAGTCGATCGGACTGTTCTTCACGCCTGCGGGTCCCGAGCCCGGAATCAATGAGGACAGCGCGCCAAGTTTGCCCGCCTCAAAGGTACCGGGGATACCGCCGGTAAAAGGCAACTCGTAGGGTGGATGGGTCCAGTTGGTGGTGTAGTTGAATTCCCAGTAGCCGTGACAATCAGACTGCTGCATGCAGTTGACCGCCCCCATGCTTAGCTGGATCGGCACGATATTGGTCTGGCGGTCAGGGAAGTGGTCGTAAGCGTCGGGCAAGTGCGGTGCCTTGCCATCCATTGTGAACAGCCGGCCTGGGAGGTTGTTGTGGGTACCCATCGCCTGCAAGGCGGCCGCGTCCGCGCTTGTCATCGTGCCGAACTGGGCGTGTCCGTCGGGTCGGGGCGGTGCGATATCCGGCACTCGCAAATCGTGGATCATCCAGCCCTCGTACCAACCGCTTTCGTTGTTGATCACAAACAGATACGAGAGGTCGGTAAAGACATCGATGAAGGCGCGAACGTTGTTCGGATCGGTGGGCAACCCAGGTTTCGGTTCAACCACGAGACGCACCGCACCGATGGTTGGCAAACCGCAGTCAGCGCCAGTTGCCGTCAGCATCGCCTTGTCGTTGATGCCCGGGAATCGTGCGGTGAACGGATTTGGTTCGAATCCTGTCGTGGACAGCAGGTAATACTGGAATAGCTGGCTCGGTTTGTCGGCCTCGGCGAAGGCCTGAATGGGCAAGTAGGAATGGGGCCGCTCGGCCATCCTTTCGAGAATGTCCTGCAGCGGATCCGGCAGGTTCGCGATGTCGCCGCGCTGGCGCACCAGCGCACCGTCGGCGGCGGCGTTCGGATTCGGGTGGCAAGGTGCCGGCGGCTGTTCCGCGCACGCCTCGCCTGCGGCCAACGCGGCGATGAACGCGGCAACGGACAGGCTGGCAGCACGAGAACCCAGTGGCCTGAAGCTGCGGGGCTTGAATAACGATTTCATGATTCCTCCTCGGGTTGACCCGCTTAGACGGACAGATCTGCAGTTAGCTAATGATGTGTGGCTTGACCTCCATTGAAAGTGACTGGCAGTGTGGCGATCGTCGGGGCAGCGGGTCGCCCGTCAGGGAGCGTGACGCTGCCTCGCGGTAGGCAAGCCGCGATGCGATGTGGCTGGGTGAAATCGGCAAATCGGATGCCGAGAGATACGTGTGGAATAAACGGGTTGGAGGAAGAGATATTCCGGGCGCTGCTAAGAATGCGGCAACTGCGTCGTCATCGCATCCGGACTATTTGGCTATGTATGGGCGCGCTCCATGACCGAGCAAACTTATGAAGCAAGCGCATATGAAGCGCTTGGCCTATTAGCCGCAACATCCGGCAATGGCCGTTCGTGTCGCTGAACGCGGGATGTCGGATCATCGCTGTTCGAGAGGAAGCTGTCGTTGAGGCGACGGAGCTTCGACCGACGGTAGTGGCTCAATCTGAGCCGATCGAATCGGGCAGAATTCGACCAGCATGCGACGCTCACCACATGGATCGATGGGCATTCAAGTGGCGCAGGCTTCTCTATAACGGCCATCCAGTCGATTTGCCCAATTTTCATACTGGACTTCCGTAAAGCCGAAATGGCGTTGGCGCGTGCTGCGAGTACCCCATCACCATGACATCCAGCGCCCAACAGCGATCGCCTAGGGAGCCGGCCGTTGCAGATGCCAAACCGGGCAATGGCAGCGGCCCTGATTTAGCGAATCGAAAAGGCGCCGCAAAAGCGGAGGATGACTTTTCATATGCATTTTTATTGGTTTCCCTACTCTAAACCTACCTATAGATTGGGCGCTCATACGCTTTTAAAAAACTAACACACGCTCAATATGTTCAATAGACGTCTAATAGCGCTTACCGTACTCCCATTCATCCTGGATGCGTGCGGAGGAGGAGTCAGTACGAATAGTGCGGACAGCCAAAACCCGTTGGCGACACCGGACCAACTGGCAGCAGAGACCCTCGCGATCACTGCGGTTGCGGACCCTTCCGTCATTGCGGCAAAAGCCACCTTGAAAGCCAATTGGCTGGCAGCAGCTCGTGCAACCGGCGGGGTATCGAGTGAGGCGTTGACGAATATTGATCAGGCCGTGGATGAGGATGTTTTCTCTTTGGCGCTAGCGATTGCCGCGGGCGATGCCAGCGCCCCGAAGGTGATATCAATTCTGGCGGCCCCGCACAATTGGTACGGAATGAACGTGCCAGGATCGCGGACCACATTTGATAACCCGGACACCATATATCGCCGCATTCCGATTGACCCTGCGTCGAGCTACGTCTTGACGGGAAAGGTCCACGAGCAAAAGCCAGTCGATTTCAATTTCAGCGTCTACAGCGGCGCAAACGCAACGCTGTCCAATTTGCCGGGCGACCAGCTCGCCACCAACGCGGACGGCAGTTACGTCATTAACGCCAGCACGACCTCAACGGGGAATGGGAATGCCATCCCGCTCGTTTCGGGAGCCGCGTCGATCTTCATTCGAGATACGATCACCGAATGGGGGGTGCAACAGTTCAACAGCCTGGCGATACAACGGGTCCCGTCCGTCTCGGCGCAACCGCTATCCGCTCAAGCGATCGCTCAGACCCTTGCCGCGACGCTGCGGACTCCGGCTGCCGCCGTGTCTTTCGCTTCCTTCAATGCGCTGGGATATGCCCAGCCTGTCAACACGCTTCCAGCGCCATCACTTGGCGGCACGGGCGGACGCCTCGCAAACCAGGCGGCGACCTACTCCACTTTTCAGCTTGCCGATGATGAAGCACTGGTCGTGAACGTCCACCTCGGCGGGGCCAAATACTTCATCGCCCCGGCTTATGGACGGTGGCAGATCACGACCGACTATATCAATCACACCCAGACGTTGAACAACGCGCAAGCGGTGGCGAACCCGGATGGCACCTACACGTTCGTGGTATCCCCGACAGACCCGGGCGTTAGCAACTGGGTCGATACGGTAGGTCTGCATCAGGGCTTTCTCAACCTGCGCTGGCAAGGATTGCCGGCGACACCCGCGCCACACGGGCCTTCGGCGACAGCCCAACTCGTGAAGATCAGCGACCTCCGGACCGTTCTCCCCGCGACAACGAAGTACGTCACGGCGGCAGAACGACAAGCTCAGTTGGCCGCGCGCGCCGCGAGTTATGCATCGCGATACGCACCTTGATGGCTTCGCGTTGGCGCCAGTGAGCCCTTGGCGGCAACGCGAAACGATGTACGGTGCCCCTTCTGTGGTAATGGCTGTTGCCATTATGTGCAGCAGCGAACAAAGATTCCTTTTTCCATCTCAGTTCCCTTCCAATTCTGTTCGTCGTTACGTTCTGGCCTCACCATACATGCCCTCGGGGCGAAGCTGTCTTACGCGACATGTCTTCGCGGAACCAGACCTGGTGCAACAGACCGCTCTCGGTATAGCTGCCGATCCGAGCACGCATGAGGACTTCCAAGGCAGGACTGTGATTAGGGAGCTTCTGGCTCGATTCAGAAAACTCTGTGTCGCGCAGTAGGGGTTTTCCGCTTCTTGTGCTATGGCTTGTCGAGTCGATAGCACCCTGAAGATTGCTGCAGCGCACACTGAATTTCTCAAATGCAGCAGACCTTGTTGTCTCCGAACAGCGTTTTCGCCGATGCCGCAGACTTTGTTGCGCGCACCGATAGTGGGACCCACGAGGCTTCCCCACTCTCCTTGACATGCAAGCAATCTCTTGCCTATAGTAAATGCAACAGATCACTTGCCTATAGCCGTTCATGGCCGAGCTTCCCGACGACACAGACCTGCTGTTCAAAGCCCTCGCCGATCCGAGCCGGCGCAAGCTGCTGGACGTGCTGCACGCGCACGACGGCCAGACCCTGAACGACCTGTGCGAGCACCTCGACATGACGCGGCAAGGCGTCACGCAGCATCTGGGCCTGCTGGAAGCGGCGAACCTCGTCGTGACGGTACGCAGCGGGCGCGAAAAATTGCACTTCCTCAATCCGGTGCCGCTGCAGCAAATCTACGAGCGCTGGATTGCCAAGTTCGAAAAGCCGCGCCTGAAGGCGCTCTCTACCCTGAAACGACGCCTGGAGAAAGGCAATGACTAGATCCACATTCGTCTACGTGACCTATATCCGCACCACGCCGGAACAGTTGTGGTCGGCACTCACCGACGCGGAGTTCATCAAGCAGTACTGGTTCGGCATGCACTGCGATAGCGAATGGACGGCGGGCTCGTCGTGGAAACTCGTGTCGAGCGCGGGGGAGACTTTCGACGCGGGCGAGATCATCGAGGCTGTGCCGCCGCGGCGCCTCGTGATTCGCTGGCGGCATCAGAAGCGGCCCGAGTTGCAAGCCGAAGGCGATTCACGCTGCACTATGGAACTCGAACCGAGCGGAACGGCGGTCAAGCTGACGCTCACGCATACGATCGAGCGCGATCAGTCGAAGTTCATCGAAGCGGTGTCGGGCGGCTGGCCGAAGATCATGTCCAACCTCAAATCGCTGCTGGAAACCGGCTCCATCGCGTTGCAGGAGGCATATCCGGCCAATGGCGGCAGTCATGCCGCGAAGGCATGAAGCGGAGGGTACACTGAAGAGCAGCAGGTGTCGCGTGCTCACAGGTTCGATAGCCGATCGTCCGCGAAATCACGCTGATAGAATCGTCTGCCTACCCTCGCCCGTCTCAGGGAATCAGCATGGAAATCCAACCCTATCTGTTCTTCAATGGCCGTTGTGAGGAAGCCATTGCGTTCTATCGTTCGGCGCTCGGCGCGCAGGAGTTGCTGAAGCTGCGCGCGAAAGACGCGCCGCCCGATCCCGCTCGCCCGGTCGCGCCCGAACACGCCGACAAGATCATGCACGCGACGCTCGTCATCGGTAACACGCACGTGCTGATGTCGGATGGCGATTGCCGCGGCGGCGATACCGTGCACGCGGGCTTCAGCCTGTCGGTCACCGCCGACGACCAGGCATCCGGCGAGAAATATTTCAACGCGCTGGCGGACGGCGGACAGATCACGATGCCGTTCCAGCAGACCTTCTGGACCAGTGGCTTCGGCACGTTGATCGACCGCTTCGGCGTGCCGTGGATGGTCAACGTGCGGCACGAGGAGCCCGCGGCATAGCCTTTGGAGCGGGCCTCCACTGAGCCGCCTGCTGCGCGCGGTTCCGCGTCCCGTTCTATTGAGCGCACGAGCCCCGAGCGCATGGAACGGCGCATGCTGCTCCGAAAGCGAACCAGCCAGGAGAACCGTCGATGCAGGAAGTTCATCTCCACCGCGGCTTCACCATCACCGTGCTCGTCGAGGACGACCCGGCCGGCGGTTCGTCGATCACCACGCGAATCGATCGCACCGATACCGACGCTCGCGACCTCGAAGCCTGGACCGCTCCGCGTCATGCGCGCTCCGCGCTGCGCGGCAAACCCGCGATCGGCGAGGCCGTCGACAATGCCCAGCGCGCGATCGACTCAGCATTGGGCGACCCCGATCCGTTGGACGAATAGTTAGGCCATGCGCCCCGTCCGAGCGACGCTTACTGCGTCGCGGACGCCCCGCTCGCCGGCGTGCTGTGGACCGCCGCGGCGGCGCTCGCGGCGGGCGACGCGCTCGCTGCCGCGCCCGCCTCGCCATTCGCGCGATTCGCCGCGTCGCTATCGCCCGGTGTGCCACGCGGGCTCGCCGAATTGCTCATGACACCGCTGCTCATCTGGCCCGTCGAGATGCGGCCGTTCTCGGCCGAGCGCTTGCAGCCGGATGCGCCCGCCATCAACGCAATGGCCGATAGCGCGATCAGCATGTTTGTCGCAGCTTGTCGCATGATTCGCTCTCCTTGGGATGACTCCAGTAGCGAAGCATTCGACATGCCCATCACAGCCCTGTGCGGCTGCATGCCCGCGCGCGTACGCGGACCAGGTCGAGAAAACGAGGTTCGGGACCTGCCATCGGGGCCGGCCGTTCAAGCCCCGTCGTCCTCTCCGACGACGCCGAACTCGGCCGTCGTTTTCACGTAGAACAGATGCAAACCCTCAGCGCGCAGACGATCGAACAGCCGATCGGCTTCGTCGCTCGTCACCGCCATCACGACGGACAACGGTTGATCGGCAAGCTCGAAGAAGTGCGCGGAGTGAATGCGATGATGATGGCCGATGCCTTCGCAAGCCGGAATCACGGTCGCGCCGCGCAGGCCGAGTTCGCTCGCGAGACGCACGAGCCAGTCGGCAAGCGGCTTGCCATGATGGCTGCGCCCCTGCTGGGTGAAGAACGTGATCTGAAAGCCCTGCATGTCAGTGCCTCCCCAATGCGGGTCGGGCCGGATGAAGCGGCGCTTGCAGCCGATTCGGGCATACCGGCTCGCCACATCACGGCTCAGGAAGGTCATGACACCAGTTTAGATGTCGGGCCGCGCGAGTGCCAGGTCCAGGCTGGCCACTTGCAGCGCGGTCCCGGCTCACTGACCGTACACGTCGAAGTCGAAATACTTTTTCGCAATGCGGTCGTAAGTGCCATCCGCGCGGATATCGGCAATGGCTTTGTCGATCTTTTCCTGCAGATCGATATCTTCTTTACGCAAACCAATCGCCGTGCCGCTGCCGAGCGTTTTCGCGTCGTAAAGCGGATTGCCGGCAAATCCGAAGTCCTTGCCGCGCGAGGTGCGCAGAAAGCCGATATCGGCTTGCACCGCGTTCTGCAATGACGCGTCGATACGGCCGGCGAGCAAATCCGAATACACCAGATCCTGATCCTGATACGGCACGATCACCGCGCCGGCCGGCTCCCAATACGTCTTCGCGTAGGTTTCCTGAATCGAGCCCTGCTCGACGCCGATGCGCTTGCCCTTCAGCGCTTCCGGCGTCGGCTCGATCGGCGAGCCCTTCTTCGCGACGAGACGCGTCGGAATGCGGAACACCTTCGACGAGAACCCGATCTGCGCCTGACGCGCGGGCGTCATCGACATCGTCGACAACACGCCGTCGAATTTGCGGCCTTTCAGCGCGGGAATCATGCCGTCGAACGAATTCTCGACCCACACGCATTTCGCGTTGAGCCGGCGGCAAATCTCATTGCCAAGATCGATATCGAAGCCGACGAGCTTGCCGTCGGCGGCTTTCGATTCGAACGGCGGATAGCTCGCGTCGACCCCGAACCGCACGGTCGACCATTCCTTGGCGATTGCGCTTCCGGACGATACGGCCAGCAGTGCAATCGTCAGGGTGGCCAGCATGGCTTTCATTGTTGCTCCTTATCGGTTTTTTGATGAATTCAAACAGGCGGCACACCGTTATACGCGGGCCCCGAGAAACCCGACATTCGACCGTGTTCCGGCGATCCGCACAAATTCATTAAAAAAATCAATTCATGCGGGCGGCGCATAGCTTTGGATCGGGCTTCGGCGGGCAAACAGCCCTATCGTGGTCCTTTTTCAATAAACGAGCGTCGATCGGCATCGGGTTTGATTTGCCATAAATTGTCACTTAGAATTTTCCGCACGGCCTCCTTAGGAACCGATGACATGGCTTCGAACAACGGAAAACCGGTGTCGTCGTTCGTTCCTCGGGAAATGGCCGGCCTCTGGGTCGTCCTGTTCGTCATCTGGATGGTCGCGAATGCATCGCTCGCGATCGAACCCGCTCTCGTCGGTCTCGTCATTACCTTCGTCATCGCGCGTGTCTTCGTTTCGTCGAGCGAAGCATGGCAGCGCCTACGTCTAACGCCAGCGGCGCCGTATCACTTCGCCGCGTATAGCGTGACCTTCATCGTCGAGCTCGTACGCGCCAATCTGAATGTGATGGCGCTGGTGTACTCGCCGCGTATCGACATCAAGCCCGGCATCGTCAAGGTTCGCACTCGCCTCCAAACACCGCTCGGCCGTCTCGCGCTCGCCAATTCGATTGCGCTCACGCCGGGCTCGCTCGTGATGGACATTCGCGACGACATACTTTTCATTCACTGGCTCGACGTGAAGACGGCTGATATCGACGAAGCGACCAGGACACTCGTCGCACCGTTCGAAAAGCATCTGGAGAAAGTCTTTGGCTGAGATCATGCTCCGGATCGCCGGCGTGCTGATCTTGTTCGCGATCCTGTTCGGCGTGATCCGTCTCGTGATCGGCAAGACACTCGTCGACCGCATCGTCGCGATCGACGTGCTGACGGTCATCTCGCTGTCGCTGATCGCGCTGTATGCGCAGTTCTCCGGTCGTTTCGTCTATATCGACGTGGCACTCGTGTATGCACTGCTGAGCTTTCTGGCGGTGCTGGCGATTGCGCGCTTTCTCGAAAGGGGGCTGTGAACGATGCTCGAACTGCTCCTGCTGCTGATGTGCGCGAGCATCCTCGTGAGCGGAGTGCTGGCCGTCTGCCTGAAGAATCTGCTCGCCGCGATGGTGAGCTCGGGACTCGCGAGCCTGTTCGCGGCGGTCGCCTTCCTGCTGCTCGCCGCGCCGGACGTCGCGATGGCCGAAGCCGCGATCGGCTCGGGACTCACGACCTTCGTCTTTCTGTACGCGATCCGCAAGACCGGCTATCAGAAGGGCTAGCGCATGTTCGAATTGACCGGCAGCGTGTTCATCTTGTTGGGCGCCGTCTTTCTGTTCTCTGCCGGCCTCGGGCTGCTGCGCATGCCGGATGCGTATACGCGCATTCAGGCCGGCACCAAGGCGTCGACGCTCGGCAACATGCTCGTGCTGATCGGCCTCGCGTTCTACCACCCGAGTTGGACCTTCCGCCTGATTCTGCTGATCTACTTCGTGCTCGTGACCAACCCGGTGTCCTCGCATGCGCTATCGCGCGCCGCCTGGCTGATCCGCACGCCGATGACCCCATCCACGATCACCGACGCGCTCGCCGACGAAGACGCACGCACCGCCGGGAAGGCCGAATCATGATGCGTCGCGTGTTCGCGCTGCTGACGGTGCTGCTGTTCGCGGTCGTGTTCTGGCGGATCGTCGGCGGCTATGCGGAGTTGCAGGGGCTGCGCCCGCTCGCGTGGTACTACGTCGTCAGAGGGCCGCTCGAACTCGGCGCGCCGAACATCGTGACCGGCATCCTGATCACGTTTCGCGGCTTCGACACGCTCGGCGAAGTCGCGGTGCTGTTCATGGTCGCGGCGAGCGTCGGCATGCTGCTGAAAGAGGAAAGCGCAACACCCACCGCTGCGCCGGACGAAGCTGCGCTTGCGCGCCGGCCCGCCGGCGAGATCGTACATACCGGCAAACAGGTGCTGCTGCCGATGATCTTCACCTTCGGCGGCTACGTGATCGTCAACGGCCATCTGTCGGCGGGCGGCGGCTTCCAGGGCGGCGCGATCGTCGCATCCGCGGTGATGCTGATGCTGCTCGCGCGGCCCCGCTCGACGCTGAACGTGGCGCTGCTGAGCGTCGTCGAGTCGCTCGCGGGCGTGCTCTACGTTTGCATCGGCATTCTGGGCCTCGTGCTCGCGGGCGGTTTTCTCGACGCGCGCTTTCTGCCGCGTGGCCAGTTCGGCGCGTTCTTCAGCGCCGGCGCGATCCCGCTGATTTCCACGCTGCTCGGTGTCAAGGTCGGCGCGGAGCTTAGCGTCATCATCGACCGGTTCAGAAGCTGAACGAAAAGGAGAGCGCATGAGCACCGGCATCCCGGTTTCGAAGATCCTGCTGATCACGGGTTTCTGCCTTTCCTTGATCGGCCTGTGGGGCATGCTGACCCACCGCAATATCCTGCGCATCATCATCGGCTTCGCGGTGATCGACACGGGCCTGCACATCGTGATGGTCGCGACCGGCTACATCACGGGCGGCACTGCGCCGATCATCGATGCGGCGCTCAGCAAATCCGCGGCCGCGCACCGCGCGATCGATCCCGTTCCATCGGCGCTCGTCGTCACAGCAATCGTGATCGGGCTATCGGTCACCGCCATCATGCTGTCGTTCGCAATCCGTCTCTACGCGGCCAAGAAGACGCTCGCCATCGACGCCTTCACCGAGTCGAAATGGTAGCCGCGCTGTTCCATCCGTTGCAGATCTTCATTCTCGGGCTCGGCGGCGGCTTCGTCATTCCGCTGCTGTATCGGCTCGGCAAGCCGTGGCTCACGCTCGGCTTCTTCATCGCGCTGTGCGGAATCGTGCTGGTCTCCGGGGTGTCGTTCTACGGCCTGCTCGACGGCGGCGATACGATCGAAGTGCTGACCGCGGGTGCGCTGCCGCCGGTGTCGATCAATCTGCGCTTCGGCTTGTGGGAAGGCTTCTTCACGTTCAGCGTCAACGTGGTCGCGCTGCTCGGCGCCTTGCATCTGTGGGACCGACTGCGCGGCAACTACGCGGCGTTGCTGCTGTACCTGATTCTGGTGATGGGCATCGACGGCATGGTGATGACCCGCGACCTGTTCAACCTGTTCGTGTTTCTCGAGATCGTGTCGATCGCGACATACGGCCTGTTCGGGCTCGAGCGCACGCCCGCCGCGCTCGCCGCCGCGTTCAAGTACATCCTCGCGACCGTGATCGCGTCGACCCTGTTCCTGCTCGGCGCGGTGCTGCTCTACTACGTGAGCGGCACGCTGAACATCGACGAATTGCTGTCGCTGCGCGAGCAGATCGGCGGCCCGATCGGCACGGCCGCGATTCTGCTCGTGTTCGCGAGTCTAGTGATCGAACTGAAGCCGTTTCCGGCCAACGGCTGGGGGCTCGACGTCTACGAGACCGCGCCGAGCGGCGTCGCCGCGATGGTATCGGTCGGCGTGTCGGCGGGCGTGTTCTTCGCGCTGCTGAAACTGCTGCCGCTTTTCGACGGCCAGCTGACGCTTCTCGCCGTGTCGGGCGGCGTCACGTTTCTGTTCTCGAACCTGCTCGCGATCAAGCAGACGAAGCCGCAACGCGTGCTCGGCTATTCGTCGATCGGGCAAATGGCGCTATTGATGCTTTCGCTCGCGTTGCTGCGCCAGGTCGGCGCGGACGCATCGATCCCGCTCGTCGTCGGCGGCCTCTTCATCAACCATCTGTTCGCGAAGGCGGGGCTGTTCTGGCTGAACGGCGTGCTGCGGCGGCATGGCGACGACGCACGCGCGATCCTGTCGCGCAGCCCGTTGCTGATCGGCCTGCTCGGCCTCTTCCTGGTGGCGATCGCGGGACTGCCGCCGTTCCCCGGCTTCTGGGCGAAGTGGGAACTCGTAATGCGCCTGACCGCCGCCGGCAAGCCGTACTGGATCGTGCTGATCCTGAGCGGCTCGCTGCTCGAAGCGGGTTACATGTTCCACTGGTTCGTGCGCGCGCTGGCGCCGTCCGGTGTCGAGGCCAAAGCGCGCCCGAACCTCGCCGCGCTGCTGCCGCTGTTCGGCGTCGCCGTGCTGCTGATCGCGGCGGCCTATATGGCGGCCGTGTTCTCGGGCGTCGCGTCGGCGTGGATCTTCTCGCCGCTCGCGGCGGGCGCGCTGTTCTATGCGGCCGATCGTCTGCCAGGGCGCGTGAAAGGCGTGCTCGCGGTGATCGCGATTGGATTGATCGGCAGTCTGCTTTGCGAGGGCGCGGGCCGTATCGCCGGGCTGTTCGCCTGGCTGCTGCTCGCGGGCAGCCTCGTGATCGCCGCGGCGAGTCTCTATCGCGACGATGCGCGCCCCGGCTTCTATCCGATGCTCGTCGTGCTGTCGCTGTCGATTCCAGCGCTGCTGCGCTCATCGACGTCGCTCGAATTCTTCTATAGCTGGGAAATCATCACGCTGTCGTCGTGCTTCCTGATCGCGAAGTGCCGGCGCGCGGGCCCGCACGTGCTGACCTTCCTGCTGTTTTCGCTGCTGGCGGCGTTCTTCCTGCTGGCGGGCTTCGCCAACGTCGCGGTGATCGACGACACCATCGCACTATCGGCGCTGATCCATTCGGGACCGGAAGCGAACCACGCGTTCGTGCTGCTCGCGGCCGGCTTCCTGATCAAGGCGGGCGCGATCGGCGTGCACGTATGGCTGCCGGGCGCCTACACCGAAGCGGAAGACGACGTGACCGCGATGCTGTCGGCGGTGGTCAGCAAGGTCGCGATGTTCGGCCTGCTGATCGGCACCTATCTGACGATACGCTCGGAGGTCGGCCTCGAACTCGCGCACGTGATGACATGGATCGGCATGCTGACGACGCTATTCGGCGCGCTGATGGCATTGCGGCAGAACGACTTCAAACGCATGCTCGCGCTGTCGAGCATGAGCCAGACCGGCTATATCGTCACCGCGATCGGCCTGATGAGCCATCTCGGCTGGGTCACCGCGCTGTACCTGGTCGCCAATCACATGTTCGTGAAGGGCATCCTGTTCCTCGCGCTGGCGGGTGTGATCTTGCGCACCGGCACGCGCAACTTCGCCGATGTGGGCGGTCTCGCGCGCGAGATGCCGCTGACGTTCGCGATGGTCGTGATCGCGCTCGTGTCGATGTCGGGCCTGCCGCCGCTGATGGGCTTCGGCGGCAAATGGCTGTTGTTGAGCGCGATGATCGACAAGGGCTGGTTCGGGCTCGCCGTGTGCGGGCTGCTCGCGACCTGCGCCGGCTTTCTGTACATGCTGCGACTGTTGAACGGCGTTTTCCTGAAGCCGCGCCCGCCGCAGCGGCCACAGGTGCGCGAAGCGCCGGTGATGCTGCTGGTGCCGCAGTTCCTGTTCGTGGTCGGAATCGCGATCCTGTCGTTCTTTCCAAAGGTGTTGCTCGAACCGGTATCCGCCGCGATCGATCCGCAGTTCGCCGCGACACTGGTATGGGGCGGCATGTCGCTCGAAAGCATCTACGGGTTCTGGAATCCGACGCCGGTCGTGATCGTCGTGCTGATCGTCACCGCGATCGTGTTTGGACTCGGTGCGCTGTACTACCGCAGCCGCCGCGGCAACGCGCGCAACGCTCCGGACTTTTACCACTTCTATCGGCCCATGCTGAGCCGCACGGTGCCGCCGGTCGCGCAGATTTTCTGGCGCGGCCTATCGCATTTCGCGCTCGCGGCGGCGGCACGGATACGGCGCGTCTATACCGGCAACGGGCAGACCTACGCGCTCTACGTGCTGCTGTATTTTCTCGTGATCTATTTTGCTAGCACGGGATTGAGTTCAGCGGGGACGCCATAGCGGTGCGGGTGGTCCCGGCGCGGCGGCATGGGAGCCGCCGCGCATGAGGTTCCGCGCGATCCAGTCGTGCGCACCCCGTTGGAAACTCAACGATCAGCGAACGAAATATTCTTCCGCTACCCAGCCGTCCTTGGTCAGGCGCACGCCCTCGCGCAGCTGCATGGTGCCGGCGCCTTCTATCACACGCGCCACCATCGGGAACACTCGCTGGAACTCGGATGTCCTGGCAAAAGGCGCCGGGTCGATCTTATAGGTGTAGAGCACCGAGGTCCTGGTCTCGCCGTCGCGGGTCACGGGCGGCTCCCAGCCCACCACCTTGTCCAAAGACAGCGTAGCCACGCATAGATCGGCGTCGTGCGCGAGGGTCTTCCCGGGCGTCGCCACCACCACCGGATTGTGCAGGTAGAACTTCCTGCCTTCGTCGGTCAGCACATACTCGCGTCCCGGAGCCTCGATCCTGGCTCCGTCCTCGCCAGTGCGCTCGACCATCATCGCGGTGCTCTTGACGAGGCCCAGCTTTTCCATCACCGGCAATTGCACCGCATCGCGGGAATGCGTGACCACGGCGTCCTGATCGGCCACGTGGATGGGCCAATCGTATTTCGCCACGCACAGGTGGCCGCGGTCGGCGAGGTAGTGCGTGATGGTGTTGGTGAAGTTCTCCGCGGAAGGTTCGGTCTTGTTCTGGCAACCGCCCAACAAGAACGCCGCCGTCAGGGAACACGCAATGGCAGTGCCGCGCACCGCATTCGAAAAATGCATCATCGTGGATAGTTCAAGTATTCAGAAGGATCAATTCACGCAGCTACCGCTCGTGGGCTGCGTTGCGGGAGCGTGGTAGCCATCGCTCAAGGTATTCAGGAAACAGATCACGTCCTGCACGTCCTGATCCGACAGTTGCGGCGCCGAATGGACAGCACGCGGCTGCGCACCGTTCAACGCGGTGGTGCCGCCCGCGTCGGTCTGGCCCTGCCCCAGCGGCAGTTCCTCGTCGATATTGCCCTGGTAGGCGGCCGGCAGATCGTTGAACATATTCACCGTCGCGCCCGCTGCATAGGTGGGTTGCAGCGCATAGCTGGGGTTGCTGGTCAGTTTGGTCGAATCGCCACCCGTGGACGGATACCAGTACTCAGGGTTGGTGTCGCGTGTGTTGTAGAAACGAACCACCTGCTCGAGCGAGTGGAACACGCCGTTGTGGAAGAACGCGTTGCGCGCGGCGACGTTGCGCAGCGTAGGCACCTTGAAGCGGCCGCAATACGGATCCGGGTTGTTCACGCCCGTAAAGGGGTCCGGGCCGGCGCCGCTGGTGGCCGAAAGCGGTGTGTGGCTGTCATAGCTGCCGTTATTGATCGGGCCGCACAGTCCCATGTCGTAGTAGCTCGCGTTCAGGTTGGCCGCGATGGGGTTCGGATTGTCCGGGATCGACGCGTCGTTGCGCGGCGCGCCGATCGCCTGATAGGTGAAGTCGGTCCCCAGCGCGTTCGAGCCGTTGAAGTTCGCGCCCATGAAATGACAGGCCACGCAGCCGGCTCCGTGATCGGTGTCGTTGAACAGGTTCATTCCGCGAATTTCGGCTGGCGTCAATGTTCCGCCGATCTTGTTGTTCGCATACAGGTCGAACTTGCTGGAATACGGCGCAAAGCTCGGGTCCTCATTCTGGAAGGCCTGCAGCGCGAGTCCGATGTCCTGGAACGCGGTGTCCGTATCGCCGAACACGGCCGGGCCATACACCGCCGTGAACTTTGCGGCATATGCGGAGTTCTTCACCGCCTGCACCACCGCGTCCTTGGAGGCGTTGTTCATCTCGATGGGATTGAGGAGGGGCAGCGCTACCTGATCGGCCAGCGTCTTGCCGCGGCCGTCCCACATGAACCCGCCGCCCGGCGCGTTCGCCGTGATGCCGTCCGGGTTCGAAGCATTGTCGTCGTAGGCCGGCGTCATAGCCTTGTAGCGCAGCGAAGGAACCGCGCGCAGGCCTTCCGATACGCCATCGGAACCGAGCTGCACAGCCAGGCTGTTGGGCGGGCCGTAGGCGAACGCCGGATCGTGGCAGGACGCGCATGCCTGGTTCTTGCCGCCAGACAGGTTCTTGTCGAAGAACATTTGCTCACCGATCTGGGCCGCCGCGCTCAGTGTGCTCGTAGGCGCCGACCCCGGGGACCCCGTCGAGCCCGTGCCGGCGTCAGTCGAGGACGACTGCGACGAACCCCCGCCCCCGCAAGCGGCCAATGTTGACAAGATGACATACAGCGCCCCCGCATAAACCTTGCGCATCGCTACTCCCCGGCTTTGTTCGATAAAACGGCCGGCGGGGGAGCGGCCGAACCACTCCCCCGCGCAGGCTACTGCTTGATGAATGGCACGCTTGCGCGTGCTTACCCTTTAGTACTTTTTATTACTTCGCTGCCCACAGGTTCTTCTGGGTAGCGTCGGGACCGACTTGCGCCGGATCGTTGACGTCACCCGTCTGGAACCTCTGCGTGTAACCGGCCGGAATCACATAGGCGTGGTTCATCGGACGAACCGCGTCGTAGTGCGTATCGGCGCTGCCAGCGTATTCAGGCAGGTTGGCGATGTTCTGCGCAATGTACGATTCCGTGTACTTCGAACGGTTGGCGTACGAAGTCGGAACACCGGGGTCGGCCAGTTGGAACATGTCCTGCAGCGTGCGCACGAACGAGAAGTGGCTATACGTATCGCTGTCGGCGACGCCCTTCGGCGCGGTGCCGACGTCTTGCTGGTTGGTCATCAGCACAAAGATCGAGTTGCCGTGACCCTTGTTGCCGTTGCCGTACTTCGCCTGAACGGGGGTCCAGGTGCCGTCCGCGTTCTGCATCTGCGTAGCCTTGCCACCCACGTCCCAGCCACAGCACGAGCTGCCGGCGCCGTTGGACGCGCCATTGCCTTCGTCGAACATGACCACGATGGCAACGTTGCGCTGCTTGTTCTGCCACAGCGGCGAAGCCTTGATCTCCTGCACCACCGCGTTGGTGTAGAAGTCGGCGCGGGTCAACAGCGAGTGAGCCGGAACGGTACCCGAGGCGGTCGTGCTGTCCTTACAGGTGCCGTCGCTGCCGGTGCCGTGCAAGTCATCGCACTGGTCGGGCATGATGAAGTTCAGCGTACCGACGTCGCCCTTGGCCAGGTCGGTGCTGAACTGGTCGACGTTGTAGCCGGTCGGAACCTTGTAGAGCGTCGTGCTGGTCAGGTCGGCCGCGTTGGTGTAGTACTGGGTACCGAAGATCGTGCGGTTGTTCGCGTAGAACTCCGGCTGGTTACGCACGTTCTGATAGGCCATGCCCGGATGGTGCTTGGTCTTGTAGAGCGAGCCGGGCATGGCGAACGGCGTGCCCGTCACGGTGATGCTGCCGTCGGTCTGGTTATAGGCCTGCGAGATACCCGTGTCACCGAGGCTGTCGGCGCGCGGATCCTGACCCGGGTTCATGGATTCGCTGTAGGTACGCCACGTCAGGCCCGCGTTCGAAATCTGCGTGAACAGGTTCGGCGCGTTCATGATGTTGTGGTTGGCAACGGAGCCGGTGCCATCCGTTGAGCACGCCTGGTTGGCGGCTGCCGTGTAATTGGACAGCAGCGATCCAACGGCCACGGTGGCGCCGCCCGCGGTGGTACCGATAATCGGGTCGTTCGGCGTCAGCGCAACGTGGGCCGGCAGCGGTTGGCCGTCGGAAGCGGTGCCGCCGGCGAAAGGCTTGTCCGTCGGGGCGGTGGTGCCGGTGGCGGCGCAACCCCACCAGTTGTCGTCGCCGATACCGAAGTCGTCGGCGCCGCCCAAGGCGGTGTAGTTCGGCTCGGACGGGCTGCCGGTCGCGAAGTAGGTCGAGAAGTAGTTGCCGTTGGTGATCATCGAGTTGACCGCCGGCATGTACGCCGAACCCTTGACGCGGTTCGTGCTGCTGTTCTCCAGCATGATCACGAAGATGTTGTCGTAACGCGGAATCGCTTCGACGTTGAACGCAGCCTGCTGGGCTTGTGCGAAGGTGATCGCCTTACGCGCATCCGTCGGGATGGTCTCGCCAGCGGTGATGCCCGAAACGCTTGCCAAGGTGGGATCGCCTCCGGCAACGGCCAGCGCGTCAGGGTACTTGTCGCCACGATCGAGCTTCGTGGTCGCGTACGTGTAGCGGTTGATCAGTGCGTTTTGTTCGAACAGCACGGCATACTGCTCGGCGCCGGACAGAGTGTTGACGTCGGCCAGGACGTCGGCGGCAGGAACCGTCACCGACGCGTTGTTGAACGCCGGGCCCGACAGACGAGTCGACAGATTGGCCTTCTCCGCCGCGTACTTGGTGCCGTTGGCTTCGACGAGCCGCTGCACTTCGCTCGACAACGGGCTGATCACCACCTTGCCGGCGCCCTGGTCGGCGATCTGGTCGGCCGAAGCGCGCAGGATCAGGTGGCTCGCGACCTTCGCGCCCGATGCCGTGTTGGTGGCCGAGGTCGTGATGTCAGCGACGAGCGGACCCGAGGCGGTCGTGGTCAACGAGAAATGGCCGTTGGCGTCGGTTTTCGCCGAGGCTTCGCCGTTGTCGAGCACACCGTTGCCATTGGCATCGACGAACACGGTGGCACCGGCGTAGTAGCCGGCCTTCAGGTTCGGGTTACCGGTCGCGCTGCCCGGGACGAAGGCAGCTGCGGCGACCACGCCCGAGTAGGTCGTGCTGGCGTTGTTGTTGGGAGCGGGGCTGTCCGAATTTCCGCCGCAAGCTGCGAGCACGCAGGCAGCGGCAACGGACGTTAGACAAAGCGCTGGACGCATTTTGTGATGCGATGACATTTGGAGAACCCTGTGTGAGTTGTTTCGGCAACCGCTTCTTTTATCGGGGGCAACACTTAGTAAAACGAGCGAATAATATGAAGGGATTGTGTAAAAAGTATGTCTGCCCACGATAAGGATTAGCGTGACAACCCGACTTGGTTCAGTTCACGACGTCTTGCGAAAAGCCGCAATGCACGGGCAAGCGGTAAAAATGTTCCCGATTCCGCGCTACTGTTGATAAACACTCGAATGCTTCGCGTGCGTGGTGCAGCATCGTGTGTGTGGCAGGCTGGGCTTAGGGTTCGGCCGCGGCGCGGATGGCATCATCCGCCTCGCGTGAGCCGAACCAATGCACAAAGGTTTGAAAAAAAGATGCCTTTTCAGGCAAAGACGCCGTCGCAGGAAGACGGACGACCAGCGCGATAAGAGTAACGAAAAGAAATATTTCGCTTTTCTTACTATCGATGAATTACGTTATCGACGAGTACAAATAAGCCAAATACCAGCACCAATAACGACGCCGGGCGATTCAAGTAATGACTCACTCGCTCGTAGAATCGACCGTCAATTGCGAACCGCTATCTCGCGCGGGTCGCTGCACGACACGAACGAGCCCGCTGCCGCCGCCGCCGCAGAAGAACAGATCCGCGCCGTTCGATTCGAGTCCGGAAATCCCAGCGCCGGCCGGCATCTCGACGCTCTCGAGCACCTCGCCGCTGCGTGGATCGATATGCCGCAGTTCGCTCTCGTCATCTTCCCACGTGCCATGCCATAGCTCGCCGTCGACCCACGTAATGCCGGTCACGAAGCGATTCGATTCGATCGTGCGCAACACCGCGCCAGTGTCCGGATCGACCTGATAGATTTTCCGCTCGGGATACTGACCGACCCACAGCGAACCCTCGGCCCAAGTCAGGCCGGAGTGGCCGCCGTCGCCGGGCGCCGCGATCGTCGACAGCACACGGCCGCTCTGCGGATCGATCTTCTGGATGCGGCCATTCGCGATCTGGAACAGGTGCTCGCCGTCGAAGGCCGTGCCCGCGTCGGCGGCAACCGCGATCGAGCGCAGCGTCTCGCCGCTCGCCGGATCGATCGCGTCGAGCCGTTCGCCGGTCGCGATCCACACCAGCCGGCCGTCATAAGTGACCCCGTGCACTTTATCGACGCCCGTAAAGGGCCCATATTCGCGGTAATGCCGTTCAGTTAAGACCTGAACGGCATTTTTGTTTTTAGGGTTGGAGTTGTAAACAGAACGGCAAGCTGTTAACTTTGGTCGCGATGCTGAGCGACCACCTTACCTTCCTGCTCGA
>NZ_JBKGUA010000075.1:0-20707 GCF_046543485.1 Paraburkholderia sp. EG304 | reverse complement strand
CAGGACCGTGAAACGACTCCACGCCGATGATAGTGCGGATTGCCCGTGTGAAAGTAGGTAATCGTCAGGCTCCCCCACAAGCCAGAAACCCCACCCCCAGCGGTGGGGTTTTTGCGTTTACGCGGCCAATTCCGCGCGCTTCAACTACTTTCCGATCCGAAGCGCATCCGCGTAACCCGGCGACTTCCGACACGCTCGCTTAAAATCCGTGTCCTTCCGGCTCAGGCGGTCGGCACTTCCTCTAAAACCGCTATGCCCGCTTTCGCGCCGGCGCTCGATCGGATCCCCCTGCAATAAACCGGTCGAGTCTCTCACTGGCCTCGGTAATCGCCCAAAGCGGAGCGCGATGCAACTGCCGATCGTACCTCGTCGCGATCGATGCAAAGAGCTCGAATCCCGCTTCGTCCAGCTTCCATTCGTCGCGTTCCCGACCTGCGTCGAACACCATCGCCGAGGCGCGATCCGCGGCGTGGAGTTCTTCATGGCTCATCGAGCCGAAGCCGGCATCGGCGAGGTAGCTGGTCAACAGCATGATCTGCGTGAGCGTCTGTGCATCGCTCTTCGTGCCGACGCCGCGACGCAATGCGTCGAGCGACAGATGAACTCGTAACGCGAGATCGTCGGCGATCTGGCGCGCGATGGGCAACAGCATGGCTTTGGCATGCCGCGCGCGGGCGGCGCTGGTGTTGCGGAAAGGAATCGGTTGTGCCATGGAGATCCAAGGGGTTTGCCTGAGCACATGCAATAACGGCGCGCTTCGCAAAAGGTTGAGCCTTCATTGCGTTTTACCCGCTTCCTTCGACGAAAACGTTTGCTGGCAACCACTTGCGCGCAAATTGCCGGCATGTCCCGGCGTCTGTAGTCGAGCGGATTGACACCTACATCGCTCGCGGTGCGCCGTTTGCTACCCTCGAATCCAGCGGTTTTCCCTCCCATCCTTCGCCCACGGAAAAGCGTCGCCGCATTCCGACCTCGCGGACGTCCGGTCGTCAGCCTTGGCCAAACCTCTCTATCATGACAATTGGAACAACGCCGACCAGCAAGCCGGAAGGGAGCAAGTCCGGCCCGCAAGCGCCATCCAGCTGCGTTCGACCCAGGGAAGCATCGATGCGGGCTCCATGCGGTGAACTGCCTCGCGCGCTCGATCATGCGCCGCGTCGCCGCGGCACGGTCGGCTGTTTCGACGCGCCTGTTCCCGATGGCTGTGATCAGCGGCGCGGGCCACGACGCGGTCTGTCTCGCGCGCGTCACACCCGGCAAGACGATCTTCGTTCCATGAAAGGACGGCATCAGCCACAACGAAACCGAGGACGCGCGCCGATCATCTGGAAGCCGGCTTCAATATGCTGCTGCAGCTGAGCGCGACGTCGAGGACAGGGGGCATACGCGCATGAAGATCCTGATCGCACGAATGAACCACGAGACCAACACGTTCTCGCCGGTAGAAACCCCGCTGGCCGCATTCGGCCGCAACGGTCCCAGCTACGGCCGCGCCGCGTTCGACGAAAACAAGGGTATGCAAACCGCGATGGCCGCGTTCATCGACGCCGCCGAGCGCGTCCACGCCGAAATCGTGACACCGATCTCCGCCATGGCGAATCCGAGCGGGCCAGTGGACGCCGCCGCCTACGATACGATCAGCGACGCGATCGTGGCAGCCGCGACGGGCTGCGACGCGGTAATGCTCGATCTGCACGGCGCGATGGTCGCCGAAAACTCGGTCGACGGCGAAGGCGATCTGCTTGCGCGTGTCCGTGCCTCATTGCCGCAAGCGCCGATCGCGGTCGCACTCGATCTGCACGGCAACGTCACGCAGAAGATAATCGACAACGCCGACATCATCGTCGGTTTCAAAACCTATCCGCACGTCGACATGTACGAGACTGGCGCGCACGCGGCGCGCCTATTGTTCGACATGATCGACGGCCACGCAAAGCCGGTCATCGCGTGGCGTCAACCGCCGCTGCTCACGCACACGCTGCGCAGCGCGAGCGCCGACGGCGCGATGAAACGCGCGCTCGATGCCGCGCACGCCGCCGAGGCCGAGGGCATGCTCGCGGTGTCGGTGCTGGCGGGCTTCTCGCTCGCCGATATCGACGCGCCATGCATTAGCGTCGTTGTAGTCGGCAATGGCGAGCGCGCGGATGCGGAGGCGGTCGCCGAGCGAGTCGCGCGGCAGATCTGGGACGAGCGCGACGATTTCGTCTATCGCAGCGCGCCGCTTGCCGAATCGGTCGCGCGGGCGGCGTCGCTCGCGCGCGGCGCCGACAAACCGGTGCTGCTGCTCGATCATGGCGACAACTGCATGTCAGGCGGCACGTGCGACACGATGGATCTGCTCGAGGAAGCATTGAAGCAGGGCCTCGAAGGCATCGTCAGCGGGCCGTTGTGCGACCCGCAGGCGGTCGCGGCCCTCGCGGCCTCAGGAGTCGGAAGTACAGTCACGCTCGCGATCGGCAACAAGCTGACAAACGATGCTTTGCCATCGCGTTCGCCGCTCGCCCTGACCGGCGTCGTGCGCGCGCTGACGGACGGCGAATACGTGATCAGCGGTCCGACCTACACGGGCCAACGCGCGTACATGGGTCGCGCGGCGGTGCTCGACACTGGCACGGTGAAACTCGTCGTGACCGAACACACGCATGAGCCGTGGGATCTCGGCGTGTTCGAGAGCGTCGGCATCGATCCGCGCCGCGCGCGTTTTCTGCTGCTCAAATCACGCATGTATTGCCGGCCCGTATTCTTGCCGATCGCGGCGGCGCTCGTCGAATGCGATAGCCGCGGCGTCACGAGTTCGGACTACGGTCTGTTCAGATTCGAGCACGTGAAACGGCCGGTTTATCCATTGGACCCTGACACCGAATGGACCGCGACGAACTGATCAACACGCATGCGTTTCGATAAATCGCCGCAAGGGCTTGTGAAGTCCGCAATGAGTCTCTATAATTCGCGCCTCTAAAGGCTCGTAGCTCAGTTGGTTAGAGCACCACCTTGACATGGTGGGGGTCGTTGGTTCGAATCCAATCGAGCCTACCAACGCATCTGTGACGTAGACGAAAGCGGTTCCGCTTTCGTCTACGGTCCTGTCAAATCCATCCCGTCGTTCCCGCAGTTTCGCCGTTCGGCATCACGTTCCCTTCGCTTTCGTTATCCGCTCGTGGCTCACAGCTCGCGCACATTCACGCGCTCTCTGCCGCTGCCGCGTCGTCGTTCGACAACGCGCGGCGAGGTCGCGCTGATCTCCGGCGGCGGCTCGGGCCACGAGCCCGCGCACGGCGGCTACGTCGGCCACGGCAGGCTGAGCGCGGCGGTGGCCGGCGAAGTCTTTACATCGCCATCCACCGACGCCGTGCTCGACGCAATCCGTGCGGTGGCCGGTCCCGCGGGCGCGTTGCTGATCGTCAAGAACTACACGGGGGACCGCTTCAACTTTGGCCTCGCGGCCGAAATGGCGCGCGCCGAAGGCATTCCCGTCGAGATGATGATCGTCGCCGACGACGTCGCGTTGAGCGCGAGCGGCGATCACGCGGGCCGTCGCGGACTAGCGGGCACGGTGCTGGTTCACAAGATCGCGGGCGCGGCAGCGGCGCGCGGTTTGCCGTTGGCCGAGGTCGCGCGGATCGCCAAAGAAGCGGCCGCGTCTCTCGGCACGATGGGCGTCGCGCTGACGCCCTGCACGGTGCCGGCCGCGGGCAAGCCGGGCTTCGAACCGGGCGATCGCGAAATCGAATGGGGCCTCGGCATTCATGGCGAACCCGGCGTGGCGCGCGGTGCGCTGGAGCCGGCCGATGCGATGGTCGGCAAGCTGCTGGCAACGACCTCGCGTACCGCCTCGATGCATCCGCGCCGCGGGCGTTCGAGTTATGTCGGCGAGCGAGCGATCGGTCATGTGGACCCGGGCGCGCACGCGGTGGCGTCATGGCTCGCAGCGATTCGCGAGGCCCTTTCCGGGCCAGGCGCGGGCGAACACGAACGCTACTGCGAACGCAACGGGCAAACGAGCTTGCACGGACGAGAAAAACAACGATGCCTTCAAGGCCGCAGCAGATCGAACCCCGCGAAAGCAACGACGCCGCTCAGCGCGATCAGCGCCACCGAATGCTGTCCAACGTACAGCAGCCCGGCGGCGGACCAACACGTGACGGCGAAAGCGGCGATACGTTTCATGCTTCCTTCTTCTACGACTCGAACTCAAAAACCGGCTCAGAAGCCTAGCGTAACGGCCAGCAAGCCACTGACGACACCGCACACCACCACCGCACAGGCCACCATCGTCAGCACGCGCCGCGGAAACGACCGCGCGAGCATCGCGAGCGACGGCACGCTGACGAGCGGCAGCGTCATCAGCAGCGCGCCGGCGGGGCCGGCGGCCATACCGAACGACAGCATCGCCTGAATGATCGGCACTTCACCCGCGGTCGGAATCACGAACAGCGTGCCGGCGATCGACAGCGCGATGATCCACAGCAGGCTGTTGTCGACGTCCGGGCCGATGTGCGGAAACAGCCACGCGCGCGCCGCGCCGAGAATCAGCACGAGCACGATGTATTCCGGCACGAGCCGCAGCGTCATGCGCCCGAGAATCGAGATCCAGCGCGAGAACGCGGTGCCCGGATCGTCGGCGCTGACCAGTTGCGCGACGGCCTCTCGCGACGCTTGCGCTTCCTGCGGCGTGACCATGCGGTTCACGAGGTAGCCGAGGCCGAACACCATCACGATGCCGAGCGCGAGACGCAGGCCCATCCACTGCCAGCCGAGCACGAAGCCCATGAAGATCAGTGTCGCGGGATTCAGCGCGGTATTACCGAGCCAAAAAGCAATCGCCGCACCCGGCGCCGCTTCGCGTGCGCGCAGGCCGGCGACGACCGGCGCCGCGCAGCAGGTGCACATCATGCCCGGCAACGACATCAGGCCGCCTTTGACGACGCTGTTGAAGTCGGCACGACCGAGCGCGCGCGCGACCCACTGCGGCGGAATCAGCGCCTGCACCGCGGAGCCGAGCAGCAGGCCGAGCACCATCGCCTGCCAGATCGCCTTGCCGTACGCGAGCGCGAAGTCGATCGCGGCCTGCCACGAGGCCGCCGGGGCGCTCGCGGACGTGCCCATCAAGATCGACTTGCCGATCGAATGCTGGCTCGCGGCGACGAACGCGCGGTTGTAGTACGGAAACCACTTCACATAGAAGAGGCCGACGACGGCGATCAGCAGGAATACGATCCCGCCAAGCGTGACGCGGGGTTGCCGAAGGGTTGATTGCATGATGGTTCTTAAATGTCGTTGTGAGTCAACCGAGGACTAGCGTACGGGTGTCGAGCTGCGCGAGCAGCGTTTTCGCCTGCTCGACGACGTCGGCATCGTTCGGGCGGAAATCGAGTTGCAGCGCATTCGGCAGCTGATCGAAATGCTGGCCGCTGCTGCGCGCATACGCGGGATCGTAGTGAAGTTCGATCAGTTCGTGCGCGAGCTCGGCGCGCCGGTTGTCGTCGACGAGCCGCTGCCAGCCCGTGACCCGCTCGCGGCTGTGCAGACCGATCAGCCGTTCCAGCTGTCCCTTGAAGTAGTCGGGATGCTCGAACAGATGCGCGTAATCCTGCAGCAGAAATGCCGCGCGATCCTCCCGGCTCGAACGCACCTCGACGCACGCGCCTCGATGAAACGTTTCGAGCAGCGCGAGCGGCAGCGTGACGGTGCCGATGCGCCGGCTTTCCGCCTCGACGAACACCGGCCGGTTCACGTCGAAATCTTGCAGAGCGGTGACGAGCAGCGTGTCGAAACGCTTCTGCGACGGCTGCTGCACGCCCGTGTACGCGCCGAGCAGCGAGCCGCGATGCGAGGCGAGCGCCTCGAGGTCGAGCGTTTGCGCGCCGGCCTGATGCAGCGCCGACAGCAGCCGTGTCTTGCCGCTGCCGGTCGGGCCGACGAGCGCGATGTAGCTGAAGCGGCGCGGCAGGGTTTCGAGCCTCTCCAGCGTGGCGCGCCGATAGCTCTTGTAGCCGCCCTCGAGTTGCCGCGCTGACCAGCCGATCATGTTGAACAGCGTCGTGACCGAGCCCGAGCGCTTGCCGCCGCGCCAGCAGTAGATGAGCGGGCGCCAGTTGCGCGGCCGGTCGGCGAACGTGGTTTCGAGATGATGCGCGATGTTGCGCGCGACGAGCGCCGCGCCGAGCCGCGTGCCCTCGAACGGCGACACCTGCTTGTAGGTCGTGCCGACCAGCACGCGTTCTTCGTTGCTGAGCACTGGCGCGTTGGTCGCGCCCGGAATATGGTCTTCCTCGAACTCGAGCGGCGTGCGAACGTCGACGATTTCATCGAAATCGCCGGCTTTATCGAGGCTGACTAGAAGACTTTTCAAGGGAGTAGGGACAAAACGGACCGCGGGAAGACCGAAATTATCGCATGCGCGGCTCGTTCGGGCCGGTTATGCGTCCTTGCCGGCGTTCTCCGGTGACGCGTCCCCTCAGCCGCCTGCCTCAGATGACCTCGACTCGAGCTTCCCCGCTCACCAGCTCGCCGATCACCCGCGCGTCGGCGAAGCCATCGGCGCGGAACAGCGCGAGCACCTCGTCGACCGCATCGGGCGCGCACGACACCAGCAGCCCGCCCGACGTCTGCGGATCGGTCAACAACGCGCGGCCGGCGGACGGCAACGTGGCGGGCAGCACCACGTCGTGGCCGTAGGCGTCCCAATTGCGGCCCGATGCGCCGGTGAAGATGCCGGCTTCCGCCAGGCTCGCGACGTTCGGCAGCCACGGCAGGTCCGCATAGCGCACGCGCGCGGTCAGCTTCGAGCCGCGCGCGAGTTCCAGCGTGTGACCGAGCAGGCCGAAGCCGGTGATGTCGGTCAGCGCATGCACGCCGTCGAGCCGCGCCAGCTCGGCGCCCGGCCGGTTCAGCTTGGTGGTCGCGCCGATCATGGCCGCGTAGCCGGCGTCATCGAGCCGGTCTTTTTTCAGTGCCGCGGACAGAATGCCGACGCCGAGCGGCTTGCCGAGGATCAGCACGTCGCCGGCCTGGCCGCCCGCGTTGCGCTTGACGCGCTTCGGATCGACGATGCCCAGCGCAACCAGGCCGTATATCGGCTCGACCGAATCGATCGAATGGCCGCCCGCGAGCGGGATGCCCGCGTCCGCGCAGACCGATTCGCCGCCTTTCAGCACGGCCGCGATCACGTCGTGCGCCAGCACGTTGATCGGCATGCCGACGATCGCGAGCGCCATGATCGGCTTGCCGCCCATCGCGTAGACGTCGGAAATCGCATTGGTCGCGGCGATGCGGCCGAAGTCGAACGGATCGTCGACGATCGGCATGAAGAAATCCGTGGTCGCGACGATCGCCTGGTCTTCGTTGAGCTTGTAGACGGCGGCGTCGTCGGCGGTGTCGTTGCCGACCAGCAGGTCGGGAAAAAACGGCAGCGGCGCGCTGCGCTTGAGCAGATCGGCGAGCAGGCCGGGCGCGATCTTGCAGCCGCAGCCGCCACCGTGCGACAGGCTCGTAAGGCGGGGCGATTGGCTTGCTTGGACTTGGGTCATGAGAGCGGGAGTTCGGGTTCGTCGAATGACCGCATTATGAGGGTAGTTTTCACACTGTGCAGCGTCGGCGCGGGCCGCAAACGGCTTTATGCCAAAGCGGTATATCCGAACGATAAACGCCCGCGTAAAAAGTACTAATGCCGAAGCAAATGCCAACGGCAGGTGCGGCGATGAAACGAATTCTTCACGCGCTAACGCAATTGCGCATCGCCGCGCGAATTGATCGCCGTCGCCAATTAGCAAACCAATTACCGCGCGGTTGCAATGCCTTATTTATTGCTGCCCGCGCCGGTCCCATACAAGCCATTGTTGAATCCGCCGGCGCCTTGGGCTTTTTGTCCCTGGCCGGCGGTTTTGCCGCGCGCATTACCTTGTCCGCTGTCTTTCGACTGAGGCGTTTGCGATTCGTGAACCGCCGATGCGGCCGGGTCGGGCTTCGAACCCATTCCGGACGAACGGCTTTCCATGTGCGAAGAGCCGCCCGACTGGGGAATCTGCGCAAGGCTGGGAGAGTTGGTGGTCAACAGTGCGGCGCCGAGAAGCGCAAGCGAGGCTGCGCCGGCTGCCGCGCGGCAGGAGTAAGTAGAGTAGTTCATAGGAGCGAATAATCCGTCGAGAAGGTCAATTGAATTTCACCATTCGCGGATCGAGCATGAACGGTGCCCGGCACCTGGAATAAATCGTGCAGGCAGGGTGCGCCGTTCACTCAACCGATTTTCGCATGTCCGATTTACCCGGGTGGCCAATGCACTACGATCGAGCTACATGTCGTGAAACGGCATCTATAATCAATTTTGTTCCCAAAAGAGCCGAGGCCATGCAATGACGCAAATGACTCGGCGACAATTCCTGAAGGTTTCTGCCACCTCGCTCGCCGGATCGAGCCTAGCCCTGATGGGCTTCTCGCCGACACCCGCGCTGGCCGAAGTCCGTCAGTACAAATTGTCGCGTGCTACCGAAACCCGCAACACCTGCCCGTACTGCTCGGTGGGCTGCGGCGTCCTCATGTACGGGCTTGGCGACCAGGCCAAGAACGTGAAGACGAGCATCTTCCACATCGAGGGCGACCCCGACCATCCGGTCAATCGCGGCACGCTGTGCCCGAAGGGCGCGAGCCTGATCGACTTCATCCATAGCCCGAGCCGTCTGCGCTATCCCGAGTACCGCGCGGCCGGGGCGAACGAGTGGAAGCGCATCTCGTGGGAAGACGCGCTCGACCGCATCGCCAAACTGATGAAGGAAGACCGCGACGCGAATTTCGTCGAGACGACCGCAGACGGCAAGAAGGTCAACCGCTGGCTGACAACCGGGATGCTCGCGGCGTCGGCCAGCAGTAACGAGGTGGGTTATCTGACGCACAAGACTGCTCGCAGTCTTGGCATGCTTGGATTCGACAATCAGGCGCGTGTCTGACATGGCCCGACGGTGGCAGGTCTTGCCCCGACGTTTGGCCGTGGAGCGATGACGAACCATTGGGTCGACATCAGAAACGCGGACTTGATTCTCGTGATGGGCGGCAATGCGGCCGAGGCCCACCCGTGCGGTTTCAAATGGGTCACCGAGGCGAAGGCGCACCGCAAGGCGCGCCTGATCGTGGTCGACCCGCGCTTTAATCGCACGGCGTCGGTCGCGGACTACTACGCGCCGATTCGCACCGGGACGGACATCGCATTCCTCGGCGGGGTGATCAACTATCTGCTGACGAACGACAAGATCCAGCACGAGTACGTGAAGAACTACACGGACGTGTCGTTTATCGTCCGTGAGGACTTTGCGTTCAACGACGGCATGTTCTCCGGCTACAACGCCGACAAGCGCAGCTACGACAAGACCTCGTGGGACTACGAGCGCGGCGACGACGGCTTCGCCAAGGTCGACCCGACGCTGCAGGACCCGCGCTGCGTCTATCAGCTGATGAAGAAGCATTACTCGCGCTACACGCCCGAGCAGGTCGAAAAAATCTGCGGCACGCCGAAGGACAAGTTCCTGCACGTATGCGAGATGCTCGCGGCGACGTCGGTGCCGGGACGCGCGACCACGATCATGTACGCGCTCGGCTGGACGCAGCACTCGATCGGCTCGCAGATCATCCGCACCGGCGCGATGGTCCAGCTGCTGCTCGGCAACATCGGCATCGCGGGCGGCGGCATGAATGCGCTGCGCGGCCACTCGAACATCCAGGGCCTGACGGACCTCGGCCTGATGTCGAACCTGCTGCCGGGCTACATGACGCTGCCAATGGAGGCGGAGCAGGACTTCGACGCCTACATCGCGAAACGCGCCGCGCAGCCGCTGCGGCCGAACCAGCTGAGCTACTGGCGCAACTATCGCGCGTTCCACGTGAGCTTCATGAAGTCGTGGTGGGGCGACAAGGCGACCGCCGAGAACAACTTCGCTTTCGACTATCTGCCGAAGCTCGACAAGTCCTACGACCTGCTGCAGGTCTTCGAGCTGATGAGTCAGGGCAAGATGACCGGCTACATCGCGCAGGGCTTCAACCCGCTTGCCGCCGCGCCGTACAAGTCAAAGAACGGCGCGGCTCTGGCCAAGCTGAAGTGGCTCGTGATCATGGATCCGCTCGCGACCGAAACGTCGGAGTTCTGGAAGAACCACGGCCCGTTCAACGACGTCGACAGCGCATCGATCCAGACCGAGGTGTTCCGTCTGCCGACCACCTGCTTCGCCGAGGAACGCGGCTCGCTCGTCAGTTCGAGCCGGGTGCTGCAATGGCACTGGCAGGGCGCGGACGGCCCCGGCGAAGCGAAGAGCGACCTCGAGATCATGGCTGGGCTGTGGCTGCGGATTCGCGACGCTTATCGCAAGGACGGCGGCAAGTATCCCGATCCGATCCTGAACATGAGCTGGCCGTATGCGAGGCCGGACAGCCCGACGCCCGAAGAAATCGCGATGGAGTTCAACGGCAAGGCGCTCGCGGACGTCACCGATCCGAAGGACCCGACCAAGGTGCTCGCGAAGAAAGGCGAGCAGCTCGCGAGCTTCGCGCTGCTGCGCGACGACGGCTCGACTTCGAGCGGCTGCTGGATCTTCTGCGGTGCGTGGACTCAGGCGGGCAACCAGATGGGCCGCCGCGACAACTCGGACCCGACCGGCATCGGCAACACGCTGAACTGGGCGTGGGCATGGCCGGTGAACCGGCGGATTCTGTACAACCGCGCGTCGTGCGATCTCAACGGCAAGCCGTTCGATCCGACGCGTAAGCTGATCGCGTGGAATGGCAGCACGTGGTCGGGCGCCGACATTCCGGACTTCAAGGTCGACGAGCCGCCTGACGGCGGCATGAATCCGTTCATCATGAATCCGGAAGGCGTCGCGCGGTTCTTCGCGCGCGACGCGATGGTCGAGGGGCCGTTCCCCGAGCACTATGAACCGTTCGAGACGCCGCTCGGCTACAACCCGCTGCATCCGGACAACAAGCTGGTCGTCAGCAACCCGGCGGCGCGCGTGTTCCCGGCCGACAAAGCCACGTTCGGCACGCACGAGAACTTCCCGCACACGGCGACCAGCTATCGGCTGACCGAGCATTTCCACTACTGGACGAAGCACGCGAAGTTGAACGCGATCATCCAGCCCGAGCAGTTCGTCGAGATCGGCGAAGATCTCGCGAAGGAGATCGGCGTGGTGGCGGGCGACCGGGTCAAGGTGAGCTCGAACCGCGGGCATCTGATAGCCGTCGCGGTCGTGACCAAGCGCATCAAACCGCTGACTGTCGAAGGCAAGAAGGTGCAGACCGTCGGGCTGCCGATTCATTGGGGCTTCATGGGGCTCGCGAGGCCGGGCTATCTCGTCAATGCGCTGACGCCCCCGGTGGGCGACGGGAACTCGCAGACACCGGAAACCAAGTCGTTCCTCGTCAAGGTCGAAAAGGCATAAGGTAAAGAGATGGCACTGCAATCACTGGACATCAGACGCGTCTCGGCCACGACCACGCAGCCGCCGGTGGCCCGCGCGCCGGCCTCCGGGCAGGTCGCGAAGCTCATCGACGTGTCGAAGTGCATCGGCTGCAAGGCGTGTCAAACCGCCTGCATGGAGTGGAACGATTTGCGCGACGAAATCGGCGTGAACGTCGGCGTCTACGACAATCCGCCCGACTTGACTCCGGATTCGTGGACCGTGATGCGTTTCGCGGAGTACGAGAACTCCGCCGGCGATCTCGAATGGCTGATCCGCAAGGACGGCTGCATGCACTGCGAAGACCCGGGCTGTCTGAAGGCCTGTCCGTCGCCGGGCGCGATCGTGCAGTACACGAACGGCATCGTGGATTTTCACGAGGAGAACTGCATCGGCTGCGGCTTTTGCATCGCGGGCTGTCCGTTCAACATACCGCGCATGTCGAAGAAGGATCGCCGCGTGTACAAGTGCACGCTGTGTTCGGACCGCGTGGCGGTCGGCCAGGAGCCGGCCTGCGTGAAGACCTGCCCCACCGGCGCGATTATGTTCGGCACCAAGGAGGACATGAAGCTGCAGGCCGAGGACCGCATCGTCGATCTGAAGGAGCGTGGTTTCCAGAACGCTGGCCTGTACAACCCGGAAAAGGTCGGCGGCACGCATGTGATGTACGTGCTGCATCACGCCGACCGGCCGTCGCTGTATCACGGCCTGCCGGACGATCCGCGCATCAGTCCGATGGTGACGTTGTGGAAGGGCATAGCCAAGCCGATCGGGCTCGCCATCATGGGGATCGCCGCGCTCGCGGGCTTCTTCCACTACACGCGCGTCGGTCCGAACGAGGTGACCGAGGCCGACGAAGCCGCCGCCGTCGAGGAAGCCGAAGAGGCACGCCGTTCGCGGGAGGGTAAGCAATGAACCACTCTGAGCACACCGACTTCACGGACGTGAAGGGCAACCGCCTGATCGTGCGCTATACGCCGAACGAGCGCACGAACCATTGGATCACCGCGATCTGTTTCATCCTGCTTGCGCTGTCCGGTCTCGCGTTGTTCCATCCGTCGATGGCGTTTCTGTACTTCGTGCTTGGCGGCGGACAGTGGACGAGAATCCTGCACCCGTTCATCGGCTGCGTGATGTTCATCTCGTTCCTGATTCTTGCGTTGCGCTTCTGGCATCACAACTATCTGGACCAGGCGGATATCCAGTGGATGAAGCAGTACCGCGACGTGCTGAACAACCGCGAGGAGCGGCTGCCCGCCATCGGCAGGTACAACGCCGGGCAGAAGCTGCTGTTCTTCGTGATGGTGATCTGTATGCTGCTGCTGTTGCTGAGCGGCATCGTGATCTGGCGGCGCTATTTTTCGCTCTACTTCCCGATTGGCCTGATCCGGCTCTCCGCGGTCGTGCACGCGGTGACGGCGTTCTTGCTGATCGTCGGCATCATCGTGCATATCTATGCGGCGCTGTGGGTCAAGGGCTCCATAGGTGCGATGACGCGCGGCACCGTTACTTATGGCTGGGCGCGCAAGCACCATCCGAACTGGTTCAGAGAAATCATCGGCAAGTAAAGTATGTTCAATCGGCGCTGCCTCAGCGCGTGTCTCAATGCGCCGCACGCAGCACCCCGCGCACCGGGCCGCCGCGCCACGTCGATGACGGGCGGCGGCTCTTCAGTTTTCAGAGGTCGATAACTTGGCTCAACGCATTCTCGAAGCCGCCGACATCGAGTCGCTCGATCCCTCGGCAATACCCCGCATCCGCATGCCGGAGCGGCTCGCGGTGTTCGCGCCGCGCGCCGCGCGCCTGCGCCAGCTCGCCTCGCGCGGCAATCCGATTGCCGGCTATCTGCGGCTGATGGCGGCGCTGGCCGATGCGCAGCAGGCGGTGCTCACGCACTTCAAGGCACAGCCGCCGAGCCCCGAGCTGATCGCGAGCGCGCAGCAGTATTCGATGCCGCTAATTCCGGCGCTGTCCGGCGCGCGCGATCCGGCGTGGCGCGACGTGCTGCTGCAACTGCTCGACAAGATCGAAGCCGCGGGTCCGTTGACGCCGCCGCTCGTCGCGGTGTTCGCGCGCCTGCGCTCGCTCGACGTCGCCACGCTCGAAGCGCAGGCCGACGCGATCTTCGCGCAGCGCTTCGCCGACGTCGAGCCGGCGAGCGCGCCGTTCATCATGGCCGCGCTGCAAGTCGTATGGACCGACCTCGCCGCCGACATCGACAAGCGCGCCGTGCCGTATCTCGACACGCCGGGGCTGTGCCCGGTGTGCGGCTCGCATCCGGTGGCGAGCACGCTGCGCATCGGCGGCGCGTACGACAACTATCGCTATCTGCAATGCGGGCTGTGCGCGACCGAATGGCATATGGTCCGTAGCAAATGCTCGAACTGCGATTCGACGAAAGGCATCGCGTACCACGTGGCCGGCTCGCCCGACGCCGACGCGGCCACGCGCGAAGCCGAAACGAAAAACGCCGTGCTGAAGGCGGAGTCGTGCGACGAATGCCATACTTACCGCAAGATCGGTATCCAGGCGAAGGACTACGAGTTCGATCCATTCGCGGACGACCTCGCGAGCCTCACGCTCGATCTGCTGATGGGCGCGGAAGGTTACCGGCGCGCGTCGCCGCATCCATGGCTGTGGCCGGAGCAGACGGCCGGCGCGACGGAAGCGGAGGGCGACGAGTCCGCCTGACGGCGACCTGGCCGGACGCAAGTTCAACACGACATAAGGATTGCTCGTGAGCGATGTGAGCAGCTCGGAATTGCGTGCGCTGATGGCGCGCGTGCCGTCGGTGGACAAGGTGATGGCGTCGGCGGAATTCGCACCGCTGATCGGCGAATACGGGCGCACCCAGGTGCTCAATGCGCTGCGCGATGCGCTCGATGCGTGGCGCATCAGCGCGCAATCGGGCGATGCGGCGGCCAACCCGGCGGTGAGCGCGCTCGATACCCCGCAGCTGCATGCGGCGGTCGCCGCGGCGCTGCTCGCACGCAACGCGTCGCGGCTACGCAGCGTATTCAATCTGACCGGCACCGTATTGCACACGAACCTCGGCCGCGCGCTGCTGCCCGACGAGTCGGTGCGCGCCGTGATGACCGCGCTCACGCAACCGGCCAACCTCGAGTTCGATCTCGCCACCGGCATGCGCGGCGACCGCGACGACCTGATCGACGGTCTGATCTGCGAGCTGACCGGCGCCGAAGCGGCAACCATCGTCAACAACAACGCGGCCGCGGTGCTGCTCACGCTGTCCGCGCTCGCGGCGAAGAAGGAAGTGGTGGTGTCGCGCGGCGAGCTCGTCGAAATCGGCGGCGCGTTTCGCATTCCCGACATCATGAGCCGCGCGGGCGCGAAGCTGCGCGAAGTCGGCACGACGAACCGCACTCATCTGAAGGACTATGAACAGGCGATCAACGCGCGCACCGCGCTGCTGATGAAAGTCCACGCAAGCAACTATGCGATCAGCGGCTTCACGAAGGAAGTCGGCATCGACGAGATCGCGCCGCTCGCGCACGCGCGCGGGCTCGCGGTCGCTGTCGATCTCGGCAGCGGCACGCTGGTCGATCTCGCCGAATGGGGCTTGCCGCGCGAACCGACCGTGCGCGAGACCGTCGCGGCTGGCGCCGATGTCGTCACGTTCAGCGGCGACAAACTGCTCGGTGGGCCGCAGGCCGGGTTGATCGTCGGGCGGCGCGATCTGATCGCGAAGATCAAGAAGCATCCGTTGAAGCGCGCACTGCGCGTCGGCAAGCTGACGCTCGCGGCGTTGGAGCCGGTGCTGCGGCTGTATCGCGCGCCCGAGAAGTTGACGGAGCGGCTGACCACGCTACGGCTCCTCACGCGTGCCGCCGAAGACATTCACGCTGCCGCGCTGCGCGTGCTACCGGCGCTGCAGCAGGCGATCGGCGCGCGCTACACCGTGGCGGCGGAACCGATGTTCAGCCAGATCGGCAGCGGCGCATTGCCGGTCGACGTGCTGCCGAGCCATGGCCTCGTCATCAGGATGAGCGACGGCAAGCGCGGCGGCCGTCATCTGCTCGCGCTCGAAAAGCAGTTGCGCGAGATGGCGCGGCCGGTGATCGGCCGGATCGCGGACGACGCGTTGCGGCTCGATCTGCGCTGCCTCGAAGCCGCCGACGAAGCGCAATTGATCGCACAGCTAATCGCGCAACCGGAAAGCAACTGAAGGACAGGCACGCATGATCGTCGGTACAGCGGGGCATATCGACCACGGCAAAACCAGCCTCGTGAAGGCACTGACCGGCGTCGATACGGACCGGCTCAAGGAAGAAAAAGCGCGCGGCATTTCGATCGAGCTCGGCTACGCGTACGTGCCGCTCGAGAACGGCGACGTGCTCGGTCTGATCGACGTGCCGGGCCACGAAAGGCTCGTGCATACGATGACTGCGGGCGCGAGCGGCATCGACTTCGCGCTGCTCGTGATCGCCGCCGACGACGGCGTGATGCCGCAAACCCGCGAACATCTGGCGATCGTCGAACTGCTCGGCATCCGGCGCGGGGCGATCGCGTTGACGAAAGTGGATCGCGTCGACGACCAGCGACTGCGCGAAGTGCACGACGAAGTGAGTGCGTTCGTCGGCGATAGCGTGCTGCGCGACGCGCCGGTATTCGATACCTGCGCGACGCGCGCGGGCGATGCGGGCGTCGCGGCGTTGAATGCGCATCTGCGCGAACAGGCCGCCGCATGGCGCACGAAGCGCGATGACGGCCTGTTCCGCCTCGCCGTCGATCGTGTGTTCACGCTCGCGGGGCAGGGCACGATCGTGACGGGGACCGTCGTAGCAGGCAGCGTGAACGTCGGCGACACGATGCTGCTCGCGCCGAAAGATCCGCCGGTGCGTGTGCGCAGTATCCACGCGCAGAATCGCCCCGCCGAAACCGGCCGCGCTGGTCAGCGCTGCGCGCTGAATCTGGCGGGCATCGACAGGAGTGCGATCGAGCGGGGCGACTGGATCGTCGATCCGCGGCTGTCGCAAGCGAGTGAGCGTATCGACGTCACGTTGACGCTGCTCGCCGACGCGCCGCACCCGCTCGAACACTGGACGCCGCTGCACGTGCATCTCGGCACGCAGCACCAGGTTGCGCATGTCGCGCTGCTCGAAGGCGACACGCTCGCGCCCGGTCAGCGCGCGCGCGTGCAACTGGTGTTCGAACGGCCGCTGTGCGCGGTGCCGGGCGATCGCTTCGTCGTGCGTAACGCTCAGGCCAATCGCACGGTGGGCGGCGGGCACGTGCTCGATCCGTTCGCTCCGGCGCGCAAGCGGCGCTCGGCGGAACGCTTCGACCGGCTCGACGCGATACAGACGCTGCTCGACACCGGCTCGCTCGATGCGCTGTTCGCGCGCGCGCCGCACGGTTTGTCGCGGGCGTTGCTGGAGCGCCTGACGGGCATGCCGGCAGCCGCGTTCGCGTTGCCCGCCGGGACGCGCACGATCGAACTACCGGGCCATGACGCACTGCTGCTCGCGGACGCGACATGGCATGCCCTCGCCGGGCGCGTGACGAGCGCGCTCGCGCAATATCACGAGCGCTCGCCGGATGAATTGGGCCCGGACGTGTCGCGCTTGCGGCGCATCGCGGCGCCACTGGTCAACGACGCGCTGTGGCGCGCGTTGGTCGACGATGCGGCGGCGCGTGGCGAGCTCGTCAGACGCGGACCGTGGCTGCACTTGCCCGACCACACCGTGACACTCGACGCAGCCGATCAGGCGCTTGCCGCGACGCTGCTGCCCGAGATCGAGGCGGGACGTTTCGATCCGCCGTGGGTGCGCGAGCTCGCGAACGCGCACGGTGTGCCGGAGGAGCGCATGCGACAGTTGCTGCGCAAGCTCGCGCGTCAGGGCGAGCTGTTCCAGGTCGTGCATGACCTGTTCTATCACCAGCAGGTGATTCGCGAACTTGCGTCGATCGCGGCGACGGAGGCGCAGAAGAACGCCGGCACCGTGGCGGCCGCGCCGTTTCGCGACGCGACCGGACTCGGCCGAAAACGCGCGATCCAGCTTTTGGAGTTCTTCGACCGGGTTGGGTATACTCGCTTCCACCGTGGCCTGCACCTCGTGCGCACGGATAGCCGCTGGCTCGATCTGCGTTGATCTGGCTTTTGCGGCCTGTTTCTATCGGGCACGCGTCATTCAATCACCGTAGGAAGGCATTCGTATCCGGTGGTGCGGCTGGGCTTCAAACCCAGTTGAGGGCGTCAGACGCTCTCAGGTCGGTTCGACTCCGGCTGCCTTCCGCCCGGCATGGCTTCCGGCGTGTTCCGGCATGTTCCGAAAACGTCCTTTAAGTCGCTGATTCAAAAGCGATTTATGGGTAACTGCATGCTTGCGATTACCGATGACGTCCCGCACAATTTCTTCACGAAGTATGGGTAGCGACGTGGGTTTTGTGGGTAGGGAGAGCAACATGGCAGGACGACAGTTGCACCGGCTCAGCGCGTTGCGGGTCGCCAAGGAAGTGGCCCCAGGTCATTACGCTGACGGTGGCGGCCTCTACATGCAGATCGCGGACAGTGGCGCGCGCTCGTGGGTATTTCGCTTCAAGTTCAACGGGCGCTTGCGAGAGATGGGCCTCGGTCCGCTTTCGCGCGTCCCGCTGGGCGAAGCACGGAAACTGGCCACCCGTTGCCGTGAGTTGGTCAAGGACCGGACTGATCCAATCCTCGCGCGGCGTGAGCAGCAGCGCCGGCAATTTCTCGATATCTCGGCCGACGCCAACGTGACGTTCCGCGAGGCGGCCGAAGCGTTCATCCTTGCGAGGGAGCCCGAGTGGCGAAACCGCAAGCACGTCCAGCAGTGGGGTAACACGCTCAGGAGATACGCGTATCCAGTGATCGGCGAGGTCCGGGTACGCGACATCGACACTGCGATGATCGTGCGGATTCTCCAGCCGATCTGGACGAAGAAGGCGGAGACAGCGCGCCGCGTGCGCGGCCGCATCAAGGCGATTCTCGATTCGGAAACGGTGTTGGGTCACCGCACGGGCAGCAACCCGGCGCGCTATGTTGACCATCTGCAACTGGTGTTACCACGGTCGAAGAAGCGTGCACAGATCAAACATCACGCGGCACTTTCATGGGAAGAACTTCCGGCGTTTGTCCATGAACTTGAACAACGTCCCCGGCGCGCCGCGCGGATTTTGCATCTGCTCATCCTGACGGCGACGCGTACGAACGAGGTACGCTTTGCGCGGCCCGAGGAATTCGATCTGGACCATCGTATCTGGTCCATTCCTGGCGACCGCACGAAAAGCGGCCGACCACTTCGTGTGCCGCTTTGTGAGCGAGCGGTCGAAATCGTGCGCAACGCGTTGCCGAAAGCGAAATACGGTTATCTGTTTCCCGGTTGCAAGGAAGGGCGACCGTTATCCAACATGGCGATGCTGACTCTGCTGAAACGCATGTCGTGGCCCGGAATCACCGTTCACGGTTTTCGTTCATCGTTCCGGGACTGGGTCGCGGAATGCACGGAATATCCGGATTCGCTCGCGGAAGAAGCGCTGGCGCACGTCATCACTTCACAGACGGTGGCGGCCTACCGACGTCGAGATCAACTTGAGCGACGGCGTCTGATGATGGAGGAATGGGGCTCGTACTGCGCTGGTCGGCAGCCGCTTGCCGCGTCAACAAGGTTGGCCGTGCCGTAGACATTTTCCGCCTGTGCCAAGAACGCCTCTTTATCGCCAACGGCGTATGGCTGGATGGGCACCTTGACCGTGCAGTGGTGGTGTGGACAAGCCTCTGGAATTGAAGCGTTGGCCCCTTTGGGCGCCTAAAACCGGCGATAGCCTATCCTGCCATACCTCGTTTTAACGTCGTTTTTAGCCTGCCGGCTAAACGCTTTCAGGAAGCTCGGCCGGAAAATTCCGTAAGGTGGCCAGATGCGTCTGCAGGAGGCACCCCGTGAGTCCGCTGGTCTTCATTTGCTCGACCGCGAACCGTATCTCGTGGTACGGGATGTCGATCGATCGGGCAGCATACTTGGCAGGGCGATTTCTGTTTAGTGATCCGGTCCACTGTGGCTACCTGACTGACTGATGTCTGCGCGGGTGCCGGCTGGAGTCGGTAATCCCATGCGCTGAATCGGCAACGTCGATTCAGCTTCGGGCGGTTGTTGATCTTCCAAAATCTGCAGGGTCTTTTCCGAAGCCATGCAGGCACGGCTATCGGCAGTTCGCGGACCAAGGGACATGGTCCGCGAGATATTGTGTCTTTGTCGGCTCCCAGTTGCATTGTGCGCATCCTGATGGCCAGAGCGATTCAACCCGTTGCCTGCGATCGTTCTGCGCCTCCGCCGTCGTAGGGTCTGCCAGAATCCCTTCGCTACGTTTTCTGAACATCGGCCCGGTCCGTTGCTTGTGGCAGACGCGTCCAAAATTTTTCTTTTATTCCAGCGCGATCCGGCTGATTCCAAGACGTTGCGATAGCGAAAATCCGGCAAAAAACTGGAGTTGACGGCGTCTTCCTGAGTGAACAAGATGGGATGAAGAGAGCACGACGGAGCGAGCCATGCCAGTTGCGAAGACCTATACCCGGGCGCAATGGGATGAGCTTGTCCGCTCTCTGGAATCACTGCCGGTCAAGCCAGAGGCCGAGCAGCGGGTCTCTATTACCGATGCGATGAAAGAGATGCGTCTGGTGATCGGTGCGGTGAGGAAGAAGGGATATTCGCTGGAAGAAATCGTTGAACATGCAAGGAAGAAGGGCGTCGATTTTAGTGTTGGCTCCGTCAAGTACGCGCTTTACCCGTTGAAGGAAGACAGGCCAGTTCGACAGGCTGCAAAGGAATCGGCACGAGGCAATGCCGCGCCATCGCATCGTGCGGAGAGGGTAAGCAAGGACGATGTATCGCGCGCGGAGGCTTTCGGAGAGAATCAAAAGCAGGATGGGGGAAAGATAGTCAGCCGGCCGGGAAGCATGGTGATGCGCGACGCGTTCTCAATCGAGATCAGGCCTGACACCGAGAACCTTTAGAGGATTCAAATGGACATGACGGCCTACCCCATCTATCTCGTCGGTGGCAGCAAGGGCGGCGTGGGCAAGAGCTTGGTTGCGCTTGCGCTGGCCGATTATGTGCTCCGGCGGGATATTCATGCGGCGCTGGTGGAGAGGCCGCTGCCGCTTCCGAGCCTGTCAGAAATTTTGTGTTCAAGGCATAACATGTACCCAAAGGAGCATGTATGCCAAGCAAACCAAAAGCAGGGTCTGCGCCCCCGCCTGAGCTGCCCGCGATTCCAGAGGAGCTCATCGA
>NZ_JBKGUA010000074.1:0-20874 GCF_046543485.1 Paraburkholderia sp. EG304 | reverse complement strand
CGGGCAAAACGCCCGCGTGCAATGCCCGCAAGGGCCAAAAACCAAAGGATGACGGTCGGCTTCACGACCTGAACACCTCTACATCGCCGACACGTCGCAAATTCAGCTGCTTGTTCAGCGTAGCCCTAGATGCCATGACGGGAACACGCCCGCAACGGGTGTGAACCCGTCGAGGGAATGAAAAGCGCCCACGTGCTGCGGGCGTTTAGTCGATGCGTCAGTGACGCGATGGATGCCTAGATGCTACCGCTCGCGTTCCGGCGGCACTCCCGATATGGGCGCGAATTCTGTATGGCTTTCAGGCTTTTCCGCGCTCACACGTCGGCGCATGCTTATCCACAAATTTTCTGGATAACCCTGTGGATTGTTCCTTGCCGGCCACTCGCCGCAAGGCGATTATCAGGTTTGCAACAAAAAGCGGCAGCAGCAGGAAGCGTGAGCCGGCTCAGCCACTTAACCGGGAAAGCTCCCGAAAGCCGTACAGCTTTCGCCGCATCAAAGCGCACCATTAAAGCTCCCGCAAGCGTGCAGCTTTGGCATGTCACCGTGCTCGCCGCGCGGCCCACAATGGCTAACGCGCCTTGTCCGCAGCGGAATCAATGAGCCAGTTTTGATGCCCGATGCCGCCGAGGTCCTTCGAACGCCTCTACGGCCAAATTCAATGGTGCGTGCAACATGTTCAACGTAAGCTTCGACGGCGGCACATTCCCCTAAGCGACGTTCAGGAAAATCCCGCGCGGTACATGAGGCGGCTTGAACGCGCAAAGGTAACGCCCGGGTACGCCACATGCGAGTGCGGGGGTGCTGCTTCGCTCCAGCTTGTGATCCGCCGCTACGGGTCGCTGCTTCATCTGGCCGGCTGGCCAGACGATGGACATCGTCACGATCGCGCCTGCTCGTTCTTCAAAGATCCGAACGTTGCACCTTCCGTCCGCGGCGGCGACTCCAAAGCAGCCATCCTGTCGACACCCACAGGCCTGAACGTAAAATTGGACGCCGCGCTAACCGCGCGAGAAACCACCATCGGCTCTCGCGGCTCGGCAACGGAAACCCGATCCCGCCCGAGCCGGCGCTCGGCCAGCCTGCTCGCCTTCCTCCAGACCTTGTGGGTCGAAGCAGCTCTCAATCAATGGACAGGCACAGCATCATCGCGCCACTGGGGGCAATGCAATGGGCAGCTGCTGGCTGAGGCAGGGACGGCCCTGATCAACGGTGCCGATGCCCACAACGTCCTGCACATCATGCGTCGCTTCGATGAAGCCGATCGCGTCGCAATCAATGCAGAATTCGATGCTTTTATCGCGCGGCTCACGACAGAAAAAGGAACGACGCGGCGCGGACTCATCATTGGCGAGGTAAGCGAGGTGGCTCCGACCCAATATGGTCACGCGGTAAGTCTGCGTCAGAGCGCGCGCAGGTACTACGCCAGCACCAGCCTGATCGAGCACGCCGCGCGAACTTATGCACATGCGTGGCGCGCCCTTGGCGCGCGCAGCGCGCGCGTCGTTGCCCTCCTTCTCGTTGAGCGCACTTCAAAGGGCCACCTGAAAGTTATTGATCTGGCTGCGATGCTCTGCTCTCACGCGTACCTGCCCTGCGATTCGATTCACGAAGTCGCGATGGCCAACCGGCTTGTCACGGAGCGACGCGACTTCGCAAAGCCCGTTCGTATGTCCGCAGAAGACGACATGTTGCCCGACTTCGTGTTACGGGACACCGCCGTGCGGACGCACATCGAGGTCTATGGAATGAACGGTGTTCCAGCCTACGAGGCACGCAAGGAGGAAAAGCGGGCGCTTCGGCTCGCGCGTGGCATTCCGGCCGTCGAATGGGACGTCGATCGCGAGCCGCTCGCGCACGTGCAGATTCCGCCGCGTCACGATGCGTGAGACTTGACTTCGCAAGAGTCCCGCTACCCTGGAAGTACGTGGCGCTGGCGCGCGGTGCGCCCCGACGCGCGAATCAACAACAACACAGGGAATCTCACCATGCAGTTGACGAAGGCAATCATGAGCGCGGCAGTGGCCGCAGTAATGGCGACCGCGGCCCACGCTTCAGCAGGCAGCGGCGCGTGCCAGCCCGAAGTCGGCTTCTCGCCCGAAGGCAGCGCGGCCGCACTGGTCGACCGGGCGATCGACAGCGCCCAGCGCTCGATCCGGGTTTCGGCGTATTCGTTCACCTCGCCCGATGTCGTGCGTCACCTGCTCCAGGCGAAGCGCCGTGGCGTCGAAGTCGCCGTCGTTGTCGACGAGAAGAGCAATCTCAACGAGGACCGGTCCGGCAAGGCCCATGCGGCTATGAACCTGCTCGTGAACGCGAGCATTCCCGTGCGCACCGTTAGCGTCTACCCGATTCACCACGACAAGGTGGTGATCGTTGACGGCGCGACGGTACAGACCGGTTCCTTCAACTACAGCCAGGCCGCGGCGTCTCGCAATAGCGAAAACGCGCTCGTGCTCTGGGACTGCCCGGGCGTCGCCCGGGGCTATCTCGAGCATTGGCAAAGCCGCTGGGACCAGGGCGTCGAATTCCGTTCCTCCTATTGAAAGCGCTGGACTTCCAGACGCTCCGACCCACTGAACAGGAGTACCCGTGCAACAGATATCCCAGGTAGTTCAGGACATCCTCAATCTGACGCGCTATGCGGCGTCGCCATTCGTGCTCACCGGTCGCCCCGATTCCGTGCGCCAGTGGCTTTCAGTGTTGCAGGAGCGCCTGAACGCGATCCGGCAGCGGGTCGACAACGCGCTCGCGTCATTTGAGGAGACGCGAGAGGGTGACAACGACTGGACCGACGAAGAGCGCGTTCTGAGCAGTGAATGGGTACAGCGCAATTTTCCCAACGAGGCAGACAACGTCCGGGCGGCACTGCGCAAGGCGTGGGTCGACGGTCAACGACTGCGCACGCGGTAGCGGATGGCGGAGCAACGGCGAAACTTGACTTCCGGTCCGGACAGGCAAGATCAAATGCACCCGGTTCTCATCGGGCTATCCAACTACAGGAGTCCGCGATGCTGGGCAAAACCTTTTTCCTTGAACGCGCAATCTCGCGCTCGCTCGACTGGCTGGGTCGCTACCCGGCTTTGGGCTGCGCCGGCCACGATCCTGATTCACTTTCTTCGGGCCGCCAGATAGTCGTCGCCGCGACCACGCCCCATGGCGTGCGCTGCGTGTTTTTCAGTACAGTCGGGTCAGTCCTCGATTTCAGCGCGACGTGGGCCGAACTCGAGCGCGCGAAAACCTGGTGGTACTTCGTGCAGCGCTGGTATTTCTGGGTCGTGCCGGACGCGAAGACGCTCGGCGCGATCAACCCGGCGGGCGATCACATCGAACATCTGATCGTCCCGACCTGCGCGCCGTCCGATCTCGGCGACGCGGCGTTTCTTCCATGGCTGAACGCGATCGAAAAGCGCGCCCGCCAGTGCGGCACGCTGGCGGTACATTCTCACGATGTCGAAACTGTCTGAGCGGGAGTCGGGATGAGCGAGAACAGCAAGATCGAATGGACCGACCACACCTTCAACTCGTGGGAAGGCTGCCAGAAGGTCGGCCCCGGTTGCGATCACTGTTATGCGGAAACGCGCAACGCGCGCTTCGCCGGCGGAACGCCGATCAACTGGGGCCCGGGCGCGCCCCGTCGCCGCACCTCCGCCGCGAACTGGCGCAAGCCGCTGCAGTGGAATGCGCAGCATGATGAGTTCTTCGCGAAGCACGGTCGCCGGCAGCGGGTGTTCTGCGCATCGCTCGCCGACGTGTTCGACAACGAGGTCGATCCGCTATGGCGCCGCGATCTGTTCGAATTGATCGAGCGCACGCCAGATCTCGACTGGCTGTTGCTCACGAAGCGCATCGGCAATGTGTCCGACATGGTCGCTCATGCGCGATCGCGAGATTGGCTCGCGGGTCGCGACAACGTCTGGCTCGGCGCGACAGTCGTCAATCAGGCCGAGGCCGATCGCGACATCCCGAAGCTGCTTGCGGTGCCAGCGCGGGTGCGCTTCGTTTCCATGGAGCCGCTGCTGGGCCCGGTGAGCTTCGAAGGCATGTTTGCGGGCAGTGACTGGCGCGACCACACCAACGCCCTCGAGGCGCTCGACTGGGTGATTGTCGGCGGCGAAAGCGGACACGGCGCCCGGCCAATGCATCCCGATTGGGCGCGCTCGCTGCGCGACCAGTGCGCTGCCGCGGAGGTCCCGTTCTTCTTCAAGCAATGGGGCGAATGGGCGCCCGGCTCTAACCCCTCCAGACAGCCGATGGACCGCGTCGGCAAGAAATCCGCCGGTCGGGAGCTGGACGGCAGCGTTCATGAGTTTTTTCCTGAAACTATTCGTCATACGTAAAAGGGCACATTACCGGTTGTAATTCGGCTTTTCGCGCGTCCAATGTCCAACGATAATGCGTGCAAACATCTCCCAATAAATGCACGGCGAACACCCGGACAATGTACGAACAGCTCTATCCATGCGATCACTGCGGCGGACGCGGAACGGTCGGCCTGTCTCAACGGATCGTTGCGGAAGTCGGTCAGTCCGGCTTTGACTATGGCCAGTTTGGACGCCACGCGGGACCGCCCAAGATCGGGGATACTGTGCCCCGCCCGCCCTTCGCCCCTCAAACCGAGAGGCTTGCCTGCATCTATTGCGCCGACTGCGGGATGTCGACGCCGTGGTTCCCATACGCCAACAATGAAGCCGACGCTTTGAAAGAAGCAGCGGTGATCTGGAACAGGCGTTTGAGCAGACCCAAAATCACCGAGGGTGACCTGCGCGATCTCGTCGAGAAGGAGCTTGGCGCCTGCGACACCCAGATGGTTATTGACATGCTGGCCCGCAATGACGAGGACTGGGAGACGCGAGGACCGCTGTTCGCCGTGCTCGCCCAGAGGCTGGTCGACGCTTCGGTTTCGACGATCGACAGCTGGCCAATCGAGCCGGTGCTTCGGGACGCCGCGCGATACCGCAAACTGGTCCAACTCGTAAAGTGGTTGGACGTCGACGGCAATCGCTACATCCAGTTTCCGACGATACCTACACCGCGCGAGCACTCTGACCTGATGTTCGAAGACAGGATTGCACTGGCGATCGACGGAATGCCGGACAGGGATCGCTGGTGATGGCAGGTTGGCCGCGGCGTATGAGATGAACATAATCGCCGGCTTTTGGCCGCGATCGCCTTTCCCAGCTAAGTCCAACGCCACTGGTTGAAGCAGGGTCAGCTGGCAGTTGACGAAGCTCTGGCGCACCCATTAACGGCCCCGGTGCGGAGACCACCTGACCAATTCGCCCCCTCACAAACGCCGGATCAGGAACCGGAGGTGTATGAACAGACAAGTCGGCATACCAGTCTGGTGCCGCATGTCCCATCTGGCGCGACAACGGCAAGAGCAAGTGCGGCAAGAGCACGAACATCATCACTCGTTCGGGCGAGCACTTCGCGCAAGAACGTCAGTGATCATGCCAAATGTTCGCTTTCCCACATTCGCGAGCTATCACGTTGCGCGCACGGGCCTGCTGCCGTACATCATAGAGAGCGGAACGCGTGGTACCGGATCGGTTACATCGTTGCATTCGTCGATCACTTTTCGGAATCGAAAGGAGATTCACATGCCTCACGTATACGCCGTAATGGTTGCGACGAAAAACAATGACCCAAACGTCAGGCATACGTTCTACTCTCAAGGCGCCCACAAATGGATGGAGATGTTCGATGGAAAAGCGATAGAACGCAAAAAGGGAGTCTGCAATGGTCTCTGCCTACGTTGGATAAAGTCTACGCATCAGACTTCATTGATTAACATCCTTTCCAAGACTTCGACCGACAAGAAAGCTGAAGCAATTCGGGCGTCTGTTATGCGTATTCAGGACAAATCGGTCGCACTGAACAAACAACCAGTCCTGCCTTCAAGAAAATCGGGCGGTTTCGGATCTGTGACTGTGATTCAATTTTCCGACAGCACATACTTTGTGTCCGACCATAGATACCCGAATCAACAAGGGATTACGTGTCCCAACCAGGCCGACTTGAGACGAAGAGTTGCCCTGAGCGTAGCGGAAAGCCGCGCTGCCTATAAATAGGCATCGATCATCAACGTAGAACCGGAAAGTCCGAATGCGATTGGCCATTGCGTTGCGGTCGTTGCCTCTCCGAGACGGGTCCGTTTCTTTGATCCGAACGGAGGTGTTCTTGAATTCCAAGATAGACCTTCGTTTCGACGCTGGTTCGAGAATTATTTCGGCACCATCAGCTACTATGGTGACTCCGGGACGATGCTTCAAGTCATCAATTATCACTACGACTATGCCGAAGAAGAGCCGGTTTAATGGCGATATTTGGATGGCCGTTACGAATTCGGGAAAAAAAAGCCGGCTACACGAGCCGGCTGTGAACTGGTTCCAACATGTTCCTACGGCCAATGCCGGAACCCGAGAGACGATTAATATTGTGCGGGAGCAGCTGCGCGAGAAGCGGTGTGTATGACACACAATTTTGGGGCCCATTTCCACAGGCCTCCGCAATGCTATTTGTCCGCGGCACCCAGTATCCGGTACAGTGTCTGCCGCGAAATTCCCAACGCCTTCGCGGCATGGCTCTTGTTGCCGGCAGCCGCGGTCACGGCGTTGCGTGCGTCGTCTGTAGTCGGCAGCTTCTTCTGCAGCCGATCCTGCATGGCAAACGTTGACAGGTACGCGCCCGCCTTGCTCGGCCGGGAGTGACCCGCGGCCTCGACGACGCGGCGCATCGCCTGTTCATGTAGCTGTGGATCAGGCCGGTCACCAGCTCGCTTGATTGGCGCCGGTACACCAGTGGTATCTTGATAGAGCGTTTGCAGATATTCGTGCCGAAGACCGTGACTGGTAATGCCCATGCCTTTTCTGGTGATCCCGTGTTTTTCGAGGACGTAGTAGTACCAGTCACGCCATTGACGTAACGTCCTATCTGCGGGGACAGTCGAACCTGTCAACCCGTTGCTGAGCCTCGCCGCTTCCTCCAATATCCTGATCTTCGTCTCGATTGGTACCTCGCGAGGCCTACCTCCTTTTGTGCCGCGCGTCACAGCTAGCAGTGTCGGATTACGCGCGGCTTCCACGGGGCGGAGCATAAAACTCTCTTCGATGCGCAAGCCAAACGCAGCCTGCAATTTCAGCTGCACCGCAGTATGGGCACACGTTTGCGCGATCTCTTCGATCTTCGCGACGGCATCGACGCCATGCGCCTGCCACGATTTATCCTCCTTTGCCACGTAACTCCGTTTCAGACCGAGCGCCTCTCGGTCCGCGTAGTCGTCAAGCGAACCAATCAGATTCGTCTTGCCCATCCATTGCGCCATCGCCCGAAAATACGTCAGCTTGTTTTCTATCGTCCCGCCGCTCTGACCAGCCGCCACCCACGAGTCGACCAGAAATTTCACATGCTTGTGTTTAAGCGACCAGGGCGTCTGAAGCGCGTAACCGCCCTCGCGCAGTTCCTTGAAAGCCTTACACAGTTTGGCAGCGCGATATTCCTGCGTCTTGATCGACAACGCGCGCTTGCTGATTCGCGTGGTGCTATGAACGCGCGCAACGTTCTCGTCGAACAGTTTGAGGAGCGCATCCCGGAATTCGGGACCAAAACCATAGCCGTTGACGATCGCTCTCACATTGAGAATTGCGCTCATGCGGTAATCCCTTGCGGCGCTGCCGCGCTGCCTCTGCGTGCCATTATCCAGCCCGATGGTCGCGACATCCCTACTTGATGCCGTCACCCGACCACCCGGTTTGCCCTTTGTTGCCCGCCACTGTGGCGGCTGCGCCGTAGCCCCGGTCGCTTGGGTTCTGCCTTCCTGTCCTTTAGCGATTCCATCCGATCAACCAGATGCATGGGAAGATCATGCATTCCGACTGTCCAACCTGCCGCCCATCAGCACGAATCGCGCTTCGCGCAATCCGCCACTGATGCATTTCGCGCGGGGCATCGCTGCCTTCGCGCTGCGCGGAAACACTTCCCGCTCAATGCAGCTTCGTGGCTACCCTGCCAGCATCACGCTTTCGCGCCTCTGAACCGTGTTCCGCTTCGCGGAGCTCCGGGCCAGTGCTAATTGCCGGGCAATACCTGTACGCGTTTTGTGTACGGCCGCGCGCGCCGTGTCCTCTTCCGTCAGGGAATCGCGGTTATCCGGTCTTGCCGGTCCGCAAGGCTTCCCCCGCCCCTAAGTCACTCATCTCCGCCGCGGTGTATCGGGTTTCGTGAGCGCACCCAGCCGTCGCTGTAAGGGCGTGTGCAGACGCCGCCGAGATGTAGAAAGTGTCCGGTGTCCGGTCTCTCCACATGTCCTCAACGCGTCACAACGCGGCAAACCGCCGCCAATCGTATGGATATCGCAGTGTCCGGGTGTCCTCAACGTGGACCACCATGGACTTGATTTGCTTCAGAAAAAGGCCGCATCACTGTGCGGCCCGGTCAGTGGGGTACTTCCGGCCTCTTGCGGGCCAGGGATAGGGACGAGCGAGTGCCTTGCACTCGCATTCGATGCGTCTGGGACGCGGTAGGTATGCCAAGGATAGGGCCAGTCGCGCAAGCAGTGCATGCCGAAAGATGGTCAGAACCGGTCGGCTTTCGTCAACTTGACTTCGCTACGCGCTCGCTAGACTGAAACCAGGTCGAACTGACAGAAAAGTGTCAGTTTGCTCAGAAAGCCCGGCGCAACACTCGAACTGACACTTAAGTGTCAGTTATCTGATAGTTCGCCGGTGCCGCGCGACCGGGGCGACTCAAACTGACACTTATCTGTCAGTTTTCAGTCACTTCGGAGCGTGGTTCAACTCAACGCATGGAGTCACCTTGAAAACTTCGGTCTTTGCAATCGATGTCGGTTACGGCAACACCAAACACGCTCACCGGGCAGCGAGCGGCACCATCGCCACGGGCATGTTCCCTTCTCTTGCACCGCTCGCCGCAAGCCGTGCACTGTCCGGCTATGGCGACAGCGTGCTCGCCTCGCGCAAGGTCGCGACCATCGTTATCGAGCAGATCGAATACGAGGTTGGGCCGGACGTTTCGCTCACGGCAGCGTACGGCAACACCGGCCGCGCGCTGTCGAACGATTTTGTGCTGTCCGATAACTACGCGGCCCTTCTATTCGGCGCGATTCATTTCGCGGACGTCACCCATATCGAGCGCCTGGTCCTTGGTTTGCCCGTTCATAACATGAAGAAGTACTCCGGTGCACTGCGTGATCGCTTCACCGGCACGTTCGACTACGGCCCGGGTCGCATTACGATCGACAAGGTGGTAGTCATCCCGCAACCGCTCGGCTCGCTTGTCGCCGCATCTTCTAACCGTCAGGGCGAGTTCGGTCGCGACAGCGCCCACCTCGTGATCGACGTGGGCTACTTCACGACTGACTGGGTGTATGCCAACGGATTCACGATGGACGACAAGCGCAGCGACGGTATCCCAGGCGGCGCATCCCAGATCTATCAGCGCATCGCGGCACTCATCTCGCGCGACCAGGACGAACAGGTCGAGGACATCGAACGCATCGACAAGGCGTTGCGCGAGCGCAAGCCGTTCTTTTTCTATGGCAACGATATCGACCTTGATCCATATCTCGACCAGTCGCAACCGGTCATCGCTGGTGTTGTCAAGGAAATGCAAAACAACGTCGGCCAGCTCACCAACGTGCGCTCGATCATTCTGTCCGGCGGCGGTGGTGCGCTGTATGCACCTGCAATCCGGAAGGCGTTCCCACGCGTGACGCTCGAGGTCATAGACTCACCCTGCACGGCGAACGCCAAGGGATTCCTGATCGTCGGCGAAGCCGGGCTTACCCGCGAGCGCGCCACTGCAAAAGCATGAGCGAAAAGTTCGACATGAAGCTGGTCATTGACGCGGTGACCACGCCTCTCCTTCATGCCAGACTCCGGCACGCAAGCTCGTACAGGGAACGTGCGGCGCTGCTGCGCTCCCTGGCCGAAGCCGCGTTGCGGGAAAATTGCGTCACCTTAGACTTCGAGCGGCAAGTCGCGGTGCGTGCCGTCTATCCCGCCGCCGCGATCGCGCGCAATGTGATTGCGCCCGAGGCGGCCGGTCAAAGTGCGGCCGCCACGCGCGTTGCCACGGAAGCGGTCATCGAAGAAGACGAGCTGCGCTCGATCAACGGGACCGATGAGCCTGGGGGGCACGACGTCGATCAGATCGCCGACGCCTTTGGTGCGTTCTTCTGATAGAAACTTGACTTCGCCGTGGTAATGCGAAGATGGGTCATGGCTTCGATGTTCATCGCGCGACGTGCGGTGCATCGAAGCGGCTACCGATCTTAGGGGGAAGAAAATGCTGGAATTAATCGAAATCGTGCGTAACGGCCTGCCACTGACTGAACCGCGCTCCTGGCTGTTCATTGCAACTCTGGTTGCTGCTGGTATTGCCGGCTGGTACAGCCTCGATGCCGTAGAACACGTGGCGAAAACCAAATCCAAGGAGTGAACGCAATGGATCGGCTGACGGTCTGCTATACGAAGTTCATGGCGCTTCCGTTCTTCACACGCCGCGCGATCATATTCGGCGCGTCGCTCGCGCTCTGGTGGTTTGCCGCGATGCTGGCGAGCATGCACGTCAACAATGATCTGTGCGTCGTGCTGCTGCTGACTGGTGCCGCTGGCGCGCTCTGGTCGAGCGAACTTTGGCGCATGTGGAAAGTCTTTGCCGTCGTTGTTGCAGTCTGCGTCGCGATCATGAAATGAACGGAGCGTGCAGGCAAAAAAAAGCGGCTCCCCCAAAATCTGGGGGAGCCGTTTCGCTTTTCTGGATCAATGCGACCGTGGAGCCGCAGTAACAAGAAGTCGGCGTGTACAAAAGTCCCACGCATCTGGAAAAGACTGATCGCGACACGCATACGCGGTGTTGCCACCGGCGGTCCGGTCGATTACGTCGAAAGCGACGGCATCCGACTTTCCTACACGCTGCCGGCCACCCGCAGCGCCGTTGGTTGCGACGATTGCAAAGCTCCCCACGAGAACCTGGAACGAAGCCATTTTCTACTCCATCGAAATTGGCCCGACAAGACATCCCCGATGGGGAACATCCCCATCGGGCAGGTTTGAAGATCGCCAGTACGCCGGCGCAATACTTAAGCGGCGACAGCTTGCCGCATATCCACATAACGATGCTGCCTGTGCAGCGACGAGTTGCGCCTGAGCTGCCACAACTCGTTCCACTCATTGCAGTAGTCGTGCCCACGACGCTTCGGACGATGCAACACAACGGAATATCCCTCGGCACGCAAGCGCGTTGCGAGCTCCATTCCCGCCGCGACGCCCGGCGACTTTCGGGTCTTCGGATCGATTTCGTCGAAGTCCATGAAGATATGGACGACCTTGATACCGAGCCCGCGAGGAACAACGAACTGCCGCAGAAGATCCTTGTTCAGGCAGTACCAGGCCGGCACACCGAATTCCATATGCGCGCCGTACGCCGATTCAAGCCCCTCCCCTACACCGATTTCGCCATCGACCGGGTCCATCAGTCGAACAGCGCCACCAGGCAAGGAATTCAGCGTCATGTGGTTCTTCTTGGAATCAAGAATCTCCCCATCTGCTGAGACGATCGTGGCCTTCTTGGGCACATGGTGGTCAAGATACGTCCGGTGCAATGTGCCGAGCCGTCCGTCAGGCAACACATAGCGCGCGACGATACCGGGCCAGGTGCCACGCACCGTCTTGTCGTTGTCCCGGTATTCGAGCATGCCAAAGCGCAAAGCCTTCGACGGTTCAACCGACAACCCTGGCACACGCCCTTTGAGATACTGCATGGCGAATCCACCGGCCTCGAGCGGCGCACAATCCTTTTCCCATGTCATGTTGAGGATCTTCTCAACGAACGCGGGATCGACTTTGCGCTTGGGCTCAGGTGCCTTCTTGTTGCAGGTGGCGGGCGGCGGCGGCGGCAAGCCACCATCGAGTTGGCGCATCAGGCGATAGAGTCCGATGCCGCTTACTTTCGCGATGAGCTGCAAGCCGTCACCAGCGCCTGGACGTCCGTCGTTGCACTGGCGACAAACCCAGTCACCACGGCCGTTCCTGTTGTCATATGTAAAGCGGTCTTCACCGCCACAGATCGGGCACGGAGCCCCGTTGCCAGTCAGAGAATCGCCAGAAATGCCATAGCTCATCAATGTCGAAATCCACGCCTCCGGAGAGAGACTGAATTCTTTCAGCTTGCGTTGCAGCCACTCGTACTTCTCGGGTGAAAGCCCGCGTCCAGATGTACTCATTGTCACTCTCCTAGGTGGAAGTGGGTTGGGGTCGATGCCTGAGACAGGCGTAAGAACGCGTGCTCAAAAAAGCAGTCCGCGCACTGGCGGGCAACTTTTTTCAGCAGACGTGCTGGCTGGACAGAGAAGCAGGCAGGCGCGAACGGCCAGTGCAGAAGGTCCGTCGCACGACACGCCCGAAGGCATGTCGTTGCGATGGTGAGGTGTTACGGGAGATGGATCAGGAAAAGGTGAGCCTTTCCGGGATCAGATCGCAAGCCATGCAGCTCGGCGGATACGTGTCGTCAGAACGGGATTGGATCGTCCATGTCGTCGAAACCACCGCCGCCATGAGACGGCTGCGGAGGCTGCCCGCGGGTGCCTGCGTGCGACTGACGCGAATCATTAGAACGCGACGCCGGACCGGGTCGCTGTGCGCGCGAGCCGCTACGCTGTTCGAAGTCGCCGCCGCTTTCGTCATTGCTACGGCCGCCCAGCATCTGCATCTGGTCCGCAACGATTTCCGTCGAGTAGCGGTCTGTACCGTCCTGCGCCTGCCACTTGCGGGTGCGAATACGCCCTTCGATATACACCGACGAGCCCTTCTTCAAATACTCTGACACGATTTCGGCGAGGCGCCCGAAGAATGAGACGCGGTGCCATTCTGTCGCCTCTTTCATCTCGCCCGACGCCTTGTCCTTGTAGCGATCGGTCGTCGCAAGACGAATGTTCGCCACTGCGTCGCCGCTTGGAAGATATCGAACTTCAGGGTCTGCGCCGAGGTTTCCGACGAGAATCACTTTGTTGACAGATGCCATTTGATGTTCCTCTAATTAGATATTGACCATAGCCACTTGTCCCACATGAGCGGCTTGCCGTCCTTGACAATGGGTGAGCCATCCGTGCGGATCGCGGGAACCTTGACTTTCCCGGTGCGACGTACAGAGACGACATCACCAACAACACAGCGGCTTTCCGCGATCGCTTCCTTCAGGCCTTCGCCTTGCAGCGTTCGCTCACCAGCGCTGGTGTCGATATGCATCGCGAAGGATTTGTAAAAGCGCCCCGGTTTTTTGCGATCGGGAAAGCGCTCTTCGCCCCATGAAACGATGCGGCCAACGACGTTCGACGCGTCCGCGTTGTCGTTGCGGCGCGATCGCGTAGGCACGGCCGGTTCGGCCCCAAACGCTTCTTCGCTTCCGGCTGATGGATCAGGATGGCCGTTGCCGAGCCGCTCGCTCTGAGCCGGAGGACTAGTGGCAGGTGGATTGCCGTTGTGGCGGATCGCGGCAGCTACCGCCTCCTTGAGCGGACACCGGTGCACGGCACGCTGCGCCCAGTGCGGCGCGAGATCGGGGAGGATCTTCATACCGAACTCGGTTTCTTCTGAGTGGTCGTCGAAAGCAGGACTGAACTGGACGACGTGATCGCCTTCATCGACGAACAGATGGGGGATGTCGCCGATTGTTACAACGGTCTCGTTCGGCGCGCCCTGCCCAACCGCGCTGGCCGTGGTGTCATTCCCGTCCGTCGGTTCTGGATCTGGTGTGTCCGGCTGCGGGTTCGTCTGCGCGCAAAACCCGGAGGGCTCGCTTGCAGATTTGCCGTTGAAGAGGTCCGCCATGACGCGGGCAAAAAGCGTTACTGCGTTCGCCATGACTCGCTCCTATAGCAACGTGCCAAAGCAAACGCGCTGAACTTCGCGCAAATCGCGCAGAAGTAGCGGCGTGCTAAGAATTGCGTCCTGCAGGATCTCCGGATCAACGCCGTTGACCTTGCACACATAGAGATAGGGCAGCGCGCCATCCCAGTAACCCATGATCCAGCCCAGCGTCGCGCGGTAGTCATCGACATCGATCTTGCGGTTGCGTAGACGTTCGGACAGCAGGTCTGCGCAATCCATCAGCGACTCGGGCATGTTATCGCCGCGACGACTGTCGCTGGCGAGCGAGATGAGCGCATCAACCATCTTGGCGCGCACCGACTCGCTCCAAAGATGCGGATCGGGCAGCGGATCAGGCTTGGGAGGGGTTACGACAACAGGCGATGAATCGCCGAACATGTCCAGCTGCCAGGCAGCCACATGCATTTCCATGGGATTGCTCCGGTGGCGCCGGCAATCTCATGGCCCGTGTCCGGGAATGGGATTCCCGGCAGGGTGAAGGGTGCCGTCACCAGAGGCGCGAGGCCCAGGTGACGGTAGATAACAACGGTAGGCCGATTAACGGGTACCGTTCTTGAACGGAACAACGACAGCCGATTTTGCGTACTGCTTCATCGGCGTCGGCTTCAAATTGCTGTCGTTGGCGGCGGCAGTTGCGGCAGATGCAACTGGCACTTTCGTTTCGCCCGCAGCTCGGGCAGCGAGTTTTTCAGTCTCGATGCGAGCCGCTTCCGCATCCGCTTCCGCCTGCAGAATGGCCTTCCCCTTCTTCTTCATTTCCTTGACTACCCAATGGGCAGCCAGAAGAACGAGGAAGCCGGAAACGACAAACGAAATGGTCGCGAAATACGCGATGAAACACAGAGCCAGCACCTTGCCTGGCGACTTGATTGAGTCTTTGAAATGGGCCTTCAGCATTTTCCTCTCCAGAAAAATAATCAACAGGGAATGTCCGGACCAACGTCCGGTGGTTTCGATGCTCGAAGAGCAAGGAAACTCAGGCGCGAAGCGCTTTGGTCTGCGTCCACACGGACGCGCACCAAAGCTCTTGCGGCAGGAAAAAGGCGGAGATGGGAAAAGCAGGTAGCGCGCGATCACTCGCGGCAGGTCGATGCGTCGCAGGACGCCAATGGATAGTGCAAGGTTAGCGCTCAGTCAGTTGCTGGAAGCCGCAAATGCTCGCCAATGTCGTACAGCTTTGAATGTCCTGGAGATGCGCACCCGTTGGGCAGACCTGTCTGAGCCGGCTCAACGTCTTCACCAAGAAAGCTCGACTAAATCCTATAGCTTTCCGGGAGTCCATGAAGGCAAGAAGAAAGGATTGGCGGGAAGGCATATGTAAGTGCTGCACATGTATTTTCGGGGAGCGACGTCAAATCGGCCGAGTGCGCGAAGGATGCCCCGGCGCATCAAGCGATATGGCCAATGCAGACACCGTCGAGTCGACGGCGGCGTCAACACCACAGTCGTTCCGGCGACGACTTGACTTCTCAATTTTCGCGGCAGACTGGAATCATCTTCACTCCGCGAGGTTTAACGATGCTGACGTACATTTTTCTCGTAACCGGGTGCGTATTCGTCTATCGGGCACTCAGGCGCCGACCCCAGTCGAATTCCAGCCATCCCCCCGCAACGCGCAGCCAGCGTAGCGGCGACGAAGGTGAAGCTGCCGTTCAGACCGAGCTCCATGCCGCTTTGCAATGGCTCTGCGGCGACAACTTCTATCTGCATCCGGGCCCCCTTCTGCTCAATCATGCGCCGGGGGCCGAATTTCCGACTGCCGAGGTCGATCATCTTGTCGTGACGCCTTTCGGCATCTTCGTTGTGGAGACGAAAAACTGGGCGGGTCGCATTGAACCAGGGCGAGACCTACAGACGGTCGTGCGTATCGGGGTTGACGGACTGAAAGATGTACGGCGCTCACCGATGCAACAGAACCGCTCGAAGGTCGCTTTTCTGCGCTCAATTCTGCCGGGAACCTGGCCAGTCGAAGGGGTGGCGGCATTCCCTCACGCTCATTGCGACCTGTCCTCCGCCCTTCCTTTAAACATGATGCGGGCAGCCGATCTGCGTCACTGGCTTCGCGCCCGAAAGTCCGAGTACGCCTCCACAACCAACCGGCCTGTGAATGTGCTTCACGCGCGACGGGCTGTCCTGGCCGTCGCCGAAACAGCGCCCGCTGCCATAGAAAGGCACCGGATGAAACTGAGGGAAAACCCTAAAAAAATGCCGATCGCTGCCTAAAGTTTCAGAAATGTTTGCCGAATCAACTGTCTGGCCGTCGCATACCCGGTACTTCATTCCTGTGAAAGCTGCATGAAACTGAGCTTCTTAGCGGGATGGTAGCGGCGAAACGGCGCGTATTCTGAGGCGGTGCATTTCGGGAAAACAGGTTGCACCCGCTTTCTAACGATCCGGCGATTGGCCTTGGCGCCTGCAAAAAAGCAGGAAAAGATCAGTAACGAGCACGAAAAGAAGAGAGAACAACATGACCAAAAAGAATGTCCCGGTTGCAGCAGGCGACGAGGACGATTTCGATCCTACCCGTCCTGAGGGCAACGACGGCAATGTTGAGCGGGAATTGCCCCTCGCCTTCGCCCATGTGCCGTCCGAACATGAAATTGGCCTGAAGGTCAATGAGTTCTTCGGTGGCGATGAGATATCGGCCGGACTGCGTGCTTCGATCGCAGAAGAAGCCGAGGAAGTCGCGCACTCGACGAAAAAGATTCTTCTCGAACACATGCGTATCGGAGGCTCGTTCTATCACATCCGAACGCGGATCGAGGGCCACTTCGTGAGCACGTACGGTGATACGAAGCAGGTCCGCAAAAAGGCAGCCGAGCTTGTCTACAGCTTCCTTGAAGGAACGTTCCGCAAGAAACGCGACTCGGTCTACCTCTACATTCGCTGCTACGAGCGTTTCAGCAAGAACAGCGGCGCGGTCGAAATGCTGTCGATCACCGACATGCAACTGCTGGTGAACAAGAGCGACGAAGTCGTAGAGATGGTCATTGACGCCAAACGCGACAATCCCGATCTGAGCAAGCGCGACATCAAGAAGATCATCGAGAGCTACGAGGATCGCCTCGTGGAGAAGGAGAGCGCCCTCGCTACCGTTACGAGCCAGCTGTCGGAAATCTATGGGCAGCTTGACGACGCGAAGAACGACAACGAGCGGCTGACAGCGGAAGCGAAGCGTCTGAATCATGAAGTCCAGCAGGACCGCGAGAAGCTGAGGAAGACCATGGTCGACCTTGCCTCAGCCGAACAGACCGCAAGCGGCCTGCAAAGCACCATTGCGACGCTTGAACGTGAAGTCCAGGCCAAGAGCCGTGAGCTTGCCGAAGCCCATGAAAAGGTCACGATCAGAGAAGTTGAGGTCGAAGTCACGCCCGAACACCTTCGGAATCTTGAGAGCGCTGCGAAAAGCCGGTTCGAGGAACTCAGCCGGCTCACCAGTGAATGTGAAGCTGCGCAAAGGCGCCTCGCGGAACTGACCGAGCTCAAGAAAAAACAAGAAGCGGAAATCGATCAGAAAGCGGCCGTCGAAAAGCGGGTTGCCGGGCTGGTAGAACGTTTCGGCTCGTTCATTCAGGAATTCCACAGCGTTCAACTGCTGGTCACGGCCGACGGTTCGCTCGGCCGCTTTAAGGGACTTCTGACGGGACTGGCCGATCTTACGGGCAAGTTTCACGGGGAATTGCTGGCAGCAGCTCGCGCGGCCTGACTCCGCAGGCAACTGATGTGTTTGAGAGACAAGGAAAAAACGCAGTGAACAATAAAGACAGTTACCGGGCGATTGACCGGTTCTATGTGCCGGAATGGCTCACCGGCCAAATTCAGGTTGCAAACTTCAATCTGGTCGACCACATGAAGTGGTTGCTCAAGCAGGATAGTCGGTTCAACGAGGTCTTCAATGTCGAGCGCAAAGAGATCGAGCAGCTTCAGCTCAACCAGTCTTCGCTTCGAAACCTGCTGCGCGCGCCGTTTCTGATGGTCGAGCCGACGCTGAAGACCGCCGAGGACTGGCGGTGCTTCGTCGACAACACTGCCACCACCGTGGCTGTCGATGTGCTTCGCCGCAAGACGCCTCAGCTTGACTCACTGATGGCTTACGCGGTGAACCAGCAGAATTCCGCATTCGTTTCGCTTGTCACGCAGGTGCTCAACGTCAGCGTGCTGAGTGCCCCGCTGCTAGGCATTTCGACCGAGGTCGCGAAGTATCTGATTTCGGTCCCGACGCACAAGCTCCAGTTGGCGCTGGGCCGGATGAAGGAATTGCCGCTGTTCCGCTGGCGTTTCAACAGTCCAACGTTCTGGTGGGAGTTCGCCGGCAGCACCCTGACTGACGAGATGATTGCGCACCAGATCATGTTGACCTCGCCCTCTCGCGTTGGAGGTCTTCCTTACGCTGCTCAATGGGGAGAACTTCGTCTTGGGCGCCTGAAAAACGAGGCGTACGCCAGCGCGATGATGGCCTACGGTCTGCGCGCCTCAACGGCCTCGAACCTGTTCGGTCTGAACCAGCATCAGATGCGAACGCGCTACAGCGAGATCCACGGCAAGAGTTCGCCATGCGGCAACACGGCAACGTCGCTCTCATGGTTTGTCGAAACTCCGGTCCATCGACTGCACGCTACCGTCTACGCGTGGTTGTATCGATCGGCAACTGCCATGGGTGCGAATCCGGCCGAGGCGCTGCTCGCAACCAATGATGTCTACGACCGCCTATTTGGCGGCAATCGGGTCATCATGCCGGACCGCGGATGGAACCTGATCCGTTCGATGGCAGCCGATGCTCGCCTGACCGTCGCGCCTTGCCGCACATGCAGCACGCATTACGTCGTGTCAAACAACGACGCGAAGATCGAAATGCACAGTCGCTTCACATGCCCTGCCTGCAACCAGCAGCTCGGCGCGAAAAAGCGCGCTGCGCGGAGGGCAAACAGTGAGACCTGAAGGCAAACCCAGCGAAGTTGACCTGCCCGCTGGACTCGTCATCTTTTGCATTGATGGCCGGCCCCAGTTTGGTTGGCAAAACCCTGAAACCGGCGCTTACTACGCCGAGGCAGACGGTAGCATCATCGCCGATGCTATCGGTGCGATCGCGTGGCACGCAGGACACATTCACTAGGCGCAACGATGGATGACTACGCCTACCTAGCGCGGGAGAGCAACGCTGCATGGCTCGACGGGCGCGGTGACGGGCGCTTTGAGCGATACGAAAGGTTCTACCGGAGCGAGCGCGCCGTGAATGCTGCGGAGTTCGACCTCGAAAAGGCCAACGAGGGATACGTCCACTATGTGAGCAGCCAGCCATCGCCTCTACTGTCCTTTTTGAGTGCGCCATGGGTTGGTCGAGTCTCAATCGCGCTATTTGCCCTGTATATGGCCACCCGGGTTGTCCCGCAACTCGCGAAAGCCGGGCCAACCGTTACTGGTATCGGCTTGGTTGCCGCCTTTGTTGGTTTGCGAGTCTTTCACCGACGGGCCCGCAGACGCCGGTAGGAACAGAGATGTCCGTCTCGAGGTCGCTGTTTTCCTCCCTCAGACGACGTTTGGCCTCAAGCCTCACTCAAACTTTCCGTTACCACTAGAATGGCGCGCCAAATCTGGCGTGAGTCCGGTCGCCTGGCGAAGGGCCAAACGCGGCGGGGCGGGAACTTGACTTTGCGCGCCCGTCGGTAAGATGGAATCAAGGTCGCGCAAGGTGCACGGCCAACAACAAATCCAAGGATTCGATAATGAAGAAGAACATTTCCACTCTGACGGCCATTTCTTTCGCGGCCGTGCTTGCCCTGGCTGCATGCGGCGGCGGTGGGGGCGGTGGTGACAGCAGCGGTAGCAGCAGCGCGTCCTCACCGACAGGCGCCAGCGCACCGTCGGCGGTGACGAACCTGACGACGCCGCAATACGCGACTGGTAGCTTTCAACTCGCGGCGTTCAATTTGCTGAATCAACAACGACAGCAATGCGGATTCTCTGCAGTTGCCGACAATGCCTCACTTGACACGGCCGCACAAGCACACGCTCAGTATCAGGCGACAAACAATGTTTTTTCCGACACAGAAATCGCCAGCAACGCTGGCTTCACCGGTGTGACATACGACGACCGGGCAGTAGCGGCCGGCTATCCTCGGAATCTCAGTGCAAGCGGTGTCAGCGGCGGCTACTACACCACGGCAACGCTAACCCCAAGTCAATACGGCCAACAACTGGTGTACGACTGGCTGTCCGGTGTGTATCACATCGCGATCGGCGTATGGCCCATCACCGCGGTAGGAATCGGCGAAGTGTCGACGACTTTTAATGGCTTCCCGGCAATTTGGTCCTCGTTGAACATGGGTAATTTGCAAGGGAAGACGTCGGGCACGCCTTTGACGTTCCCGTGCCAGGGCACAACGGGCGTCGCTTACTCGGCAGGCGGGGAATCCCCAACGCCTCCGAACACCTCCGGAAATTGGGGCACGCCGGTTGCGGTGGTCGGCAACTTGGCCGACACAATTGTGTTGCAGTCGGGCACCATGACGGATACGTCTGGCCACGTCATTGTGCTGCAACTGCTCGACTCAGCGAACGATCCGAACAAGATTCTGCCAGCGTTCGAAGGAGTCGCTTATCCTTCCGCGCCCCTGACGCCGAACACGGTCTACGCTGTATCGGTAAGCGGCACGGTCAACGGTACGGCATTCTCGCGAAACTTCACGTTTACGACGGGCAACATTGTCGGTTGATGATGTGACGCGGGGACACCGACCGCTCCCAGTCGCCCGGTGCCGCTCGACGCGAGGATGAAAAAACGCCCCATCATAACGACGGGGCGTTTTTTTTTAGTGATTGCTCGAAGTGCGTCTCTAACAGGCTGTTGAAATACCTCCCGCGCACGTCATCCGCGCGGGAGGGGTAAACGTTGAAACAAAGAACCGGACAACACTGAGACTGAAGCGATGCGCGGAGCGGACGGCTATACCGAGTCGATGTTCAC
>NZ_JBKGUA010000073.1:0-21149 GCF_046543485.1 Paraburkholderia sp. EG304 | reverse complement strand
TCGATGAGCTCCTCTGGAATCGCGGGCAGCTCAGGCGGGGGCGCAGACCCTGCTTTTGGTTTGCTTGGCATACATGCTCCTTTGGGTACATGTTATGCCTTGAACACAAAATTTCTGACAGGCTCTGTGAAGTTCGCCTGGATTGACACGCAATGCCGGCACTATCCGCTGTCGGCGCTGCGAGGTCCTTGGAGTAAGCGTCAATGGCTATCGCGCGTGGAAGCGCGGCGGCACGCCTGAGCGACAGCGGCTGACCGATGTCCAGTTGCTCACGTTGATTCGAACGATTCATGCCAAAGTCAGAGGCGCCTACGGTTCGCCGCGCATGACCGACGAGGTGCGCTCTCGCGGCTTTCCGGCCAGCAAAGCACGTGTGGAGCGGCTGATGAGCGCCAACGGTATCCGAGCCCGCCACAAGCGCCGTTATCGGGTGACAACCGATTCTCGACACAAGCTGCCGGTTGCGGCAAACGTGTTGAACCGACAGTTCACGCGGGCCGAGCCCAATCAGGTGTTCACCTCGGACATCACGTACATCTGGACCGACGAAGGCTGGCTGTATCTGGCGGTCACGCTGGACCTGTTCAACCCGGAGGTCGTAGGTTGGTCCGTCAAGCCGCGCATGACGGCGGACCTCGTGACCGACGCATTGACGATGGCGTGGTTCCGCCGCCGGCCCGCGCCCGGCGTCCTGCATCATTCGGATAGAGGCAGTCAATACGCCAGCCACGACTTCCAGCGCAAGCTGGCCTCGTACGGGATGCGCTGCTCGATGAGTCGCAAAGGCAATTGCTGGGACAACGCGCCGACGGAAAGCTTCTTCAACAGCTTGAAGAACGAGCGGGTACACGGCACGCGGTATCGCACGCATCGCGACGCCGTTGCGGACTTGTTCGAATACATCGAAGTGTTTTATAACCGCAGTCGTCGTCATTCATCGCTCGGCTTCACGTCGCCAACTCAGTTCATGCAAGACTGGCTTGCGGCTCAGCGGACAAAGGATACGGCTGCATAACCCCGGACCTCTGGAAGGCGAAAAACCGAGGGAAGCTCACGGAATGCGCACCATCTCGCATGCGTCCCATCAGCTCGAGTCTCCTACCGGACACCGCACAATTTTTGCCAACAACCGCTCGTTGAGCCATGCTCATCATCGCCGACACCTCCGCCGTTTCACGCTCGCGTTACAGATCGACCTTGTGCATATGGTCAGCCGCACGCTTGATCCCTGTCGATACGTATCGCGCAATCGTTGCTTGCAGCCCGAACGACTTCCTTCCGCCGGTACGATGGCGGCTCTAAGCGTCGATCATACCGAACACAGGCTAAAGCGATGTATAAGGCAAGGTCGATCGGATTGCTTCATGTATTTCTTGTGGGATCTCTGTTTCTAAAGCCAGCATTCGGTCAGGAACGACTCTATACGAATGCCGACGGTAGCAAAACGGACAGCCTGGAGCAAGCCGCCAAATCTTGGGGCAACGATAAAGAATTCAAGGCGAGCTGGTCGGCTGGCGCGATGAAGGCGCAATACGCGTATGCGATGGGGTTTACCGGAAGAGGTATAAAAGTCGGGGTGCTGGATTCAGGCGTCGATACGACACATCCCGAACTGTCAGGGCCTCGGATCCATCCTGTGTCTACTATCGGTACATACTATGAAGACGGGTTCCAGTTTTATGCCGACGATTCGATGATCCCGGTCAGGAAGGGTGACGCATTCAATGTTCGCGGATCGCATGTCGATGGCGTCAATGACTCGCATGGGACCGAGGTAAGCGGAGCCATTGGTGCCGCACGAGACGGCAAAGGAATGCAGGGTGTTGCGTTCAATGCAGATGTTTATGTCGCAAACACCAATGGGACCGACGACAATCGTGAGCAGGGCTCCAACTGCTTAGACTACGGTTACTTTACTGCTGCCTATGATGCCTTGGGAAAGAGCGGTGTTCATATCGTCAATCAAAGTTGGGGACAGAACTCTCCCATTTCAGCGGAGAATCGGACAGATTCTGTTGACCAGCTCAAAACCGCGTACCAGGGATTCGCTAAACGCGCGCGCGAAGGTTCGAAAACCTGGATAGATGCAGCCGCAGAAGCTGCCACGAAATATGGCTATATCGAAGTCATTGCCGCGTCGAACGACCCGCAGAGAAATCCGGACGTGCTAGCCGCGTTACCCTACTATCGCCCGGAAGTCGAAAGGGACTGGCTAGCAGTGTCCGGCTATTCGAGCAACAACGGGCAAGTTTATAACCAGTGCGGTGTTGCAAAATGGTGGTGTCTCATGGCGCCGACCGTGGCGATGGCACCCAAGGCTGGAGGCGGCTATGACCCTGGCTTCAACGGTACGTCCGCGTCTGCTCCGTACGCCTCCGGTGCGCTTGCGCTGGTCATGGAGCGTTACCCCTATCTGACTAGCCAGCAGGCGTTGACAGCACTGCTGACGACCTCGCGAGAGATGGTTTCGGATCCCGCCAAAGTCGATCCGTCGAAACCATTGAACAAGCTGCCTCGCGACACTACCGGCACCTCCGGCGGTTTCACTGCCCTGATTCCTGGTAACACACATGTTCCCAATGCGGTGGCGGGCTGGGGACTCCCAGATCTATAGAAGGCAATGAACGGCCCCAGCCAGTTGCCGGGTCGGTTCAATGTGAATGTGCCTTCTGGCATGTCGGACGTATGGTCGAACGACATTTCGGACGTTGCACTCGCCGCGCGTCAGAAAGAGGACGCAGCAGAGCATCAATCGTGGCTCGATACGCTGAAAACGAAGGGCTGGACGCAGGGACTGCCCTCGAAAGCGAGCGACAGCGACAAGACAGCGTACGAGATCGGCACCGAGCGCGAGTCTGCTTACCAGGCACGTGCCTATAAAGGTAGCCTGACAAAATCAGGCAGTGGTCTGCTGACCCTGTCGGGGAACAACACCTATCGCGGATTGACAATGGTTGACGGTGGGGAACTGCGGATCGATGGCTCGATTGTCGCCGGCGCGGTGGTCAATGCAGCTGGACGGCTCACAGTGACCGGCCGGACGGCTGATGTTGCGGTGAACGGTGGCGGCGCAACGATCGCCGGCACAAGCGCACAGTTGTCGATCGACCAAGGCGGAACCGTAGCCGTAACGAATACAGGGAGGACGGGTGACGTGTTGCTGGCACGCGGCTTTGCGTCGCTCGACGGAGCAAGCGGCAACGTCGCGGTCGGTAACGGAGGGGTCGTTAGCGGCAACGGCGCCCTGCAATCTCTGAACGTGAATGAAGGAGGAACGGTCGCCCCTGGACATTCGATCGGCCTGTTGAAAGTAACGAATGACGCGAATTTCGCAACAGGATCAACCTATGCGGTCGAACTTTCGCCGAGCGGAGCAAGCGACCGGATCGACGCAGGTGGTAAAGCGCGTATCGCGAATGGCACGCTCAGCCTTGCGCTTGAACATTCACCCCCATCCCTTAGTCTCGAACAGTCACGCTCGATTCTGGGTCAGCGTTTCGACATTTTGAACGCCGCAGGAGGCGTCGAAGGTCAGTTTGCGACGCCTGGTGGCTACCTGTTCGTGTTGCCGTCGCTCGCATATGGTCCGACGAGCGTCAGTCTCACCGTGAATCGAAGCGCGACGCCGTTCGCGAGCGTCGCGGGTATGCGGCCTGGCAGCCCAGCGCGCTCGGGCTGCGCGCGGGCGTAGAGCACGCGTGGCACCGAGGTGGCATGGATCGCTATGTGCAGTATGGCGCGACGTCTGAGCACGAAAGCGGCACGCTGAACGCAGAAACGACCCAGGTGTTCGCCGAGACCGCTTATCGTCTAAACCTTAGCGGAGCAGCCGACGTGGAGCCGTTCGGGCAGCTCGCCTATGTTCATTTGAACAATCATGGAATGGCCGAGACAGGCGGTGCGGCCACGCTGCGCGCTCAGGAAGGCAACAACGATGTATCGTGTACAACGCTCGGCATGCGCGGCACAACGCAGTTCACGCTGATATCGCTGATGCAGCTTACGCTGCAAGGGAGCCTCGGCTGGCAGCACGCGCTGACGAGCGGCCGTCCGGTTGCGACGCTTGCATTCGCTTCTGGCAGCGACGGTTTCTCGGTCGCGAGCGTGCCGGTTGCGAAAGATGCGGCAGTGCTAAGCGTGGATGCCCGGATCGATATCGGCGAGAATGGACGCCTCAGCATCGGATATTCGGGTTCGCTGGCTAGCCGGCAATCCGATCATACGGTGCAAGGCAATTTAAACTGGAAGTTCTGAAAAAGCGAACCTCATTGTCACCGCAATGGTCGCAACTACTGTGAGCCCGTATCGATGGAACGCAAGCCAGAGACCGATGATTGCAAGCTCGGTCGCAAGCAATGTGAGCCCACGGCTCGCCGTCAGTCGCAACCAATTCGAGCCGAAAAAGCCGATGATTGCGAGCCAGACTGGTTTCGATTGCAAGCCGCTACAACTACTCGTCCGATCTGGGCGCGCTTTTCGGTGCCATCGACGGACAGAAGTTCGCTGCCGCCACTCCGACCGCAAAGGCGAGGCACTCGCGCAAATATTTCGGTCGCGAACGGGGAGTGAGGGTTGGCCGCAATTCGTCAATTTTTCGCCAAAACGATGCTAAGTCGATGAGCCAGAAAGAGAAATTTGACCGATCGGCAACGGCTTGAACATCACAGGCTCGACTGGAGAAATTGATTGTCGCTTCAGTCAGGGGGCAACCCGGGCCAGGCGTTACCGACCGGATGCGGATAGAGGATACCGAGCGCGTGACGTTCCACAAAAATGAGGTCAATCCACCGGACGGTGGTTTCGCGGCGGGTCGTCATTCGCGCAATCAGTTTGGCGAGGGTTTCGCCCGGGGAGGTCGAGGTGTGCAGGGTGACTGGTTTGCGCTCACGCCAGCGCGAGAGCGCGGCCTCGACGTGGGCGATGGTGAGCCGGTGGCCGGCTTGTGCGGGGAACGGAAAATCGGCTGGGGTCATGGAATTTGCAGAGAAACTGGACATCATCGGCCCTGCGTACCGGTCCTGGCGCGCGGACGGGCCGCTGCGGCCGGCGAGACATCCGGAATCGGTTCAAACAGCGCATCGAGGTCGTCGGCTGAAAACTTGACCGCGCCGGCGCCATCTTCGGACAGAATGCTATCGGCCAGCACGGCCTTCTTCTCCTGCAGCGCGACGATCTTTTCCTCGATGCTGCCGGCGGCGATCAGCTTGTAGACGAACACCGGCTTGTCCTGGCCGAGACGATGCGCACGATCCGTCGCCTGGTTTTCCGCGGCGGGGTTCCACCACGGATCGTAGTGAATCACGGTGTCGGCTGCCGTCAGGTTCAGACCAACACCGCCGGCCTTCAGGCTGATCAGGAAGAGCGGCACTTCCCCTTGCTGGAAGCGCTGCACGGGCGTCATGCGATCGGTGGTGTCGCCGGTGAGGATGACGTATGGGATGGCGGCCTTCTCGAGCGCCGCCGAGATCAGCGCCAGCATCCCGGTGAACTGCGAGAACAGCAGCACGCGGCGCCCTTCGTCGATCAGTTCCGGGAGCATTTCGAGGAGCAGGTCAAGCTTGGCTGACTCCCTGACCTGTGCCGCTTTCTCCAGCTTGACGAGGCGCGGATCGCAGCAGACCTGACGCAGCTTGAGCAACGCCTCGAGCACGATAATGTGACTGCGGGCGAGTCCCTGTGCGGCAACGGCGGTCCGGACCTTTTCCTGCATCGCGGCGCGTACCGTTTCATACAGATCGCGCTGCGCACCTTCAATGTCCACGGTGCGCACGATGACTGTCTTCGGCGGCAGTTCGGTCGCAACCTCATCCTTGCGCCGGCGCAGCATGAACGGGCGGATTCGGCGTGCGAGCAGCTCGCGCCGCACGGTGTCGCCGCCTTTCTCGATCGGCGTGCGCCAGCGCTTCGTAAAATCTTTCTGGCTGCCAAGGAACCCGGGCAGCAGGAAATTGAACTGGGACCACAGCTCGCCCAGGTGATTTTCGAGTGGCGTACCGGTCAGGCACAGGCGGTGCTGCGCGCGCAGTTCGCGGATGGTAGCTGCCGCTTTGGTCGTGGCGTTCTTGACGTACTGGGCCTCGTCGAGGATCAGCAGGTGATAGTCATGCCGCGCGAGGATGGCCTGATCGCGCCACAGCAGCGCGTAGGTCGTCAGGATGAGATCGTGTTCGCCGATCTGGTCGAAACGATCGCGGCGCTCGGGCCCGTTCAGATCGAGGACTTTCAGGCCGGGCGCGAAACGTCCCGCTTCCTCGCGCCAGTTGTGGACCAGCGTGGTCGGCACGACGATCAGCGCGGGCTGCTCGAGACGACCTGCCTCCTTTTCGGCGAGCACATGGGCCAGTGTCTGCACGGTCTTGCCGAGTCCCATGTCGTCGGCCAACACGCCCGACAGGTTGTGCTCGCGCAGGAACTGCATCCAGCTTAAGCCCTGATGCTGGTACGCGCGTAATTCAGCCTGCAATCCGCGCGGCACGGGTACCTCGGCCAGACCTGGTCCGGCCTGCAGGCGCTGCGCGAGCTGGCGAATTGACGCATCGCCGTGGAACTGCCAGCGGCCCGTATCGTTCAGTGCTTCGAGGCGGCCGGCATCCAGTTCGGAAATCCGCAGGGAACCTTCTCCAACAGACTCGAACAGATCGACCAGTATCCGCACGACCGGTTTGAGCCGGTCGGCGCGCAGGCGCAGCCGTTCGCTCCGATTGGTTCTCAGCTCGATCATTTCGTCATCGGCAATCGTATCGAGTTCGCCCGACAGCCAGCGCCGGTCGCGCCGGAACAGTTCCGCCAGCAGCGGCTCGAGGCGCTCCGTACGGTCGCCTACCGTGATCCCCATTTCCAGATCGAACCAGCCGTCGCCGGCGTGGTGCGCCGTCCCGTCGATGGCGTCGATCTCGATCACGTTGAAGCGGAACCCAGCGGTCATGGTGACGCGCCAGCCCTTGCCGCGCAGCACCGGTAACACATCATTCACGAACGCGTACCACGCTTCGGGCTCCGTCAGCCCGAGCATCGCATCGGGAAGCGATTGCATACTCTGTACGCGACTGGCGGGGATCTTCTGCAGCCCGGTCTTGCGTAACTCTATCAGCCGCTTTTTCTCGGCATCAGGGCGCCGCCTGAGCTGAACGACGCCACCGTCGGGATGCGAGACCAGGGTCGCGTCACTATCCGCGTTGAGGCAAACCCCGCTATAGTCGAAACCGACGGTCGCGAAATCCAGCACGCCGCTGTGGTAGTCATATTTGCCAAAGCTCGCGGAATACACCGAGCGGGTGTCGAGCGACAGGAGCGGCACCGGCTCGGTGTCGATCACCCGGATGGCCGATGCGTCGTGTGCCGGAGGTGACGGCAGATCGGGGGCAACCTCGCGCAGCACGGCGGCCACGAGCGGTGCTTCAGCCAACGAGATCGGCGGCATCGACAGGTACGTGGCCAGTTGCTGCGATGTCAGGGATTGCGACGGCAACTGCACGATGCCGGCGACACCCGCCTGCGCGTCGACGTACCAGAGCGGTTCGGTTGCCAGCAGCAGCGTGGCTGGTGGCCCGGTTCGCAATACAGGTCGCAGATGGTCGTCTGCCTGGGGCTGCCACTCGATCTGTCCCGTACGAGGATCGCCCTGGGACAGCGCCACAGGCGTGGACAATGCGCCCTGATTCGCGCTCACTGCGGCGAACAGGCGACCGGTCACGATCAGCTTCTGCAGCACATCCGCCCCGGTTGAGCCGCGCAACACGAAGCTGCCATAGTCCTCGCGACAGCGACCCAGCCACAGTCCACGCAGGATCGTCAGATCATCGTCCGTGACGAATTTCGGCGGCTTGATGAGGGCGGCCTCGACATTGTTCCACGCATCGTCGATCGAGCGGATCGTGCCGTCGGCATTGCGGCGCGCCTTGAAGAGTTGCACTTCATGGCGCTGGTGATAGCGCGACCAGCCCAGCACATAGGCGAGCGTATGGGTCGGTTTCGAGGCCGCCTTCCTTGCATTGGGCGCGGTAGTCGCCAGTTCGGCACGAAACGTCTCCAGCCAGCTAACGAGTTCATGACGTACGCCTGGCTGGGGCTTCGGCATTCTTTCGAGGCCTGCGATCAGCAGCGCCGCGGCGTGCTTGCAGTCGTATCCAACCGGGCAGGAGCATTCACTTTCGGCCCACAGGCCATCCGCTGTGTCGTAAAACTGTACATCCACCGTATAGGGGCGACGCGCGGTCCCCTGCACCTCGCCGCTGAGTACGTTGTCCTGCCAGCGCAGCTTCGACACCGCGTGGACGTAATCACGCGCCCGGGCGACGGTGCGGGAATCCAGCCAGTGCGCGATCTGCGCCTGGTCATAAAAAACTGACGACATCAGTGACCCATCCATGCATGTTCAACCCGCCATGACGGCAACGTGTGGGCAGGCAGGGATAAGTGAAGTGCTGACTGCGTGTCCTTGTCATGGCCTCCCGGCATCCGTTGTCCGCGACGGCTGCCTATTTTACGCGCCAACGTTTGCGGGAAGGTGGCCTTTGGGATTTGCCCAGGCACACTGGTTACAGCCGGTGCTGTTATCCCCCTTTCGGGTTTCGGCACCGTCAGGGCCGACGGCGTTCTTTTCAGCGCGTCTAGCAATCGGCGCGTGACCTGAACCTCGGCATCAGCGCGCTCAGCCCGTTGCAGCGCGTCCTGCAGCAGCGATCGCGTGCTGTTCAGTTCATCCATGGTGGCGAGGTGCTGTTGCGTTGCGCTTTCATCCCGCTGCTGTAAAAGCCGGAGCTCGGTACGCAAGGAGGCAAGCGCGTCGGCATGCTGGAGCGCTGTGTCCTTCAGTTCAGCGCGTGCACCGCCCAATTGAACGCGCAGCTCTTCAGCGGTCTTTTCGCTTTTCTGGCGAGCGGTGCGTTCCTGGTCAATTTCTCGCAGAGCGCGCTTCTCATGACTGACGGCCCGCTCCTCGGCGGTGAATTCGGCCTTGACCTGCGCGAACTGAGGGGCGGCTTCGTCAACTTGCCGGCGGATTTCCTGCAGGCGGGCCTCGGTTGCCGCATGCGCCTCGCGTTCGGTGGCTAGCGCATCGCGCATGCTGGCGAGTTGCGCGCGCGTCGCTTCGAGTTCAGCCTGTGTCGCCGCCGTCGCCTGCCGGGCGAGCTCGAGTTCTGCGACGACCTGATCGCGTACTGCTTCGGCTTCGTGGGCCTGATGACGCGCCTCGGCGCGCAGTGTGGCCAACTGGCCGGTCGCCGCTTCCGATGCCGCCTGCCAGATGCTGAGCACGGCGTCGGCTGCGACCTGCTTCATGGCGTCGGGCAGGTCCGGATGGTGGATCTTCACACGGGTCTTGTCGCGCAGATCCTGCCAGAACCGGTTCAGCACGTCGGCGGGCGTCGTCATGCTGCCCTTGCGCACCAGGCTGTAGAGCTTGTTCGCCGTGGGCGTGATGCAATAGCGGAAGAACAGCAGCGTCACACCATGAACCGCCCCGTCAGCCCTCTCGCCCCCCTCGTGCCGGATGCCCCGGCGCCGCCGCTTGAACGCCTGCGCATCCCGCCGGAGCTGTCCGGCGTTGCCCGCACCAATCGCGCTCACAACTCAATCGCGCAAATCAGTGCCGAGGACGATCTGGCCGCGAGCGCCGCGTGGCTGGCCCGCTACGCCGATGTGCCCGGCACACTGGCGACCTACCGCAAGGAGGCCGAACGCCTGCTGCTATGGGCCGTCATGCAGCACGGCAAACCCCTGTCATCGCTAACGCACGAGGACCTGCTCGTCTATCAGCATTTCCTCGCCGATCCGCAACCGGCGTGGCGCTGGATCATGACTTCGCGCAAGAAGCCCGGCCGCAAGTCTGCCGACTGGAGGCCCTTCGCGGGACCGCTGTCGCCCACGAGCGTGCGCCATGCGATGACAATTCTCAACGCGATGTTCGCGTGGCTGGTCGACGCCGGCTATCTCGCCGGCAATCCCCTGTCGCTCGCGCGACGCCGCGGCGTCAAAGCCAGCCCCCGTGTCACGCGTTATCTGACGCACGAGTTGTGGGATGTGGTGAGGATCACTATCGAGAACCTGCCGGTGGGCACCGAACGCGAGCGGTTGCACGCGGCACGCTGTCGCTGGCTCTTCACGACCCTGTATCTCGGCGGCCTGCGTGCTGCGGAGATCGCCAGCACCCCGATGGGCGCGGCATTCTGCCGGCGCGACGCCGCCGGCGTCGAACGGTGGTGGATCGAAGTGTGCGGCAAGGGCAGCAAGACCCGCCTGGTGCCGGCCTCGGATGAACTGATTGCCGAACTGGCACGCTACCGGCGTGCACACGGACTGCCGCCGTCGCCGCAGCCAGGTGAAACGCGTCCGCTGCTGTTGCCGCTGATCGGTCATGACAAGCCCCTGTCGCGCGGCGCCATCCACCTGATCGTCAAGCAGGTATTCCGGCTGGCTGCCGGGCGGCTGCGGGCCCGTGGACCCGAGTGGCACGCCCGCGCGGATGTGCTGGCCGCCGCCTCGGCGCACTGGGTGAGACACACCGCCGGCTCCCACATGACCGACCAGCAGGTCGACCTGCGCTTCGTGCGCGACAACCTTGGGCACACGTCGCTCGCCACCACCAGCGTCTATCTGCACGCGGAAGACGATGCGCGCCATCAGGCCACCCAGACGCGTCACCGGCTGGGCTGGGGCAAGCCCGCCGGATAGCGGGGTTTCGCCCAGGGAATGCGTGAGATGGCAGACTCCCGCATTCCGCCCCAATTTATGCGCGCATGAATCACGTCCATGAAACCGCCTATCCGGCGCTGCCTGCCGAAATCAGTGAAGGCGAACTCCGTGCCGCCTTCACGCCCAGCGCCACCGAAATCCGTTTCGTGTACGGCCAGTTCCGGCAGGCACCGATACGCGTGCTGATCCTCGCGCAGCTCAAGCTGTTGCAGCGGCTTGGCTATCTGCCACCCGTATCGGACATTCCGGCCGCCATCCTTCACCACGTCTGCGCGGTACTCGGGGTGCGCCCAGTCCCGCACGCCACGCTCGTGCGCTATGACCGCTCGGGCAGCAAGTCAGGTCATCAGAAAGTCCTTCGTGAGTTCGTCAACATCCGTCCCGCCAGTGCGCAGACATACAGCTGGCTGGATACCGTGGCGGACGACGCCGCCCGCACCAAAACTGAACTGCCCGATATCGTCAACGTCCTCATCGAGGAACTGGTCCGGCATCGATATGAACTGTCGCCGCTTGCGACGCTCTCGCGTATCGCCGTCCACGCCCGCAGCAGCCTCTACGAAACCCTCTACCGATCATTTGTCGACTCGCTGGATGCCTCACAGGTGGAGCGGCTCGATGGGCTTTTTGTAAGCGACACGGGCCAGACCCGCTGGGACGCTCTGAAGCGCGAACCGAAGCGGCCACGCCCCCGTGAGGTGGCCAGTTTCCTGGAGCATATCCAGCAGATGCGCGAACTGGCCGATGGCCTGCCACCGCCACCGGAAATCCTTTCTGCGCCCAAGCGCACGCAGTTCGTCATTGAAGCGCGCGCCCTCGACGTGCACGAAATGCGCACGCTCAAGCCCGCCAAACGTTACACGCTCGCCGTGCTCTTTGTCTTCTCGCAGTTGCAGAAGGCGCTCGACGATGTCGCGGAAATCTTCATCAAGACGGTGCGCAATCTCGAGAGCACCGCAAAGCTGCGGCTTCAGCAATACCAGCTCGCCCACGCCGACCAGCTTGAAGCGCTCGTCAGCCAGTTTCGTGACGTACTCAACGTGCTGCAGGACGCTGAGGTACCAGATGCCGAGCGCATCGCCCGCATGCGGGCTGCCCTGAACGGCGATCCCGACGCCGCGCTGACCCGCTGCAATGAGCCCATCGCGTACGCCGGCAATCACACCTTTCCCTTCCTGCTGACTCCGTACCGGAATCTGCGATCGCTGCTTTTCCAGTGTCTCGACATGCTGCCGCTGAAACCCAGCTCCCAGGACGACGCGTTGCTCGTCGCGCTGACGTGGATGCAGCCGTTGCGCTCGTCCCGCCGCGAACACCTAATGCTCAGTGACGATGACGTCGCCACCTTGCCGCTCGACTGGATCCCGGAGAAATGGGAAAAGAGCATCTTTCCGGATGGCCGGTCCGCCCGGCTGCTGCATCGCAAATATTTCGAGCTGTGCGTGTTCAGCCAAATCATGCGCGAACTCAACTCGGGCGATGTCTACGTTGAGCAGAGTGATCAGTATGACGACCCTCGTGAGCATCAGGTGTCGTGGGACGAATTCCAGGAGGAACTGCCTCGCTATGGCGAACTCGTCGGGCTGCCGGTCGACGCGCGCGCCTTCGTCAACGGCCTGCGCGACCAACTCAGCACGCTGGCCGACGAAGTCGACGCGGGTTTTCCGGCGAACGACTACGTCGAGATCACCGAGCAGGGCCTCATCCTTCACAAGCTCGAGACGGAACCCGAACCGCCGAACAAGAAACTTATCGATCAGGCCATCACGGCCGCGATGCGCCCCATCAGTATTCTCGACATCCTCACCGAAACCGAGCAGTGGCTCGATCTGCATACACTGTTCGGCCCGCTGTCGGGCTTCGAGACCAAGATCGACGACCCGCGCAAGCGCTTCATTACGACGCTGTTCTGCTACGGCTGCAATCTCGGGCCCAGCCAGACCGCTCGCTGTGTCAAGAATCTGAGCCGCAAGCAGGTCGCGTGGCTGAACCTGCGATACGTCACCGAAGAGCGGCTCGACAAGGCGATCGTCAGGGTCATCAATGCGTACAACCAGTTTGCGCTGCCGAAATTCTGGGGCTCCGGCAAACAGGTGTCGGCCGACGGCACGAAGTGGAATCTTTACGAGCAGAACCTGCTGTCCGAATACCATATCCGGTACGGAGGATACGGCGGGATCGGCTACTATCACGTGTCGGACATGTACATCGCGCTGTTCAGCCACTTCATTCCGTGCGGTGTACACGAGGCTGTCTATATTCTCGACGGGTTGATCAGGAATACGTCCGATGTGGAGCCCGACACCGTTCATGGCGACACGCAGGCGCAAAGCGCACCGGTGTTCGGGCTCGCGTACCTGCTTGGAATCAAGCTGATGCCGCGCATCCGCAACGTCAAGGGCCTGAAGTTCTTCAAGGCCGACCGGAACCGAAGCTACAAAAACATCGACTCCCTGTTTCGCGCGACCGTCGACTGGGCCTTGATCGAGCGGCATGTTCCCGACATGCTACGCGTGGCCGTCTCGATCAAGGCGGGTAAAATGACGCCGTCGACGATCCTGCGACGCCTGGGGTCGGAGAGCCTCAAGAACAAGCTGTACTTTGCGTTTCGTGAACTCGGCCGTGTGATCCGTACGCTGTTTCTGCTCAAATACATCAACGATCCCGAATTGCGTCGCACGATTCACGCGGCGACCAACAAGAGCGAACAGTTCAACGGCTTCGCGCAGTGGCTGATGTTTGGCGGCGAGGGCGTCATCGCTGAAAACCTCCGCCACGAGCAGCGCAAGGTCATCAAGTACAACCAGCTCGTCGCGAACATGGTGATCCTCTACAACGTCCAGTGGATGTCGCGCGTGCTCAAGGAGTTGCAGGCAAAAGGGCATCCGGTCGACGCCGACGTGCTCAAGGCGCTCTCGCCATACCGGTTGGATCACATCAACCGGTTCGGCGACTACCTGCTGGACCTGATGAAGAAAATCCTCCCGCTCGACCCAACGATAGATTTCGCTTTCAGATCAGCCGCTTAAGGCACTTTTGGCGAAATATTAACGAATCCCGGGCGACCCTCAATGTCGGCTTTGGCCGAACTCTGCTCCTTCAGACCCGGGGTTGAATGACCGTAACGCCCCGGACAACCGCCCCTCACGTTGAACCATACACGTGACGGCGTAGGGGAGGACGCCATTGCTGATCGGCAATGGGCCAAACGGTCGCAATCGGGCGCCCATCTGTGCCGCCAAGAAGGCATGCTCAGATATCGGCGCGCGCTGTGTCTGCATCAGACGCCGGAGACATCGCGCATCGGACCGTCTGCGCTGCAGCAGGACTATGCCGACACAGCATTGCTGCCCAGCATGGTTCGACGACATCCCGATGCGCCGCAATGACACGTGTACTGGATCCGGATGTCGTCGGTGACCGCACCGTCGACGGACAGAGCGTAGTCGATAAAAAGCTCGTCTCCCGGTGCGATAGGGGCGAGGGCGTGAATGAACACCCGGTCGCCCGTCTCGATCGCTTCGCAGTTGGGGGCGCAGGCGTGGTTCAGAAAGCGGGCGCTGTTGCCGCCCCGGCTGCCGTCGATCACACGTCCATCGGACAGGCCGAACACGAACGTGTGGCCCGCCTCGGAGCGTTGGCGGGCGGCGGCGCGCCGCCAGCTGGTCAGTTCCCCCTTGTACTCGATGACCCGCTCGCCCGCGGCGATCGGCTGTAGCGCGAACACTCCCATGCCATGTACGGGAGAGCGTTGTGCGGTGATGCGTCGCAATCGCATGGTGTCGTTTCCTTCGGGTACGTCGGTCGGTGAGACGGCCTGATTGGCAATCCGAAGCATATCGCCGCAGTCGCTGCCATTCAATGATTTCCATTTAAAATCGCAACTAACAATCACTGTCGTTCCCCATCACACTCGGGCTTCGCCCCAAAACCAGCCCACAGAGGTGACCAGGCCTGGTTGCCGTCCGGAGGAATCCAGGTGATTAACGCCAACCAGTACGCTTCTATCAAGGCGCCTCCACCTGCGAGCCTTGAACATGTCGCTCAATCAACTGCGGCCTGGTTGCACGCGCGCTGTCGGAGGTTGAGTCTGCAATGTGAACTTAAGGATTACCCCACAGACAAAAACCGGTGTCTCAGGGGCGCGAGAAATCTGCCGGTGTCAGCTCAAGTCGTGCTGCGGGATGGGCAAGCAGCTTCCGTTCAGCGATCGCGCGAATGCGACCGTAGCCATCGCGAAAGGTCTTGAAGATGCGCTCGTCGCCTGCGCGTGGCTCGAGCCAGAAATACGCTTCCAGCGCCGTGATCGTGATGATGCATTCGACCGGGCGTTTCTGGAAGACCAGAGAAAATGTCACGCCGAGGCGACTGGCGAGCACCTGCGGTTCTAGTTCGACGGTTTCCATAGGCGGCACGGACGACGCTTCAGATCAGGTCACGATGATTTTTGCACAGGTTATGCATTTCGGGTGCGGGAGAAATTGGCGGGTTGCAGATCATGGCGCGCCCCTTCGGACTGCGTGGAGGCCCGTGTTTCTCAACGCCGGTTGCGCCCTGACTACCGGCGTCTGTCACTGCCAAAAGCCTCCCCGATCTGTCGTGCCCGCTTCACCTCATCACTGTGCAGATAGATCGACGTCGTCGACACAGACGCGTGCCGCAGATTGTCCCGCACGGTCGTCAGTTCCGCGCCGCGCCCGAGCGCATGGGTCGCGTGCGTGTGGCGCATCCAGTGCGGACTCGCGCGACGCAGCTTCTCCGCAAGCGGCGGATGATCGCCTTCGATAGCCTGCGCGGCGAGCAGGAAGAAGCGTCTGAGCACACCCCAGAGACGCGCGCTGCTGATCGCCGCGACGCTCTCCGCCTCGAGCCTGCCGATGAGCGGCGTTTCCGGCCGCCAGCGAGCCGGTGCGATCGGCAGCTTGCGTTCGGCCAGGTACCGCGCGAGTGCCTCCCACGCGAGTGGCGGCAACGCGACGCGCGCCAGCTTCTTTCCCTTGCCGGTCACGCGCAGCCAGTGATCCCCGCGCGCGTCGGTCTCAACGTGCCCGAGCGTGGCGCCGACGAGTTCGCTCGCACGCAACCCCGTTGCGTAGCCAAAGTCGAGCAGGAAGTGCAGCCGTTGTGCCGCCGGGGCCGACCAGCCATATGACCACTCGAGTCCATCGGCGCTCGTGCGCACGAGCGCCCATTCGCCCTCGGTGAAAGCGTGGGACGTGTCCAGCACGTTGGCGCCGCTGGCCTCCCGCACCTTCACGCCGGCGAACGGATTGGCAAGCACGTAGCGCTGCTCGATCAGCCAACGGAACAGCGCGCCCAGAATCGACAACGCGTGCGCGACCGAGCGGGCCGACAGGCTGCCGTTGAAGGGACGCCAGTCCGGTGAGGTGCGCGGCCGCACCGGGCCCACCCAGCGGGCGCGCGGCGACGGGTGGCGCAGGAACGCGCGATACGCGATCGCATCTTCCGTCGTGAGCGAGGACAGTGCCCGGCCGCGCTCGACGATCGCCCACAGGATCAGGCGCTCGGCTTCCTTGCGGTAGGTGCGCTGCGTGGCGGGGGATTCGTGCAGGGCAAGCCAGGTCCGCACTGCTTCGTAGTCGTTGTCCGCGTCCAGCGCGCAGGCGGCCCTGGGCGCGCGGAAGGTCCCCTGGGAGCCATCGACTTCGTGCGGCACCTGCAGCGATTCCCAGGGCACGAGCTCGGCGCGGCGGCTTGCAATGATGAGCGTCCATGCCTTTTCAGTGAGGGCAGGCCACGCCGCGAAGAACTGCTCGATCGCGCGGGCGCTTGCCGCGCCGAGGCCGGGCACCGCTTTCCACCACTGGCGGCGGCGCGGCACGCGCACGGTCAGATCCGCGAGCGTACGGATGCCGTGGGCGTGGAGCACGCGCACGGCCCGCGGTGCGAACCATTGCGCGACGTCGTCGGTAATCTGCGGTTCGGGGCGGGCGCACTGTACGCAGCAACTCGATGGCGTGCGCGACTGCTTTTGCATGCCGTATGCGATCTTCCGCGGGATGATCGAGGAGGGCGGCCAGATCGTCACGATGCGCGGCACGCGCGATGGCCTGCAGCCGGCGCCGGATGCGCCCGAACACGCCCCGCGCGGATTTGCCGTCGCCGAGCGACGCCGGCTGATAGCGCTCAACCGCCTCGCGCACGGGCAGTCCCGCATACCATGCACGCAGCACGGCGAGTTCATCGGCGCCGGGAAAACCGGTCGAATCAGCGGGGGCCGCGGCGGGCATCAAAATCTGGCGGATTGTCATAACGCCAAGTTTACCGAACGAATGGATACCTTATGATAAGAAAGATTATCTTAATAGCATTGCTGCCGAGCGATTCTTGGCAGAAACTCGCAATTCACACATGCCTTTTCATGTAAAGGGCAGGAGCGACCGTGCTTGTTTGAGAAGCGCATGCGACGCGGCAAACTCGTTACGTCCAGCCATAGTTAGAGCGGCGTCACTGGTGCGCGCGAAGAGCTCGTCGTCGGACGTCTCGACCACATTCAAACCGAGGCCAGGCTCGTCGAATTGGCGAAAGAACGCGAGCATTTCGAACGCATCAAGCCGCCCGTCTTGGGGACCAGCCTTGGCCAGAATTTCGGCGGCGGCTGCCAGTTGTCGGGAGGCTGCGAGGAATCTGGTGCGCTCCACGACGGTCTCCTTATTAGTCGCGGTTGCCAATTCTTCTGAGAGTCTAGGCTGAGGTATTCAACTGCGGTAGCGAATCAGTGCGGTTGCGCTACTGGGCCTACGTTGGTGAGTCCACAACGCTCAGGATACGGCTGTCCTCGAGCGTCCGGGCGTTGTATCAGGAGAACCGCTGGTCGTTGCCATGGATGCGCGACGAATTGCGACGGAAACAAGTCAGCATTCGAATGCGAGACACCATTACGGGCGGGGCAACCTCTGCAAGCAGTCGTCGGACAAACGTGTGAACGCCGCGGTCTCAGTCGTCGAGCTCACCCGCCTCGAGTGCTTCAGCGAAATCCGAGAGCCAGGGAGCGAAGTGATCGGTGTCGTAGGTTGCCGTCTTCCCGTTAGCGATCCGTGTTACGGAGATCCGCCGGCTCACCGCCTTGCTGGCGCTCGCCGGATGGCTGTCATTGTCCGTGATCCTGAAGTCACGTAGATCGAGTCCCCGGCAGGCCAGCACGGCTTTTACGTCTTTCTGTTCGTCCCATGAAAACTCGGTGAGCGGAAACCATCCTAGCGTGGTGGGCGTTATACATGACAGCGACAGGGGAGCGAGCGCATCGATCTTCAGCTTCTTGAGAATGGCCAGCTACTGGCGCAAGGCGCCGTACAGCGCTTCGTGAGTGGCGTCAGCCTTGGTGACGCTTCGGCGGGAGCGTCTGCAACCTGTAGCGCCATGGTTGCGATGGACGTCCTTAAGCAGGCCGCTTGGGTCATTTGTGGCCTGCGACGCAACGGGAAAACAAAGGCGCTCGTCCGTGTTTCGGACGCTCAGGGAAAAACTAACAGCGCTTGGACACCACGCCGCGGTTCGGCGACTCCCTCAAGATCAAGCCGATAACCCCACTGCAAATGAAGGGTCGGATAGTTGGGGCTATCCGCCCCTTCATTTCCGGACATTTTATTAGTCAGAAAATTACTTTACTGATTTTCCGGGCCAGGTAGCTGGGCTGTGGGGCCGGCGGCCGCCCGCCAGGGCGACACCTGTGGGAAGCGAACGGTGTCGCTTCCCCGGGAAAGCGCCGTCCCTCGCCGCAGCCGTCCATCGACCCAGGCACGGGTACCAAGCCGGAATGTGTTCGTCGTCGCCGCTCGCGCGTGACCACACCTTGGCGGACCGCTTCCGTGCTTGCCCGCGCCGGTTGGGGCACGCCCGCGGATCGGGTAGGATGACGGCTTCACTTCCCCACCTCTGGAGGACAATCAATGAACAGGCAGAAACTGGTCGATGCCGTCGCCGCGAAGACGGGCACCACCAAGGCGCTGGCCGGCGAAACCCTCGACGCGGTGATCGGTACCATCACCGCCGCGGTCACGCGGGGCGACACCGTGCAGCTGGTCGGCTTCGGGTCGTTTTCGACCGGTGCGCGTGCCGCGCGGGTCGGGCGGAATCCGGCGACCGGCGCCGAAATCCAGATTGCGGCGGCGAAGACGGTCAAATTCACGGCGGGCAAGGCGTTCAAGGATGCCGTGAACGGTGCATGAGAGCACGCATGCTTCCCGACGGTCACTTCGCGGCCGGAAAGGTGTTTCAGGACACGCGGAACGGAGTCCAACGCTGAGGCTCGCTTCCGCCGCCCGAAAGATGTGATTCAGACGTGCCATTGAGCTAACGGCGACGCCCACGCCGCGCCGGATGCCGCGATCTGCGCCTATAATGCGTCTGTCTTATTAAGTATCGAATTCAATCAAGATGCCGCAGGTCAACCCCAAAATCCTCGTATGGGCTAGAGAAGCTGCGGGCCTCGGCATCGACGAGGCCGCCAAATCGTTGCAACTCGGAGGTGCCCGGCAAAGCGGCCATGAAGCTCTCGAGGAGTATGAGCAGGGCGCGAAGGCTCCGAGCCGACCCTTGCTCCTTAAGATGGCGAAGGTCTATCGGCGGCCGCTTCTTACGTTCTATCTCCAGCAACCTCCCGTGAAAAGCGCACGGGGCGAGGACTTCCGAACACTTCCCGGAGGCCGCGAGTTCGAAAGTGCCCCCAAGTTGGATGCCCTCGTCCGCGATGTGTTCGTCCGCCAGCGCCTGGTGAAATCGATTCTCGAAGACGCGGACGAGGCGGAGCCCCTAAATTTCGTCGGCAGTATCGCGTTGACTCAACCTGTGGACGAAGCGGCCAAGGTGATCTGCAAACGGCTCTCGTTAGATCTGGACGAGTTTCGGCGTAGAAAAACTGTCGAAGAGTCGTTCAACTATTTGCGCGGACTGACTGAGAAGCTGGGCGTCTTTGTGCTTCTCATCGGAAACCTTGGCACGCATCACACGGCACTTAGCACGGAGATATTCAGAGGTTTCGCGTTGGCAGAAAAAGTGGCGCCGTTCATCGTTGTCAACGATCAGGATGCGAAGGTCGCATGGTCGTTCACTCTGCTTCATGAGTTGGCGCATATCTGGCTTGGACGTACTGGCGTGAGCGGAGCCGATTTCGGGCAGAAGATCGAGCAGTTCTGCAATGAGGTCGCAAGTGAGATTCTTCTGCCTGAGGCCGAGATGGACGAACTTCGGCACTTGGGCGGCGATCGGCACGAACTGATTTCGGCTGTCAGCACTTTCGCGAGCCAACGTAAAGTGAGCCGCGCCCTCGTCGTCTATAGACTGCTTAAACGCCGCCAGATTGATAGCAAGCAGTGGTCGGAGCTTACGGAAGAGTTCCGTCGGAACTGGGAGGCGGAGCGAGCCAAAAAGAAGGAACAGTTAGCAGACGCGGCGGGAGGCCCGAACTACTACGTGGTGAAGCGACATCGGGTAGGCAATGCCCTCGTTGAAGTCACACGTAGAGCGATAGCAGAGGGCTTTGTGACACCGACCAAAGCGGGTCGCATCTTAGGAGTCCGGCCGACCAATGTTCAAGCGTTGGTAGGGGCTGCATGAAGCTCTATCTTCTTGACGCTAACGTACTGATCACCGCCAACCGCGACTACTACTCGATGGAGATGGTACCGGTATTCTGGGACTGGCTGCTTCACATGGCCGAGCGAGGGCATGTGAAGATGCCGATTGAGACTTTGGAGGAGGTCCGCGACGGTGGCGGGAAAGTTAAAAAGGATGCCCTCGTTACATGGCTCAATCGCGCAGACGTTTATGAGAAGCTGGTTTTGCGAGAGGATGCCGACCCAGAAATCGTTACGAATGTCATCGCGAACGGCTACGCTCCGGACCTTGATGAAACGGAGCTTGAAGAAGTTGGGCGAGACCCCTTCTTGATCGCATACGCAGCAGCGGACCCCGACAACCGCGTTGTGGTGTCGATCGAAGTATCTGCGCCGGGCAAAAAGCGAGCGAATCGCCGCGTGCCAGACGTGTGCCACGACAATGGCGTTTCGGTTTGCAACACGTTTACGATGTTGCGGGAGCTTGGCTTTACGACCGCTTGGATCAAGCCGGCGCCCTAACGGGGCGATCATTTGACTTCGGCTTTACTGAGAGGAAACTCGGCTTTACGTGGCTATTGCCGTAAGTGGTGTCCAGCTCGGTCAACCTCGCTCGCCTGACCGCCGGAGGCCAAAAATTGGTCGCTGCTTTGGCGGGATATTGGAAGGCCCTTCGTCACGAAAAAGTTGCGCGACCACCGTGCCGCGCGTAGCGGACAATTATTGCTGTCGAAAGACAAGTGCTTGCAAGGGGCTTTGTCCGGATGGGGGTATTGCAAAGATGGTGCGGGTTGTGTAGAAGCGCAACATCATGAAGCCAGCGTTGAATAATGCCATATAAAGCCAGACTAAAGACGGGTGAACCGCGCAAGCGCAAGA
>NZ_JBKGUA010000072.1:0-23244 GCF_046543485.1 Paraburkholderia sp. EG304 | reverse complement strand
TCGAGTTCTTCAACGAATGCGTCGATGATCCGGACGGGATTGTCTTCTGCAATAAAGTCATCGAGACATTCCGGCAGCAGCGTTGCCTGATTGCGGTCTGCACCTTCGACAAATCGCCCCATCTTCCTCTCTCGCGCCAACAGGTTGATTTAGTCTAGGCTATCAAGCACGTTTTTACACGGCCTCGGCCGAGCTCGGTCCGACATGGCCATTCGCGCGGTCTCCCCGCTGGCCAGCGGTACAACTCCATACACATCCGGATCCCTAAGTGTCGCTACCATGTTGTTCAATTTAGGTAACGACCCGCCCGTGCATCGCCTTGCAATGCCGCACGAGGGTCGGCCGCGACAGCACGTAGCGCTTCAACGGCGTATCGATGTCGTAGTTGTAGATGTTCGCGACGCAGCCGTAGATCGCGGCATCGACCGTGGCCGGCTCGGGCCCGAAGATAAAGCCGCTGTCGCCGAGCAGATCGGCCACGACGCGCAAATCGCCGATGCCGCGCTCATACACCTGATCCGGCTCGTAGCGGCCGATGCCCTGATAGTGATACCGAAGCCAGTTGTACTCGCTCGCGGCTTCGAGCGCACTAGCGGTGACTTCGGGGTGCGCCGCCATGAAGGCGTTGCAAAACGCCGGGCGAAAGCGCTCGTCGCGCCAGCGCGAAAAGCTCATCGGCCAGTACAGGTCGTCGAGCGTGCGCCGGACCAGGAAGTCGAGATTCGCTTGCCCCGTGGAAAGCGCGCTGTCGATGCGTAGGTCGTACTTGCGCTTCAGGTAGCTGATGATCGCATCGCTATCACCGATTGATTCCTCGCCGTCGACCAGATAGGGCAACTGTCCTCGCGGCGCCTCTTTCGTATCGAGAATGTGCTTGTGCTCGAAGTCGAGACCGCACAAGCGCATGAATGCATAGACCTTCAGGCCAAACGGATTGTTGTCGGCGACGCCGAACAGGTCCGGGTAGGAATAGAGCGTCAGCATGGGCCCTCGCGTGTTGGAGGCATGATGCGGCCGGCGTCGAGGGTGTCCGGGGCCGGGCGCAATGCGTGATGGTGACACATGGTTGGCCGATTCGACTGTGACCCAGCGAACGCAGCCAATCTGAATGAATGCGATGAGCGCCGACAGCGGCCGACCTCTTCGCGATGCGATCGACTCAGAACGACGCGTAAGTACGCGTTCGCGGATGTGAGAGTCGACGCTCCGGCTCCGGCTGGGGCGAACGGGCGGTTAGCACCGTGTAGCCGTCCGATGAGTGTCGGTATCTGAGCGTCTGCAATGGCCGAATTCTGTGCGTGGCTCCTCCGTCAGGTCTCTGAGTACAGCAGCCATATGCCGAGCAAGCTGACCGGCAAGTGCTCGACCATACCTGACCTTCAGGTATCGCATCCGTCAGGCGGCAACGAGTCGGCGAAACCCTGTCATCGTTCGACAACGCACACTACCCTCGCACAGACATTCCGCCGGACTTATACGCTTGGTCTGTCGAACGCGTATTACCGGCTGCTCGATAAACTCGGCGCCGTCAGGGGTGTGCCCACGCCGGCGTCTGTCTGGATTGTCTTGAATGGGCCAGCCCTGATTGAACCCAAACTGCAGGGTTGCGCGGCGAAACAAGTGGCCATCCGAGATTAAGCTTCAGGGCCGTTTAAAAACCAGAAGGCGCATTTCCACTCGCTGACAAAGCTCACCTTGCTGGTTCATCGTGTCGCTGCGGACTGTCGCGATGCCGCGGTCGGGTTTGGAACGCGACGGCGCGATCTCCAGGACGGTGCTGACGACGTGCAGGACATCGTTCGGGCGAGTGGGTCTTGGCCACGCGATTTCGCCGCTCGCACCAATAATGCCACCCGCAATCGGCAGGCTCTGAACGAGAAGTTTCATGGTGATCGCTGCCGTGTGCCAGCCGCTCGCTGCAAGCCCCGCAAAGAAGGAGCGTTGAGCCGCTTCCTCGTCCAGATGGAAAGGTTGAGGATCGAACTGTCGCGCGAAGGCGTGTATCTGGTCGACATCGAGTTTATGCTCCGCGCTTTCGTACACCGCACCCACGGCGAGATCTTCCAGATACAGAGTCTCTGATTTCATGCCTTACTCCTGAAACGTTTTATTCGCTGATATTGGCTCTTCGAACGCCCCTTCTGTGGTGACGTTCGACCTTGATGGTGTTGTCCCTATCCGAAGGATAGTCTTGCGCGGAGAATCCGAGAGTGGCCCGGGGGCCTCGCCGCTAGCGACTTCGAAGCCGGTCGCACTGCCTGCCCATTAGCTGCGCAGCGGCCGCAGACCCGCCCGAACTTCCTGCGCGAGTAGCAGGGGCTCCTCCCAGGCGGCGAAATGGCCGCCCCGTTCAGGCCGGTTGTAATAGATGAGGTCGTGGTAAGCCTGTTCTGTCCAACTGAGCGGCGCCTGATAGTTCTCCCCGGGAAACGCGCTGACGGCAGCCGGCACGGAAACATTCGCTGCAACGAGGTAGTTGAAGTGGGCCGTTTCCCAATAGAATCGGGCCGCCGACACGCCCGTGTTGGTCAGCCAGTAAAGCGTGATGTTGTCGAGGACGTCGTCGCGTGTGATGGCACCGGCTGAATGCCCGTTGACCGTGCGCCCTAGCACGGCCGAGGTGATCGGTGCCGCCGGCTGGCCATAAGCATCGCCGTGATCGAGCAGCCAGCCTGCCAGCGCAATCGGAGAATCGGCCAGTCCATAGAGGCTTTGCGGACGAGTCGCCATCTCGAACGCGTAGGCGCGGCGCTTCTTGAAATTGACGCTCAATTGCTCATACGCGAGCCTTTCGTCGGACGATCGCCCTGCCGGTGACGGGTTCCCGCCCTGGATCGCCGTGAGGATATCCGGCGGAACTGCCGCCGGGAAATTGACATGGATGCCCAGCAATCCAGGCGGCGCCTGTTTGGCCATCACATTCGACACGCTCCGGACCCCGGCCGGTCGTCGTAGGCTTGCCTGAGAAGCCATAGCCCGGCAACGACGGAACGACCAGATGGAAGGCGTCGGATGCGCTCGCGCCATAGGCGGTGGGATTGACGAGCGGATCGATGATCTTGATCTGCTCGATGATCGAACCGGGCCACCCGTGCGATACGATCAGCGGCAATGCATTCTCATGCTTCGAGCGCACGTGCATGAAATGAATGTCGAGCCCGTCGATCTCAGTGACGAACTGCGGCAGAGCGTTCAGGGTCGCTTCGCACTTGCGCCAGTCGTAGTCGGTCGCCCAATGGTGCGCGAGGCCCTGAAGCGTCGCGAGTTGCACGCCTTGCGAGTCGTCATCGACGGTTTCGCGCTCCGGCCATCGGGTGGCCCTGATGCGTCTTCTCAGATCTACGAGCAGCGACACGGGAACCTGCACGCGAAGGCGGCGAATTGCGTCCGTGCCGCTGCCCGTCTGCGGTTGGACATCGGTAATACCGCGGTCCGTGTGCGCAGATACAAGTGGGCTCAGAGATTGCGCGGCTACGGCTGCCGCGGCGAGGCTCACGAAGTGCCGGCGGGATGTCGATTGAGGGATAAGCTTGTCTGTCATGCGAACTCCAGTTGACGATGAGCCTGGCGGCTGGCGCGAAAGGCACAAAAGGGAGAACCGGCGTTGACCCCTGTGGGAGTTTCGACACGCCTGGTCCATCCGGCGCATCTCCAAGGCGCGACGAACAGCCAGCCTCACGTGCCGAACCGCGCAGCCACACGTAACAGCATGGCCGCAACCATGGCCATGCCCGGGGCGAGATAGCTGGCATGGAGATGGACACGGGTAAAGAAAGAGCCCGCAAAAATGATGGCGAGTATCCACACGCCCAGCAGATGCAGCTTTTTCCAGTTTTCCGGGCCGATAAGGCGCGCCGGCGTCGCGAACGACGTAGCCGTGAGCAGCAGAATCATCAGATAGCCGATGAAGCCCGGTATTTTGGTCACTGTCGTACGGCCTGCCCAGAATGCTTCGGGTGCCGTACCGACGTAGGCGACGAGTGCTAACGCATGCAGAAACTGCGACACAGCAAACGACAACCCGATGTAGCGACGCTCTCTTGCCAGCGCTCTGGTTGGCACCGACGGCGCCAGTTTTACAAGCGGCGCGGCCATGAAAACGGCGAGAAACAGAACAAAGGACGTGCGAGCCGTCGCACGCACAACATACTGCAACGATCTCACCCAGTCCGGCGCCAGTGCGAAGGCCGCCACTGCCAAGCAAGAAAGACATATGGTAAGTACACAAAAAAGCTTCCAGCGGGTCATATGGATAATCCGATCGATATTTGTCGATTGCTGGGCAACGAGCCGGCGATTGCGAGAGACGCCGGCTTTCGGGCCTGTATCGGTACGGTGGCGCGGCCGGCCAGACGCGCGCGCAGCGTCTGGTTCAGTGACTACGCGGCCCAAATCCTGAGTAGGAGCGCAACTGGCTGATCTGAGGCCGTGCGAGAAAACCGGATTTGACCAATGGAAGCTCTGACAGGAGTTCCGCGAGGCGGATTTCGTCATCGGCCTCCGAAATCATGCAGGCGCCACCTTCTGCTCTCAGCCATATCTGGCGCACGACTCCCGAGGCGTAGAGCCGGCGAACATACTCGGCTTCCGCCTCGACGTCCTCCTTGGCAGGGGACATCGAGGACGCGTTTTCCGAACGGGAAATGATCACGAGGTATTGCATTTTGCTCTCCTGGGAAGGCGTTGCGCTCCGGCTATGAATTCCGCGTGAACAAATCCGGAACTCAGTGCTGGGAGGAATGGGTCATCTCAGCCTGAAGAACGGCACACCCGCTCCTCTTGCATCCTCCGAGGCATCGGTGGATGTGGTCACTGGGCAGCTAATCCGGCGTCTGACCGAACCATACATCACCTATGTTTTTCATAGCAACAGATTTCTTCTATCGTGCAAACCTCACCTGAAGCGGCTAATTTCTGGAGACTGCGCACGTAGCATTCAGGAATTCAAGCTTTAGCTTGACACTATGATTTTCATATATACAATGCAGTCACAGACAAACTTCATCGCCAGCTGAACCGGGTTCGCGAGCGGCACAGGTATCCGTATAAAACGCAGGCCGTGTCGGGACGCAGGTTCGATGCCCCCCTTCCAAAGGAACGCAAATGACGCCCGTCGCCTACGACACCAATTCGACTGCACTGCTGTTCGTCGATCCCTATAACGACTTCCTCTCGGAGGGCGGCAAAGTCTGGCCCTTCGTCAAGGACGTCGCGGCACAAGTCCGACTGCTCGACAATCTTCGGGCCATCAACAGCGCCGTCCGCCGTGCCGGGATACAGGTCGTGTATGTCCCGCACCGCCGGTGGCAGCCGGGGGATTACCAGTGCTGGTGTCACCCGAGCCCCAGCCAGCGCAAGATCATGGACGGTCATCATTTCGCCAGGGGCGACTGGGGCGGCGAATGGCATCCCGACTTCGCGCCGCAACCGGGCGACGTCGTGGCGCTCGAACACTGGGGCGCGAGTGGCTTCGCCAATACGGACCTGGATTTCCAGCTCAAGCAGCATCGCATTACGCACGTGGTTCTCGTCGGCCTGCTGGCCAACACCTGCATCGAGGCGACTGGCCGTTGCGCAACGGAACTCGGTTACCACGTGACCCTCGTGAAGGATGCAACGGCCGCGTTCCATCAGGAAATGATGCACGCGGCGCACGATCTGAACGGGCCGACCTTTGCGCACAGTATCGTCAACACGCGCGAGCTCATCGATGCGTTGCCAACGGCCTGAGCTGACTCCGTGACGCATTCGTCCGCATGGCATGTTGCCGCCTGACTTGCTGGACGAGGCCATCAGGCTTGCGACGATTTGGTCACCGCCGCGCGGTGCCGGATCCCCCTTACCCTCTGGACGACACCGATGATCTCCCCGCGCCAGGTCTTTCTGATGGCTTTGTGCTGCGCGCTCGCCGTCTCACCCATCTACTACCACCAGCCACTCCTGCCACAGATCGCGTCGACGTTCGGCGTGCCGTCCGCTCGCGGAGGCCTGATCGCCACGCTGACCCAGCTTGGCTACGCAATGGGACTGCTGCTCTTCGTGCCGCTCGCAGACGGCGTCCAGCCGCGCACGCTGGCGTCGCGGGCCATCGTGGCGAATGCGATGGCGCTGATCGCCTGTGCAGCCGCACCGTCCTTCGCCACCTTGAGCGTTTGCAGCTTCCTCGTCGGAACGACTTCAATCTCGGCGCAAATCATCATTCCGGCGGTCTCCGGTAAGGCCACGCTTGCCGCACGCGGGCGAGTGGTCGGTTCGCTGCTGGGCGGGCTATCTTCGGGCGTCCTGCTGGCACGCACGCTAAGCGGCATCGTTGGCGCACTGTGGGGCTGGCGCTCGATATTCGTGATCGCCTCTGTCATCGATATAGCACTCCTGTTCGTCATCAGGAAGGTGCCCATGTCGAACACACTCGTGGCTATCCGCTACCGCGAGTTGATGCAGTCGCTCGCTGGTCTCGTGCGAGAGGAGCGGCTGCTACGCGTCTCGGCGGCGATGGGCTTTCTCGTGTTCGCCGCCTTCAGCGCGCTGTGGGCAACACTCGCGGTGCTGCTCGCCCGACCGCCCTATCACTACGGTCCTGCCACCATCGGCGCATTCGGACTGATCGGGCTGGTCGGCCTTTCGGTATCACCACAACTCGGTGCCGTCGTCGACCGGATGGGCTCCCGCCACATCGCGACCGCCGGCGCACTAACGGTTCTGATTGCATTCGCGTTTGTCGCAGCGGGCGGCCGCAGCCTCGTATGGCTGATCGTCGGCATGGTGTTGCTGGATCTGGGCAACCGCACGAGCTTTATCGCCAACCAGGCCCGCATCTATGCGCTGCGTCCCGAGGCCCGCAGCCGCCTTAATACGGTTTTCATGGTTTCGTACTTTCTGGGTGGCGCGGTCGGTGCGGCGCTTGGCGGGGCCGGCGCGTTGCGCGCCGCCTGGGTTGGCCTCGCCGCGGTCGGCGTGTTGCTCTCGCTCGCGGCCGTTGCCGTCAATTCGCTCGCGTTCGGGCGGCCCAGTTCGGCCATTGTCGACGGGCAGGTTTGACCCGAACAACCGGACGATTCGCACGCAGGTTTGGTCGCTTCGACGTAGCACAAGCCGCCGAAAGACAATTTACTCAGGAGAGTCTGATGTCATTCAAGGCACTGCTCGCGACAAAGCCGCGCGACGCGGTTTCGACGCGCATCGTCAATTTCCACGACCGGGATCTCATGCCCGGTGACGTCACGATCGCCGTGGAGTATTCAACGGTGCTGGCGCGAACGGCGGCGTCGGATCGATCGCGATTGCGCTCCTGTCTGGCCTCGGCTATCGGGTCGTCGCATCAACCGGACGCCTCGAAGAGGCCGAATATCTGCGCAACCTTGGCGCGGCGGAGATCATCGACCGGCGCACGCTCTCTGAACCGGGTGCACCGATCGCCCAGCAACGTTGGGCCGGTGCCGTGGACTCCGTCGGCCATCACACGCTCGCCAACGTGCTGGCCCAGACGCAGTACCGCGGCGTGGTTGCCGCCTGCGGCCTCGCGCAAGGCGCGGGCCTCCCCGGTTCGGTCCTGCCCTTCATCCGACGTAACGTGACCCTCGCGGGCATCGATTCCGTCAACGCCCCGCAGGCAGTGCGCGTCGAGGCCTGGTCGCGGCTCGCGCATGACCTCGACCTGGACAAGCTCGGCCGCGCGACGACGTTAGTGGGACTCGTCAAGGTTCCTGCGATTGCGCACCAGATCCTGGAAGGCAAGGTTCGGGGACGTACCATCGTCGACGTCAATGCATAAATGCCCTGTCGTCATTCGTCTCCAGAGACTGTGCGCACAGCAGCAATCTTGATTCAGGAGTTCAGCGTGTCCGCCGTTCCTTCTTCATGCCACCGGTGCGAAGCTTCGCCGCTCGATGCCCATGCCCTGTTCGCCACGTTTGCCGGGCTCTGTGGAAGTCTGGTCGCCATTGGTCTGGCGCGCTTCGCCTACACACCGCTCATCCCCTCGCTGATCGAGGCGCACTGGTTCACATCCCCACAGACCGTCACGCTCGGAGCGGCGAACTTCGCCGGCTACCTGATCGGCGCAATGGTGGGACGCCCGTTCGCTGCGTGGCTGTCCAACCGGTCCGCATTGCGGCTTCTGATGGCGGTCGTCACGATCGCATTCTTCACGTGCGCGTGGCCGGTGTCGGTGTCGTGGTTCTTCTTCTGGCGTCTGCTGTCGGGTATCTCGGGCGGCGCGATCATGGTGCTCGTCGCGACGTCGATCCTGCCGCACATTCCTGCGCCGCGCCGTGGCTTCGCGAGCGGAATGATCTTCCTTGGCATGGGTCTCGGGGTTGCGGCATCAGGCACGCTGATTCCGCAACTTCTGCACATGGGGTTGCGCGACACGTGGCTTGGCCTCGGCGCGCTCTCATTCTCGCTCACGGCCTTGAGCTGGTTCGGCTGGCCGGCGACGAACCCTCCCGCGCCACAGGTCGCCCCGTTGCACGGAGCAGATCGCAGCAGGCTCGCGCTGCGTGTCCTCTACGCACAATACGCTGCTAACGCGCTCGGTCTCGTGCCCGTGATCGTGCTGCTCGTCGACTACGTGGCCCGGGGCCTCGGCCGGGGCGCCGCCGTTGGTGCGAGCTACTGGGTGTTATACGGTCTCGCCGCCATCGCCGGCCCGATGATCTGCGGAAACCTTGGCGATCGCATCGGTTTCGGTCCAGCCTGGCGCGCCGCCCTCGCATCGCAGGCCATCGCGGTCGTGGTGCTCGCGAAGACGGGCAATCCTTTCGTGTTCGGGGTCGCCACGGTGGTCATTGGCGTATTCACGCCCGGAATCGTGCCACTCGTGCTCGGGCGCATTCATGAGCTGGTGCGCGACAATCACCTCGAAGAGCGCGCAGCCTGGAGCCGAGCGACTACGGCGTTCGCACTCTTTCAGGCGCTTGGCGGCTATGGCTACTCGCATCTGTTTTCCCGCTTTCACGATGACTACGCGCTCGTCTTCCTGTGCGGTGCGGCCGCGCTCACCCTAGCCTTCCTCGCCGACGTCATCATGCAGGCTCGGCGCACAGAGCGGCATGAGCGCTAGCGCGGGAGGAATCACTCAGACCTGGCCTTCGCGGCCCGATACGCCTCGCGTCTTTTCTCGCGCTCCTTTGCAAACGTCGGGCTCAAGGCCGCGTCGAGATCGCTCCGCTCTACGTATTCGCCGCAAGACGGGCAGATATAGTCAAGCCCGACCTCGTGCCCACACAGCCGATGCATAAACCGTACGGCGACTTCCTCGCCTTTGCTCTTGCACCAGGTTTCACCCCATGTACGCAGCGCCTGGATCACTGGATAGAACGCCCGCCCTTTCTGTGTGAGATGGTATTCGTACCGTACCGGCCTCTTCTGATACGGTTGGCGCTCGATCATTCCGTCTGCTTCCAGCGACTTCAGGCGCGTGGCCAGCATCTGTGGCGTCGCCTCCGTCTGAATCTGGATTTCCTCGAACCGGGTCGCCCCCATGTACATCTCGCGCAGGACAAGCGTTGTCCACTTGTCACCGACAACTTCCGTCGATCGCGCAACCGGGCATACCGTGGCCACTACCTTCTCTCTACGCTTCATTTCGCCTCCGCATAAACTCTTTTTTTCATAGTAACACGAATTCGCATCCCTCGCATACACGGCTGACCGAGTCACCCCTGATCCGTCAAAACCTGACACTGGTTATGGATATGACGCTTAGACTTGTTTCTATGATTTTCATATGTATAATCGATTCGTGTGACGTCCGCGCGCGCAAGTCCGCGCAGACGAATTGCGCAGCCGGGCTCCGGTTGCGACACGCCCCGGCCGAACCCCCTTTCCGGAGAACACGATGTCTGCCCCTGTCTATCGCGCCGAACACACTGGTCTTTTGCTGGTCGACCCTTACAACGATTTCCTGTCGCATGGCGGCAAGATCTTTCCGATGATCGAGGCAGTCGCCAACGACGTTCGGCTTCTCGACAATTTGCGCGCAGCGGTGAGCGCCGCACGCAAAGCTGGCATCCAGGTGTTCTACGTCCCGCATCGCCGCTGGCAACCTGGCGATTACGAAGACTGGGACCATCCGAATCCGACGCAACTGATCGTGCAGAAGCGCCAGTCCTTCGCAAAAGGGACGTGGGGCGGCGAATGGCACCCCGATTTTGTTCCCCTGGAAAACGACATCATCATCCACGAGCATTGGGCGCAAAGCGGCTTCGCCAACACGGACCTCGATTTCCAGCTCAAGCAGCACAAAATTTCGCACGTCATCGCCGTCGGCCTGCTCGCGAACACCTGCATCGAATCCACCGCGCGATTCGCAATGGAACTCGGCTATCACGTGACGCTCGTGCGCGACGCGACCGCCGCCTTCTCGCCGGAAATGATGCGAGCCGCCCACGAACTGAACGGACCCACGTTTGCCCATTCGATCGTCACGACGGCCGAATTGCTGACAGCACTGCCGGCATAGGCGTTATGCCGACGATGACGGACTCAAGCGATCAATCCACTGAACAACAACCCCTGAAGGACTCACGCATGATTACCATCCGGGGAACCTGATTGACTATCCACGGGTCGTCCCTGACAGACCTGCGAGTTCAATTCAAGCTGGGTCTGACATCGCGCGCCGCGTGAACAGCGCGAGGGATTCCGTCACGAATGCGCGAACGGCGGGAGAAAGCTCCCGTCGCCTGCTGGCCATTGCGAGATGACACGGATACTCGAAATCCGCGATCGGCCGATAGCAAATTCCTGGCTGTGTGAAGTTGCGCATCGATTCCGGGACGACGACCACTCCATAACCGGCCGATGCAAGACTGATCGCGGCGATGAAGTCATGCACGCGATGTTCGAGAAATGGAACAAAGCCTCCCGCTACGCCCAGCGCAGTAAGCACCTCGCTGAATCCCGTGTCGTCGTCGAAGTGGGGGGCGATAAAACGCTGATCTTTCAGGTCTCTGACCGAAACGTGCCCGCTTGCTGCCAATGCATGGTCCTCGGCCATCGCGACCAACAGGCATTCGGTCTGCACGATCGTGGCCACGATACCCGCCGGATGCTGGCGCCACGGTCTGACGATACCCACGTCGATCTCGCCGCTGACGAGCGCCTCGAACTGACGCGGGGTCTCCATGGCCACGACCTCGATTCGCACGTCGCCATGCGAGATCCGAAACTGATGCAGCATCCTCGAGAGCACGCCGCTGCTCACGCCGGATGCCACCGATCCGATCCGCACCACACCGGCGAGGCCTCTGGCCGCCAGCCGGCCAACCTGATCCGCACGCTCGATATGGCGTAGCGCTGCAACCGCTTCGGCATGAAACAAACGCCCCGCATCGGTCAGCGTAACGGGCTGTCGCTTGTTGCGGTTCAGGAGACGAACGCCGATCTCCTGCTCGAGGCGTTGAATCTGGGCGCTGAGCGCCGATTGCGCAACATCCAGTCGATCCGCTGCCTTGGCAAAGTGCAGATCCTCCACCACCGCAACGAAGTATCGCAGTTGACGGGCGTCGATCATTTAATCTCCGGAAGCGAATAAACATTCGCGTATTGCTTCTGGATGATATCAAAGAAAGGGCATCAAATAGAGCCCTGAAACAACTGGAGGACAACATGGACGCACTGATCACCCACCCTGGTTCCATCACGCACCGGCAACCGCTTTTCCGCTTGTCGGCGCATCCCACCCATCACCGCATCATGAACGTGACGGTCGACTCGAACGCACTGACCGGATTCCTGGCGAACGTGCGCGATATCGACGTCCAGAATCTCGAGTATGTCCCGTTCATGCGCCATCACCTTGCCGATCTGCTGGTCGAGCGTCTCGGTGACGACTTTGCCGACATGCTCGTCGAGCTGGTCAAGGACCGTCGGCACGGCGGTTTCACCATCGGCCTCCAGGACCTTTCGCAAGACCCCTCTGACTTCGTGAAGTTCGGTACGGCCATCGGTCATATCCTCGGCCCGAGCAATCACGATGCGATGTCGGGAACGTACTACGCCCGCTTCGTGGTGAAGCACACCGATAACAGCGACTCATATCTTCGTCAGGCATACCGGCTGTTCACGATGCACACCGACGGCACGTACGTGAGCGACGCAACGGACTGGCTGCTGATGATGAAATTCGCGGAGCGAAGCGCGGTCGGCGGCGAATCGCGGTTTCTGCACCTCGACGACTGGGAAGAGCGCGATCGCTTCGTCAATCACAAGCTCGGAACCAAGCCGTTCTTCTACAAGGGATCCGATTCCAAGAACGTCAGCGAGCAGATCGAGCGGCCGCTGTTCTTTCAAAGCGAATTTGGTCTGTCGATCTCGTTCATCGACCAGTTCGTTCAGCCGTCCAACCGTGAAGAAGCGGCATTTCTCCGCTCACTGTCCCAGTCGATGGAAACGTCGGCCGGCACGAAGGAAGTGTCTTTGCCGGTCGGCGGTCTGGTGGTGCTGAACAACTATTTCTACCTCCACGGCCGCGCGCCATTCCAGCCGAACGAATCGCTGTTCCGCGAGCTGATGCGCCAGCGCGGCTCGTTTGCGTATTGAAGTCATCCGCTCTCTGGCATGATCGGGCACACCGACCGCCGAGGGCGAACGCAGCGATTTCGATGTAACACAGTGAGACGGTGAAATGAACGACTACGCAGAGCACGCGAGCGTGCACGAAACGACGTCCGTCGGGCGAGTTGAACAAGAGGCTTACGGGGTCAAGCAACATCTCCCCCGGCGGCTGCGCCAGATCCTCTCGCTCGCGGACTTCGAGCGGGCGGCACGGCGCGTTCTGCCGCGTCCGCTCTACGGCTATATCTCCGGCGCAGCGGAGGACGGCATGTCGATCGCGGCGAATCGGGCTGCGTTCGAACGCTTGGAGTTCCGCACAAGAGTGCTTGTCGACGTGTCTCGTCGATCGCAGCAGACAACGATCTTCAACCACACCTACTCGTCTCCGTTCGGAATCGCTCCGGTCGGAATCAGTGCCATCTCGGCATATCGAGGCGACATTGCGTTGGCCACGGCCGCGATGGATGAAAATATCCCTGCGATCATGAGCGGCTCCTCGCTCATTCCCATGGAGGTGGTGCAGGCGGCAGCGCCTGGCACCTGGTTCCAGGCTTATCTCCCCGGCGACGCTGCGCGCCGCGACGCCTTGATCGAGCGTGTCAAGGCCGCTGGCTTCGCGACGCTCGTCCTCACAGTCGACATTCCCGTTTGGGCGAATCGCGAAAACAACGTGCGTACGGGTTTCTCGCTGCCGTTGCGCCCATCGCTGCGTCTCGCGATGGACGGCATTTCCCACCCACGCTGGCTGCTTGGCACTTTCGCCCGGACGTTGATCAATCACGGCATGCCCCACTTCGAGAACTCGTTCGCGACACGAGGGGCACCGATGCTATCCGCTTCGGCGGTACGCGACACCACCGGACGCGACCATCTGTCATGGTCGGACATCGCAAGCATTCGTCAACGTTGGAGCGGCAATCTGGTCATCAAAGGCATCCTTCAGGCGGACGACGCGCGGCGCGCACTCGCGATTGGCGCGGACGGGATCATCGTGTCGAACCACGGTGGGCGCCAACTGGACGGGGCGGTCGAGCCGCTGTCCGTGTTGCCGCAGATTTGTGATGCCGTTGCAGACAAGACCGTCGTCATGCTGGACAGCGGGATCCGGCGAGGGGGAGATGTTCTGAAGGCGCTCGCGCTCGGTGCGCAGTTCGTATTCGCAGGGCGCCCGTTCATGTACGCCGCCGCGGTGGGCGGCGCGTCGGGTGTTCGACATGCGATCGGCCTTCTCAGGGGCGAAGTCGACCGAAACATGGCGATGCTCGGCACGGTAGCGATTCGCGAGATCGATCGCACAATACTGGCCTGAACGGCGCGATCCGACCGGATAACGTGCGACCCTGCCAGTGGACGAAAGCACCGACCGCTCATAAATTCGGATTCTGTATCTAGTGGACTTCAAGAAACTACCCCCTTGCCCGTCCCGGGCGTTACATGGGAGGGGCTAGCGTACGCCGTCAGGACTGCAAGCGCATCGCTGATCGCGCTGTACATCGCGTTTTGCATGAACCTGGACGATCCGAAATGGGCTGCAATCACCGTGTGGGTCGTCGCCCAGAATAGTCGCGGCATGAGCGTGTCGAAGAGCCAGTATCGGATCCTCGGAACTGCGCTGGGTGCGCTCGCAGCCCTCGTGCTCGTCGCCCTGTTTGCACAGACGCCAGAATTGTTCTTGCTGGGACTCGCCGGCTGGATTGGACCGACTTTTCCGCGTCAACGGGAAACGAACAAAACAAGCTTAGGTTATCTGTGCAATTCGATTGGCGGACGCTCAAACGGCATTCCTGCTTTGAACGCGTCAAAACGAAAAAGCAAAGAATAAAAAACTGTTTGTCGCGGCCATGCTAATCGTCCTCTAATAGAAAGCTGATCTGTTCGCTCGATTGCGAAGCAGTTTTTTTCATTGTTCATTCGGGACCGGCATGGCTGACGTCACGTATTCTCGCAACAGCCATCTCTCTTCGAACCGGCTGCATCAGCGAATTTCTAAGGGCACGCTCTACAAGTGGCTTTCGTGGATCGTGCCGCTCCTAGTGCTCGCACTATGGCAGCTCGCGTCGAGCGTCGGGCTGATTGCACCCCAGGTCCTTCCCGCCCCGAGCAAAGTCGCCACCACCGCGCTGGATCTGGCGAAAAGCGGCGATCTCTTCGTTCACCTTGGCGTTTCACTGCTGCGCGCCGCGGCGGGATTCGCGATCGGCGGCACAGTTGGACTGGTGCTCGGCGTCCTGGTCGGCTTTTCGCCGTTGGCGCAGGCCCTGCTCGATCGTTCGATCCAGATGGTTCGCGCGATTCCCTTTCTCGCGATGCTGCCGCTCGTGATCGTGTGGTTCGGTGTCGGCGAGGTGGCGAAAATTTTTCTGGTCGCACTCGCGGTGCTGTTTCCGATTTACATCAACACGATGCTGGGCATCCGGCAGATCGACCCGAAGCTGATGGAACTCGCGAAGGTGGTCGGGCTGAACTGGCGCGCGATCGTGCGACGGATCATTCTGCCCGGCGCGATGCCATCAATCCTGACCGGCGTGCGTTATGCGCTCGCTCATGCGTGGCTCGCGCTCGTCATTGCCGAAACGCTCGCCACGACCAGAGGCATCGGCTTCCTCGCGATGGATGCGCGCGAATTTCTTCAGACCAACGTGATTGTATTGACCATGATCATCTACGCGATCATCGGTGTCGTGGCCGATGCCTCCGTGCGCCTGCTCGAAGCGCACTTTCTATCGTGGCACCCGAATTACGCCAAAGGAGCGCGCAAGTGAGCGTCGATCTCGCCCTTTCCCTCGATGCTCATGATTCCGCCGTTGCCGGCGAACAAGGCAAGCTTTCGCCGCTCGCCGTATCGGTACGCGGATTGCAACGCCAGTACGGCACCCGCATCGTCATCGATGCGCTGGACCTCGACATCCGCAAAGGCGAATTCGTCGCGCTGCTCGGCGAGAGCGGCTGCGGCAAGACCACGCTGTTGCGAGCGCTCGCCGGTCTCGATCTGCCCGACGCCGGCGAGATTCGTGCGCCGGAACGTCCCTCGGTAGTGTTTCAGGAGCATCGGCTGCTGCCGTGGGCGACGTTGTGGGAGAACGTCGCGCTCGGTCACGAAACAACGGTCGGCCGCGCGGGCGCCTCGCATGCGCTGGCCGAAGTCGGTCTGTCGGGCCGCGAAGACGACTGGCCGCGCAATCTCTCAGGCGGTCAGGCGCAACGTGTGGCGCTGGCGCGCAGCCTCGTGCGCGATCCCGCCTTGCTTCTGCTCGATGAGCCCTTCGCGGCCCTCGACGCACTCACGCGCATCAAGATGCACGGGCTCGTCAAGGAGCTTGTCGCGCGCCATCACCCCGGCGTGCTGCTCGTGACGCACGACGTCGACGAGGCGCTCACGCTCGCCGACCGAATTCTCGTGATGCGCTTGGGACGGATCGCCGCATCTTTTCACCCCAACCACTACGCGCCGCAAACATTGCGGCCGATCCTGCTCGACGAGCTTGGCGTTCAGCCCGACTGAGCGCTTTTTCAAAATCACAGCATCACTGCATTTGCGCATCACTTCAAGGACGTAAATAACGATGAACGATTCTTTGCTGAGCCGCCGCCAACTATTGCGCGCGGCGGGTGGCCTGCTGGCCGGCGCGGCAACCGCCAATCTGTTTCCGGCACGCGCAGCCGAGCCGCGCAAGCTGACCCGCAACACCGATACGGTGCGCCTCGGCTGGGGCTACGGCAGCCTGCCGGATATCGCCAGGCAGCGCGGTGTGTTCGAAAAGACGCTCGCGGCAAAAAACATCAAGGTCGAATGGGTCGGGCCGTTCCCGAATCACGCGCCGTCGATTCAGGCGGTCGTCGGCGGGAGTGCGGACTTCGGCTTCTGGGGCTCGACGACCCCCGCGCTCGCCGCGATGCTGGCCGGCTCGCCGCTCGTCTTCGTCGCGTTCGATATCTATTCGCCGCGCTCGACGGCGATCATCGTGAAGAAGTCGAGCGGCATCAATTCGGTGGCCGATCTGGCGGGACGCAAGGTCGCGGTGAACCGCTCGGGCTTGGGCGAGTTTCTGCTGATCGCCGCGCTGGAGAAACATCACGTCGACCGCAGCAAGGTCGAGTTCGTCTACCTCAATCCGCCCGACGCGGCACCGGCGTTCGCGCAAGGTGTGGTCGATGCATGGTCGATGTGGTCGCCGGCGGTGGACATCGCGCGTTATAGCAACGACGCCAAGGACATCTTCAACGAAGGGCGCGACCTCGATTTTCTGATCGACTACAGCTCGCTCGTGACGCGCCGTAAATTCGCCGAAGAGAACTCCGAGCTGGTGCGCGCGGTGATCGATGCGTACTACGTCGAAGGCGCATGGCAATCGGCGCATCCCGCCGAATCCGAACAGCTCGTGCAGAAGCAGGCCCGTTATCCGGATCAGGTGCGCGATTATCTGACGAGCCTCAAACGCGTGAATCAATTCCACGAACCCGACGACGCCGCGTTCATCGCGCAGTTCCAGCGCGCGGCCGACTGGCTCGCGGAACGCAAGATCATCAATTCGCGAATCAAGGTCGCGGACTACAGCGTCAAGGTGTGAGAGACACGCGATGGCAACCACGCTAGTTTCACCGCTGTCCGCGAGCCTTGGCTTCGGCGAGGTCATCGACGACATTGCGCTAAGTGCGGCGGAGCGCGAACACCATCATCGTTTGCCGCATGAAGAGATCGCGAGGCTCAAGGAACTGGGCTTCGGCGCGCTTCGTCTGCCCGCCCACCTCGGCGGTCATGACGCGTCGCTGAGCGGCCTTTTCGTCGTCGCGCGCGACCTTGCCGCGGCGGACTCGAATATCGCGCACGCGTTTCGCAATCATCTGTGGCTGGTCGAGGCGGCGCTGCGGCGGCGGGATCAGCCGTTGCACGCCCACGTTCTCGATCTGACGCGGCAGAAGAAAACCGTCGGCCTCAGTTTCACGAAGACCGATGCGGTGGCGGCCGGCGCGCGCCCCGGCAAGGTGCTGAGCCGGCTCGAATGGGACGAACGGCGACAAGCTTATACGGGCGAAGGCGAGAAGGTCTACGCGACCGGCAATCTCTACAACGACGCGTTTGTCGGCGTCGCCGTCGAGAGTCGCGCGGGTAGGACCGTGCAGTACGTGCTCGATCGTGGACCGGGCGTCAGCAGCGACGACGACTGGCAAGGCTTCGGCCAGCGCCTCACCGGCTCGGGCACGGCGAAGTTTCATGCCGTGAGCGTGCCCGCGCATCACCTCTATCCGACCGACCCGCCGCGCGACGACCATGCCGCGCCGTGGGGATACACCTTCCACCAGGTGTATCTGACCAACTGCATCGCCGGTATCGTGCGGCGGGTCGCGCTGGACGCCGTCGAGGTTCTGCGCGCACGGGGGCGCAACTTCTATCATGGCGACGCCGCGCATCCCGCCGACGAACCCGTGCTGCAAACCCTGCTCGGCCGGATTCGCGCGTATGCGGCGAGTGTCGAGGCGACCGCCGATCGTGCCTTAGCCGCGCTCCAGCGTGCCTGGGATGCTTCCGGCACAGCCGACGAATACGAGCTGACGCTGGCTGCCACGTTCTCGGCCGCGGAAGCTAAAGTGGTGATCGACGATCTCGCGCCGCAAATCGCTAGCTGGTTGATCGATCTCGGTTCGGGCTCCGTCGTGTCACGCACGGGCGCGCTGGACCGGCACTGGCGCAACATCAAGGTGATTGCTTCGCACAATCCGCGCCTGTACAAGGAACGGCTGCTCGGTGAAAACCTGCTGACGGGAAAACTGCCGCCCACCGGCGCGTTCTTCTGATTGCATGACAGATGGTGCGCTTTTCGCGCCATCATCATTCAGCTCAGTTGGAGAGCAGCCGCCGCACGCGCGGTATTACCTCTTCGGCAAAGGCTCGCATATCGGCTTCGAACGGCTGGAATTGAAGCATGAAAAGTTCGATGCCCGCGCGATGAAACGCGGCAACGCGCTGCGCCACCGTGTCGTAATCGCCGACCAGACCGGCCGCCGTGCCTCCATTCGAGCCGACGCGCGGAGATTGCGCGAAGGTTTGATGCATCACCGCTTTCGCGTCGGTATTGGCCTTCTGCCGCTCGCGCAGAGGCTTGTCCAGATCCGCCAGCGCGAACAGATGCGCGAGGTGCGCGTCGGCCTGCGCCGCCGTTTCCCGCGCGATCACGAACGCCGACAGACCGAAGCGCAACGCGGCTTGTCCCGCCGGACGCGTACGAGCCGATACGTCCGCGATCAGGCGCGCAACGTCGTCGGGCGGCTGACCGTTGATGAACCACACGTCGCCGTGCGCCGTCACCAGGTCGCGCGCGGGCTCGGACTCGCCGCCGACATAAATCCGCGGACGCGCACGAAACGGATCGGAGGGAAGCAGCTGGTAATTCTCGAGACGGAAGTTCTCGCCCCGATGATTCACGGCTTCGCCCCGCAGCAGCGCGGAGACGACTTCAAGCCATTCGCGGCCGTATTTATAGCGCTCGTCGTGCTCGGGAAAGCCGATGCCGGCCCGTTCCAGTTCAGGACGATTCCACGCGTTGACCACGTTGATCGCGAAGCGGCCGCCGCTGATGTGCTCGATCTGCTGGGCCATTTTCGCGAGCACGACGGGGTGATAGAGATACGGCTTGATCGCCGCGATGATTTCGATGCGCGAGGTCAACGCCGCCAATGCCGCCGACGACGTCCAGGCTTCGAGCTGATCGAGAGAAGGATCGTGCGGATTGATCGTGTGCTGCGCGACGAGCACCGAGTCGTAGCCGAGGCGCTCGACTTCGAGAACGAGGGCCTTGTTGCGGGCCCACGACGCATCATAGGGTTCGGCGGGGTCCTGCAACGCGGCGCGGCTGCCGTGCACGAGCGCCCAGATACCGAAGCGCGGAAGGTTGACTGACATCGGTTCGATCCGCGCAAACGCGGTGAAGGAAATCGGACATGGTAGCCGTGCCCGTGAGCACGGCCTTCCAATTTATATCGATATGAAACCCACGCTCCGGCATTAAGGCGCGCTCAGGCGCTCGATGCCTCGCGCTGCCACACACTCGATGCATACGCGGACTCGTCGAAATCGGCGGGCACAGGCGCGGTAAGGCGTGCCTCATGCGCAGCCAGATCGCCGAGAAACAGGTCGCGGCTGATGCGCCTGACCACGCTGGGAATATCGCGCTTCATGCTCGGCACGTCGCCCACCGGCACGCCCGCGCTCACGAAACCCGCCGGGTTGTAGACGTGGATATCGCGCAGATACGGCGCCCGCCCCGGCGTTTTCTCCAGATACTCCAGCCCGGAGCCGAGATACGGATGCGCGCCAAGCCCGTCGTCGGCATCGTCCGCGGGCGGCGTGTACTGATCGCGCCACAGGCGGATGTGCGACGCGAATCCGGCCAGTTCCGGCCGTGCCGACGGATCGATGAAGTAGCCGGTGCCCGCAATCGCGAAGTCGAACTGGAACGTCTCACCTTCCGTCGTGCGCGCGGCGATCTGCCCCGCCTCTTCGCGCGCGGACTCCCACTGCGTAGCGGGATGCAGATGAAAATTCGCGAAACGCGTGACCCGTTCGATGGAGTCGAGCGGCGCCGTCGAACCGGAACGTTTGAAGCGCAATGCCTGCGACCAGCGCACCGCATCGGGCAGGTCGAAGTAGTTGTCGTAGGCACCGGGATAGGCACGCGCGCGCGATACCGGCACGGCCGCCAGCGTCGCGCGGCGCACGAACAGATGGACGTTGGCCGCGCCCGCTTCGAGCGCCGTCGCGGCTGCATCGAAGGCGGATGCCGCGCCGCCGAGCACCGCAACCGACTTGCCGTGCAACGCGGCGAAATCGATCGCCTGCGAGGTGTGCGCGACCCGCGCCGCGGGCAGCGACGCCAGCACCTGCGGCACGAACGCACCACCGTTGCCCGCGACGCCATTGCACAACACCACCTTGCGCGCAGTCTCGACGCGCGCCTCGCCGTTCACTTCAAGATGCAGGCGGAAAGAGGTATCGAGCGCCGAATCGAGCGGTTCGATCCTGACGAGGCGCGTTGCGTAGCGAATCGGAATCTCGAGAAACTCGCGATACCACGCCAGATAATCTGCCCACTGTTCGCGCGGGATACGGTCGATCTCACGATATGACTGCGCACCGAATCGGGCTTCATACCAGGCCTGAAAGCCGAGCCCTGGCAGACCCGTCTCGGGTCCCACCAGCGCCTTCGGCGTGCGCAGCTTGTTCATCCGCGCGCGAGTGCGCCAGACGCCGGCGCCCGATGCATCGGCGGCCGCGTCGATCACGCTGACGCGGCCAATGCCTGCACGCCGCAGCGCAAACGCAAAGGCGCTGCCGCTTTGCCCACCGCCGACGATCAACACGTTATGGTCGATACCCGGGCGATCCGGCACCCAGTTTTCCGGCGCCGGCCCCAACAGTTCAAGTGTGCGGCGCGCGTCGTGGTCGGGCGTTTGTGTCATCGGCGAATGTCCTGAAGACGCGAACTGTCCGGTTGCGGGGAGCCGAGCCAGAAGAGCCGCGTGACCGCAAGCACGCGCTCAATAGCGGGTTGCCTGAATCGATAGACGGGGGAAGCCAACATGATGGAATTGCCGTGAAAAGATGAAGTCCGACCATGCTAGTGACGATCGAACCCGCGCAGAAGCAATTAATTATGATTTGAATATCGCGCGATCTTCGCAGAGCAATCCCGCGGCTCACGGCGTTCGCGGATTCATATGAATAGCGGGGATTTTTATATAGCTCCGCGCTTCTGCTCTGGACTAATTTAGGTAAGGTATGCGCAGCACTGGACCCCAGCAAACCTTCACATCCCGAATGACGAGGCACCGATAGATGTCTACTGATGAGGCGCTCACGCGCAACCAACACGAAAGCCAGTCCGCGCACAAAGCCACAGCGGCCTTTCAAACGCGCTACGGCACCGAGCAAACCGACACGCCGTTATCCGACTGGAACGACACGCTTCAGACCCTGCTCTCGCATCGCTCGGTGCGTGCTTACGATGGTCGTCCGCTGCCTGCCGGTACGCTCGAAACGCTGATCGCCGCAGCGCAATCCGCGCCCAGTTCCTCGAACCTGCAGACGTGGAGCGTCGTTGCTGTCGAAGACCCGCAACGCAAAGCGCGGCTTGCCGCGCTGGCGGCCAATCAGGAGCACATTCGCCACGCGCCGCTCTTTCTCGTCTGGCTCGCCGATCTGGCGAGGCTCGAGAGCGTGGCCGAGCGCGCCAGCGTGAAGCCCGAGGGACTGCAATATCTGGAGACGCTGCTCGTCGGCGTGATCGATGCGGCACTCGCCGCGCAGAACGCGCTGGTCGCGCTGGAGTCGCTGGGTCTCGGCTCCGTCTACATCGGCGCGATCCGCAACGCACCGGAACAGGTGGCCAAAGAGTTGGCGCTGCCGCCGCACGTGCTGCCGGTATTCGGCCTGTGCGTGGGTTACTCGGACCCGGCGCGGCCTGCCGAGGTCAAGCCGCGCCTGCCGCAATCGGTGGTGCTGCATCGCGAGCAATACGATGCGCCCGCGCAGACGCAGGGCATCGCGCTCTATAACGACATCCTCGCCGGCCTCCAGGTTCGGCAGGGTCAATCCGATGCGCGCTGGACCGACCGTTCGATCGAACGCTGGCGCACGCGGGAATCACTGCATGGCCGCGATCGTTTGCGTGACGCGTTGAATGCCTTGGGGTTCGAACTGCGATGAACATTTGCAATGCCGGAGCCCGAGGACGCCCGGCATCGCAACGTCAGCGCTCAATGCTTCGCCAGCAACTTCACCACCGCGACCATCCGGTCGACCTCGTCCGGCGTGTTGTAGAACGCGAGCGATGGCCGCACCGTCGCCTCCAGCCCGAAAGCGCCGCACGATAGGCTGCGCGCAATGGTGGCCGGCCCGTACCTCAATGCCCGCTTCGCTGCAGATTACCTTGATTTCGCGAAGAAATTTGACGGCGAGCTTGATTCAACATCGGAACACTTCGAACAGGTTCCTCACCAGGCTATGGTGCAATAGCCGACAAATCAGGTGGACAACTGCGCTAACCCAGACGAAGCGAGATACGCGATCTCATAGCCGACTCCACACTCCACCGCTCGCAGCGACGCGGAACTAAGCGTGAAGCGCGCGACTCGCCAGTTCAGCACGTCCAGGCCGACCGCTGCTGCTACGGTATCCTCGCGGTCGGCCACCTGTGCATTGAGCTTCGTCTCTAGCTTCGCGCAACTCGCCTAAATCGGCTCCATCGGGAACATTCACATCCTCGCGGTATATCGATAGCGCCTCGACCGAGTGTTCAGCACGGACGTCGACGGGCAGCCATGTCTGTATCGGCGGGCGCCCGAACGTCTGGAGCACCGACTCAAAACGAGGCCCGGTCAAGAACTTCGTGGCAGCGCCCTCTCGCAGCCAAAGATAGATCGACGTGTAGGTATTGTGGTGCGCCCCATGCTTCCCGCGCTCACGCAACGCAAATGCTTTGAACGCGAGCCCGTCTGCGTCGTTCCAGAGCAGCCCGCGCGTGCGGCCCCGTTGGGAATCTGGTCCATGTCGTAGTCCGGGTAACCGAATGTAAGGGACTTCCCCGTCCCGAGGCTGCGGCGGAAGCCGCGGTTCGGCATCAAAGTGCCATGATGAGGTCTGAGCCTTCATCAATACCCACAGGAGGGGAAATCCATGCCCATTGTTACCGT
>NZ_JBKGUA010000071.1:0-24017 GCF_046543485.1 Paraburkholderia sp. EG304 | reverse complement strand
GGTAACCAACCCGCGGATATCAGTGTGACCCACCGTCGAGACGTACTGCTACGTCGCCCTCAGGAAATTCAGATGTACCCAGACCGAGAACCGATCGCGATTGACACGGAAAGTCATATCAGTTCACTGCTCGTAACTATCAACGCTAAGAATGGTAAGAGCGAACGACGATGCCATAGTCCGCGGCCGACGATAGATGACCGGAAATGCACCTGGCGTTCGCCTCTCGCGAATTCGAGAGTCCGGAAAGGGTCAATTTCACCCGTTCGCCAAAACTTCGGGTTGGCCCGTGACGCTTGTTTGCTAACTTCCGGGTTCGGCCTGCAAGCGTCATTCGCCCCTCCGTTGGATGGACGTTCAGACGTCCGCTCGAGATTTGCAAATGATCCCTCGCCTTCAGAACACGAGCGCCGCTATCTGCCACCTCCATCGGCTGTCCGAACCTCATAAACCGACAGGGAAAACGGAAGCGCGAGCACTTAACGTCAATCGAAGCGCATCATTGAGCGCCCCGACATGGAACACGGCTGCAAAATAACTGACAGGAAGGCGGAAAACGCAGAGGAATCGGCATGCGTTCGCGAGTTGAATGTCTATTCTTAAGCCGCTGTGACAACGAGCTTCCGGTCGGCTGGACGCGGCGTGGGCAGCCGTTCCGCGTGTGCGCGGAAAGGGGATGTATGTCACGGCCGAAGTTACCTCGGCTAGCCCGACGCGCAGTGCATCGCGGCACTCAAACGGAGCTATCTGCTGGCCATCGGCGCTCGTCCAGCGGGCTGTGCTTTACGCATGCGACGCTCGCGGCGGGCCCTCTGCCATAACGCGGCGCGTACGTGGCCGGCACGGGCACGATAGCGGCCAGGACAACGGCCTCCTGATCACGTAAGCGGGTTCGACGCGCGGCGTCATCGACTCGAACAGCTTTTCGATCGGCAGGAACAACTGTGTCACGTTCTACAACGGTTCGTGCGCGACGCTGAACCGGGTGACCGGTGGTCCGCCGTTCGCGATCCTCGGCAAGGTCGCTGCAACGGGCAACTTGTATGTGGTCAATCCGCACGGCATCGTCGTGGCGCCATCGGGCGTAATCAGCACGGGTGGCCGATTCGTCGCGTCCGCTCGATCTGCCCGTCGAGGTCGGTTCGCTCGATCCGCTGTGCGGCGAGGACGACACCGCGCTCGCCGATCTGGTCGCGGATGACTCGGCGCTCTCGCCGCTCGCTAACCTCGCGAATGCACGGATGCACGAATTGCTGAGGTCGGCGCTGTCGCGCATGGGGGCCATCGACGCTCAGGTGCTGCGACTTCGTTTCGGAATCGGAGGTGGGGAGCCGCAGACCCACGAACGTATCGCCACGGAGCTGGGCGTATCCCGCGAAAAGGTGCGCCGCATCGAAACCGCAGCGCTCGCCGCGCTGCGCACGGATGCGGCGACGCGCCACGCGCGCGAACTGCTAGACGCGGACACGTAAACGGCATCGCTGAAGCGATTCACACGCCATGTGTCCGGCCAGTCGCCGTCGATGGCGACGGCGTCGAAACCGCACTCCGAGATCAATCCTTGCGCGATCTGCGCGCGCAGGCGATAAAACCCCGCGGTACCGTGCGTCGCTTCGCCGAGCAGCACGAATTCACGGCTGCGAGCCATCTCGAGCAGCGTCAAAGTCGGACGGTTGATCCGAGATTCGTTGGCCCAGATCGCGAACCGCGAGAAATGGAGTCTTCGATGGATGCATAGCACCTCTCCTCTGGTCGCATCGTTCGATTCAGGCGCGACTCTTTTGCTCGATGTGCGGCTGACGGCCCGTCACGAGCCAGAGCTCCGACAGGAGAGCAGACGCTGCCTCGAGCAGGTCATCGAGTGAGACGATGCCGATCAGCTCCCCCGCGGCGCCGACGACAGGCAGACGCCGGACGCCGTTCAAACGCATCCGCGAGGCGGCAAGCCAAAGATCGTCCCCTTCGTTGATCAGCGCCGGTGGCGACGACATCACGTCGTTCACGAAGATCTTTTCGGGGTTCGCCTGTTTGGCCACGATAGCCAGCACGATGTCGCGATCGGTCAGCATGCCTACGGGTACGCGGCGCCCGGCGCTCATCTCAATCACCACGAGGTCGCCGACATGCTGTTCGCGCATGAGTTGCGCGGCGTCGAAAACCGTCGCTTGCCGCTCGCAGACAGTGACGTCCCGCGTACAAATGGATCCTGTGTTCACGATAGATCCTCCACGTTTGACACGGCCCACGGCCATGCCTGTCTTCATCAGGCCGAGCCCAATAGGCTGCTCGTGCTCCCAACTCCGCGCGGTGGTGAGACACGCACGGACTTCTTCATCGGTCGTCTGGTCGAAATTCAGATAGAACTGGCTGATCGCCATGAACCAGCCGGGCTGCAGCACGCTCACGAACTCATGCGGGATGCCTTCGAATTCCGTCTGCGTACCGGCTGGCGACACCGGAACTGCCACCACGATGCGAGCGGGGTCTCTGCTACGGATCGCCTGGAGCGCCGCATGCATCGACGCCGCCGTCGCGATGCCGTCGTCGACCACTATCACGATCTTGCCGCGAACCGGCACCGGCGGACTTTCCCCACGGTAGGCCAGTTCCCTGCGCGCGAGTTCGGTCCGTTCTCGCGCGATGACATCGGCTAATTGGGCATCACTGACTTCCTGCTGACGAAGGACCGACCTTTCCAGATAAACGGTGCCACCGGGCGCTATCGCGCCCATCGCCAACTCCTCGTTGTAGGGCGCCCCAACCTTCCTGACGACGAGGACGTCGAGCTTCGCATGCAGTGCCCGTGCGACTTCGAACGCGACAGGCACGCCACCGCGCGGCAGGGCCAGCACCACCAGATCGTCGCGTCCCTGATAGTCTATTAGTGCGGCGGCAAGCTGTCTGCCAGCGTCGGCGCGGTCGCGAAACACGTTACCCATTGTCTTTTCTCCCCAGAAACGTCGGTGTGCGGCACTGGCGTGTAGTCCCAATCGACAGACACAGCGATGCCGTTCTCTGCGAAAAGGCAATTTGCAAGCCAGTTCCTGCGATCCGTCACCGTGACTTGTATCGACCTCGGACGATCTGAAGCCACGCCATACAGTTGCCAGTCGTATCGCCGCATCCATTCACACTGTAGGGGGAGCGGCGCACCGCTCATTGATTTGGGTCAATCGCCCAGCGTCAGCTATGCGCGACGCGATGCTGGCGAACCAGACACGGTGGAAAAGACACGACACGCCGTGGATGTTCCGAATAACGCTAGCGATGAAAGCGCTCTTCAATTGATGCAACTCAGTAGTCAATCCGCAACGGCTGCCCAACATGACAACCGACGACGACACGCGCGACGCAGAGGCCGGCGATGTTACCCAACATCTTGGTCTTCATCGGATGCGCTCTCTACTGATCACGTTGCTCAAGGAGATGCTGCCGCGTTCCATGTTTAACGGACTGCGCGACCAGTTGAGCGCATTGAAGATATCGAGCAAGTTTCGACCGGCTTGAGAAGCAGATAAGCGCCTGGCCAAAGCAAGAGGTCGCATGCGGGGCGATTGCGCAGGTGCCAGGTTTCGGGATGCCCAACGCGACTGCGTTAAGGCCGTCACTGACTCAACGCGCTCGTCCTCACGTTTATGTCGCCCCTTGTTGGCTTGACGCGGCGCCGCCCGGTCGCCTTCAGGGTTCGAGTAGCCAACGCAGTACCGGACGAGTCGTCCCCGCGGGCGTCGCCCAAACGCCGTCAGGACCCAGCCCAACCCAATTCGTTCGTGTCATTTGATTTTGGCATCCCCCGATCCCAGTGAGAGCGAACTGATCGGCTTGCCCAGCCCGTCGAACTGTCCTTCAAAATAGTAACTTCCCTCCGGCGGACGGCCCGACCTGAAGCTTGGCGCCACGCGCATAGATATGCTTGCCACGCGCACCACCCACGATCTGCTCCACCGAATACTGTCTGCGTTTCATCGCCAACCTCCGTTGTCATTAGGAAAATTTCTCCAAAACACTAACACTCACTTCCGCCCAGGATTCCTGCATCGGTTCAGTTCGCCCACGCGCCAGAAATTCGAGCAGGACGGTTCAAGTTCATCTGGTACCGAAGCTTCTTTTACCACCATGACAGCACACGGAGCCTCGCGCACAAATCGCTCTGCAACGCTGCCCAGAGCCGCATGCGCCAAGCCTCTGCGCCCATGACTTCCCATGACGACGATATCCGCGCGAATGAATTGTGCATGGCGATGCAGACAGGACGCAATGTCCTGGGACATGCTGCTAGCGTCGACAGTTGCCGTGTCGTATGCCACGCCCAGACGCGCCAATTCCTTGGCCGCAGTGTCAAGGAGCGCGCGTCCGCGCCGATGCAGCGCCGTGTTCATTAGAGACAGGTCGTTATGCACGGCGAAGGGGTACGCCGGAGCCTTGTCGACCACGTTCACCACATGGACCACACCGCCTGCGAACCTGGCAATCCGGGCCGCCTCGCCCAATGCGGCCCTCGACGAGTCGCTCTCGTCAAACGCCAGAAGGATCCGTGAACACATAAACCGCCCCTTCAGCATTTCATGTTGCTGCTTACTCTCGAACCGCACACAGGAACTCAGCCGCAAAAAAATCTATTCTGGCCGACCTCGACGTGTCGGTATGCTAACGGCCTCATATCCGCCGGCTGCGACCTTCCACGTTGACACGCGCTGCAACTCTTCGAAACGATGATTCGCGCCGCAGATCGCCACCGCTTCCACCGCGCCGTCACCGCAGACACGCTTTAGCTCAAGCGGTGGGAAGTGCCGCGGTGCTCGAGAAGCTCCTTATAAAACGCCACTTCCCGCTCATATCGTGTAGCCTCGTCATGGCCGCGGTTCGATCGATATCAGGCCAGCCGGGGATACGCGCAGTTCACCCCTCTGCAGACGTCCGTATCGGTCCAAATCTCGTTGATCGTGGCAGCCCTATGACCGGAGGAGCCATCATGGCCTGGAATCAGCGATACAGTCTGAACAGCTATGTCAGGTTGGCGCTTTGTGTCTAGCATTGCTCTGCTGGCGGCGCTCGCGTTGAATCGGGCGTCGAATTCGTTGTCCGCCGAATCGTCCACTGGATTGCCGTGCGCGGTCGATATGATCTGCGGTATGACTTCCTGGATGTCAGCATGGAAGAGGCGCACGCCATTGTGGACCGGTTCTTTATCCTCAATCTGTCGTGTCTGGTATTTTCTTTGGGCTCGTTGCTAGTCGCAAGTTGTTGTACCGCTAGAGACGGGCTGCCAGATTCGACGCGCAGCATGGCTGAAGACCGTCGCCCGGACCCAGTGAGCGGGCCAGGCTTAGCGGTATCCACACGCTTTGCCGACTGATTCGGCGGAATGATCCCGTAGGCTGATACGCGTCCGTGTGCGGTGAGTTCGTATTTCGCCGCGCTCATAAACGCGCGAAACTCGTCATCGACCGCGACGATCGCATCTGCGCAGGTCGAATACAACAGGCTCGCTCTGCCATCGGTGTCGTACATGCCGCGGCATATCGCTCTGAGCTGGATCAGCGTCTGGTCCTCGTCCGCCGGCTCCTTCAGCATCCCGAGATACACGAAGCCGAAGGAATGCGGCAACGGGATTTCGATCGGCGTATCGTCAGCACGGACGATACGGCTGGCGGAATGTTTGGCGATGAACGCGTGCGTGCGCGTCCACACCGCCTCGCGATCGCCCCGCGGCTCGCAACGCACCGAAGCCTGCTGGCGTGCGTCGAACAGCGCGATTCCCTGGTGGCGGAAAGCCGCCTCGCGCGCGGTGCTAGCACAGCCCGCCAGCATGACCGGGTACAGCATTACCACGCAGAGCGAGTTCGTCGCGCGCGTCATGATTGCACCTGCGCGTAACAAGGCGTCCGGGAGCAAGCGCCCGTCACGGCCAGTTCGGCGATTTCGGCGGTGATCTCGCCTTGCCGAACGATCCGGTGTTCGCGAGTGAGCTCCTGTAGACGGTCCTTCACTTGACGGCTTGCCGCCAGCATCCCGGCGACGCGCGCCGCGTTTTCCGCCGCGAAGGACTGCATCAGGCTATCGCACAGCTCAAGGTATACGTAGCGCTCGGTGAGGCCCGCCAGCAACTCGTCGAGCGGCAGGTTTAGCAGCGGCGCTTGCCTGCGCAATGGCATGCTGAAGCGCGTGAAATCGAACGGCACGAGTCGCCGCGCGACGATGCGCCTGGCAAGACCGGGGTCTGGTATCGCGTGCATCAGCCACAGCTGCGCCGACGCATGATCGCAAAAGCGCGCGAACACCGTATCGGCGATCTGACCAGCCACGCGCATCACGTCCTGCGCGTGCGCGGCCATCCGCGTCGACCAGCTGTAGTGCAGTGCGCGCTCCTGAGCGAGCATCGTGCCTCGCGTGCCAATGATGAAAATTTCGCCCGGCTGGTCCGCCTTCAATCGCTCGACGCGCGCGAGCAAATGCTCGTTGAGGCCGCCGACGAAACCCTGCTCAGTGCACAGCGCGATCAGAATGCGCGGGACGCCTTTTGGCGCCGCCCACTGCGCCGCGTGTACCGCCGGCGCGGCCGCCAGCGCCATACCGATCGCCTCGCCGACGGTCGCCGCCACCGAGCGTATGCCCGCGAGCCGGGCCTGTGCCTCGCGCTCGCGCGCGGCGGCAATCCCGCGCATCGCAGCGATCACCGCGTCGAGTTGCGTCGCCGAAGCGATGCGGCTCTCGATTTCACCAAGTCTGCTGCTCATCGAGCCTCCTCTCTTGCTGTTTCGCGTCCGGACGTTCGTGCATCGCACGCTCGACGAGCACGCGAATACGCCCGCTCAGACTGTCGCGCACCGTCTCGTCGAGCGCGTTGCGCAGCCACACCGCGGTGCTCCCGTCGCCGTGCGCATCGTTCGCCGCGCTGAGCTTGTCGCGCACCCACGCGGTCACATCGGGCGCGACACCGTCGAACACGCCAGCGGCGAGCGCCGCCAGCAACGCTATCTGATCGGCGACGCGCAGCGAGTTGAAACGCGGCTGTGTCATCAGCGCGCGAATCCGCTTGCCCCGCTCGATCTGTGCATTGACGCGAGCGTCCGCGAGGCCGCCGAAGCGACTGAACATTTCAAGCTCGAGAAACTGCGCGTAGTCGAGCCGCAGGCGCCCTGCGACGTCGCGCAAGGCCGCGTACTGTGCCTTGCCGCCGACGCGGCTCACGCTCAGGCCGACATCGACGGCGGGCCGCTGGTTTGCGGCGAACAGCGCGGCGTCGAGCACGATCTGTCCGTCCGTGATCGAGATCAGGTTGGTCGGAATGTAGGCCGACAGATTGCCGGCGTCCGTCTCGGCGATCGGCAGCGCGGTCAGCGAACCGCTGCCGAGCGCGGGCGACAGCTTCGCCGCGCGTTCCAGCAGTCGAGCGTGCAGATAAAAGATATCGCCGGGGTACGCTTCGCGTCCGGGCGGCTCGCGCGTAAGCAGCGCGAGTTCGCGATGCGTCGCCGCGTGCTTCGACAGATCGTCGATAACGATCAGCGCATGCTGGCCTCGATCGCGAAAGAACTCGGCGATCGAAAAGCCCGTGAACGGCGCGATCCACTGCAGCCCGGGCGGCGCCGCTGCCGACGCAACGACGAAAATGCAGCGCTCGAACGCTCCCTGCTCGCGGACGGCGTCGATGACGCGCTGCGCCGCCGTCGCGCGCTGGGCGACGGCGACATACACGCAGATCACGTCGCTGTGCTTCTGATTGACGATCGCCTCGACGGCGAGCGAGGTCTTGCCCGTCGCACGATCGCCGATGATCAACTCGCGCTGCCCTCGCCCGATCGCGAACAACGCATCGACGACGAGCACTCCCGTCTGCAGCGGTTCGCTCACGAAGTCCCGCTCGATGATCGCGGGCGCCGCGCGTTCGACCGGCAAACGCGAGGCGGCCTCAGGCGCCTCGCCGCCATCGAGCGGCCGACCGAGCGGATCGACGACGCGGCCAAGCATCGCGTCGCCGACCGGCACGTCGAGCACTCTGCCGGTTCCCGCGACGCGCATGCCGGCACGCACCGTCTCGCCGCTGTCGAGCAGCACGACGCTCGCGCTCGCCGCGTCGAGCGAATGAATGAAGCCGCGCACGCCGCATTCGAGTTCGACGACCTCGTCGAGCGCGACGTCGGGCAGGCCCGACACGAAAGCAATGCCATCGGCGATCTGTTCGACGCGGCCGATGCTCGTCGCACGCGGTTCCAGCTCGACGCGCGCGAGCGCGTCGCGTTTGCGCGCGAGCCACGCGTCGGGCGTCGGCACGTCGTCACGCTCAGCGCTCGTGGCCATCGTCGCCACGCAGTCCGTCATGAATCTGCTCCAGCTGGTCTCGCCAGCTATTGCGCACCACCGCGTGCGGGCCCGACAGTTCGAGCCCCGCAAGTAGTGTCCCGTCTATGTCGGTCTCGAACGCGAGCGGCTGTGCGAACGCGGCCGTGAGCGCTGCTTCGCACGCGGCGCGCTCGTCCGGCGTCAGTGCGCGCGGGGCGACCAGGCGCAGCGGCACGTCTTCGGCCATCGCGCTGCGCGCGCCTGGCGACAGCCGGCGCACGCCGTCAGCGAGCCCATCGACGAACCCGGCGACGCGCATGTCCTCAGGCAGCCTTTCCAGCAAGCGGTCGAGCAGCTTGCCCGCAATATCGACGGCCAGCCGCGCGGCAGCCGCCGACGCCGCTTCGTCTTGAGCCGCCCGCTCACGCCGCCGGTCCGCATCCGCCCGGGCACGCAGTCGCTCTGCTTCGTCGCGCGCGGCTTCGAGCAGCGCAGTGTGCTGCGCGCGCGCGTCGGCCTCGATGGTCGCGAACGCCTGCGCGCGCTGCGCGCCGAGTTGCTCGCGTTCAGCCTGTAGCCCGTCGCGCTCGGCCTGCGCCGCGAGCTTCGCCGCGTTCGCGTCGCGGATCAGCGCATTCGCGCTCGCCTGCCTTTCCGCGATCATATTCGCGACCGGACGGAACAGAAAGCGCGCGAGCAGCCAGACCAGGATCAGCGCGTTGAGCGTCTGCAGCGCCAGCGTCGACCAGTCGATTTTCATCGCGCGTCCTACTTGACGAACGGATTGGCGAACAGCAACAGCAGCGCGACCACGAGGCAATAGATCGCCATCGTCTCGATCATCGCGAGCCCGACGAACAGCGTGCGCGACAGCGTGCCCGCGGAATCGGGCTGGCGCGCGATCGCGTCCATCGCGGCAGCGACCGCGCGGCCCTCGGCGAGCGCCGGGCCGATCGCGCCGAACGACACAGCGAGCGCGGCGGCGGCGATGCTGACGATTTCGATGAGGTTCATGCCTGTCCTTTCTGATTGTCGTGAACCGGGACGTGCGACTCGCCGACGGCGGCACCAATGAAGACCATCGCGAGGACCGCGAAGATGTAAGCCTGCACCGCGCCGGTCAGCAGGTCGAGCGCCATCAACGGAATCGGCACGAGCAGCCCGGCCAGCGACAGCACGATGCCGACCACGAATACCCCGCTCATCACGTTGCCGAACAGGCGTACCACCAGCGAGAACGTGCGCGTGATCTGCTCGACGACGTTCAGCGGGATCATCACCCACGCCGGTTCGGCGAACGTCGCGAGATAGCCGCGCCAGCCACGCGAGCGCACGCCGTACACGAGCGTGGCGGCGAGCACGACGAGACCGAGCGCGGCATCCGTTTCCAGGTGCGCGGTGGGCGGATCGATGCCCGGAATCAGCGATGACCAGTTCGCGATCAGCACAAACAGGAACAACGTGCCGATCAGCGCGCGATACGGCGCGGGCTCGGTCTGCATGGTGTCGCGGATTTGCATATCGAGCGTGCCGACCAGCAGTTCGAGCGCGGTCTGCGTGCGCGACGGCTTGATCGACAGCTTGCGCGTGAGCCACAGCGAGACGAGGGTGATCGCCGCCATGATCGCCCACGTGACGACCACGGGCGTGGTGATGCCGAGCGGACCGACGCGCACGAGCGGCTCGGTGACGAGCGGCGAATGGATCACAGCGCCGCCCGCCGCATGCGGAGCGCCACGCCGCGCGCCCACAGGAAGCCGCCGATGCCGCCGAGCAGCGCAAACGCGCCCGCTTTCGCCAGCAGTACGAATAAAGCGGCCGTCAGCGCGAAGCGCGCCAGTTGCAGCGCGAACGCATGCATCACGCGTCCTCGCGCGAAATACGCGACGTTCCGGCGCAGCGTCGCGAAGTGAAGCGCACCGGCCAGCAGGCCGACCGCCATTCCCATCGCGCCGAGCGCAAGCGTGTCGGTGACATGAAACGTGGCGGCGTCAATCACGATCCCTCCTTTGCTGTCGATGCATCCAGCGCCATGCGGACCATAGGCCGATGCCCGCGCCGATCATCAGAAGCGGCGCCGCAAAAAACACCCGCGTACCGGCGATGCGGTCGAGCCAGCGCCCGAGCGCGAGGCACAGCAGGATCGGCAGAACGATCGTCCAGCCGAGAATGCCGATCTGGCCGAGCCGCGCGCCAAGCGGGGGTTCCGGGTTCGCGCGCCCGCTTCGCTCGCGGCTCGCCGCGCGCGAAGCGGCTTGCGCGACACGGTCGCCGGGCGGGCCGTCCACTTTGCCGTCCGCTGTACCGTCCGGTTTGCCGTTCGTTTGCCCGGCAGGCGGTCGCGTCGTCATCCCGGTTCTCCGCGTGTGGCTTGCGGGCGCAGATAGCGCAGCATCTGACGCACGGCCTGCGCATGCAGACGCGTCTGCTCCGCGCGCGCGCGCCGCATCGCGTCGAGCTGCGCGGCACGCGCGCGGCGCACCTGAGCTTCGAGCGCTTCGAGCGAGTCACCCGGCACCGCGTCGCGGCACGCAAGGGAGACGGTCGTGCCCCGCGAAACGATCAGCACGCCGCCATCGACCGCGCAGTAATGCTCGCCGCCGTCTGGCGTGCGCCAGCGCACGACTGATGCGCTCAGCAGCGTGACCAAGTCCGCATGCTCCGCGCGCACGCCAAACGCACCGCTCTCGTCCTCGGCGCGCAACGACACGACAGGCAAGCCGTCGACGATGACGCGCGCGGGTGTCGCGATCGTTAGCAAGAGGCCACGCCGCGTCATTGCGTTCTCCTTGTCACGCCGCGGCGGCGCTTACGCCCGCCGACCCGCCGCGGGCTTCCTTGGCGCGCGCCTCGTCCAGCGCGCCGACCATGAACAGCGAGCGCTCCTGCCAGTCGTCGCACTCGCCCCCGAGAATTGCTTGGCAGCCGGCGATCGTGTCGGCGAGCGCGACGGTTCTGCACGGCTGTCCCGAGAATGCTTCGGTGACCGCGAACGGCTGCGTCAGAAAGCGCTGCAGACGACGCGCGCGCTGCACGGCACGCCGGTCGTCGACGCCGAGTTCCTCGATGCCGAGCAACGCGATCACGTCCTGCAACTCGCGCTGATGTTCGAGCACGCGGCGCACCTCGTTGGCGACCGCCGCGTGCTCCGCGCCGACGACGAGCGGATCGAGCAGAATCGACGACGACCCGAGCGGATCGATCGCCGGATACATGCCCTCGGCGGCGAGCGCGCGCGACAGGACGATCATGCTGTCGACATGCGAGGCGATCGTCGTCACGGCGGGGTCGGTGAAGTCGTCGGCGGGGACGTAGACGGCTTCGATCGCGGTGACCGCCGCATTGCCCACCGACACGATCCGCTCCTGCAACGCCGCCACCTCGCTCGCCAGCGTCGGCTGATAGCCGACCCGCGACGGCATGCGCCCGAGCAGTCCTGACACTTCCGCGCCCGCCTGCACGAAGCGAAACACGTTGTCCATCAGCAGCAGAACGTTCTGGCCGCGCTCGTCGCGGAAGTACTCGGCGATCGTCAGCGCGGTGAGCGGCACGCGCCAGCGCGCGCCCGGCGGTTCGTTCATCTGTCCGTAGACGAGCACGGCGCCCGGCAGCACGCCCGAGCCGCGCATGTCTGACAGCATTTCGTGACCTTCGCGGGAGCGCTCGCCGACGCCAGCAAACACTGACATGCCGCCGTAGCGCGCGGCCATCGCATGAATCAGCTCCATCACGAGCACCGTCTTGCCGACGCCCGCGCCACCGAACATTGCCGCCTTACCACCATGCGCGAGCGGCGTGAGCAGGTCGACGATCTTGATGCCCGTTTCGAACAGACGCGTCGCGCCACGCTGCGCCAACAGCGGCGGCGCAGCGCGATGGATCGGCCGGCGTTCGACGGCGGCGGGCACTGGCTCGCCGCCGTCGCGCGTCACACCAGCAACATCAAGCAGTCTGCCGAGCACCGCGTCGCCGACCGGCACCTCGATCGGGCCCGCGCCGACCCGCACGGCGGCGCCGCGCACGAGACCTGCGGTCGCCTGCAACGCCAGCGCGCGCACCGTGCGCTCGCTCGTGTGCGCCTGAGCTTCCGCGAGGATCGACGTCCCGTCCAGCAGCATGATCCACAGCGCGGTATCGATCGGGGGCAACTCATGCGTGTCGAACACGACGTCGACGACCGCGCCGCGAACGGCGCTCACGCGCCCGCTTGCGGCTAACGCAGCGGCCGGCGCTGCGGTGTTTCGACAGGTTGTGCTCTCTGCGATCGGCACGTGGCGCTCCAGCGATTGGCACCCGATGCACTCACGATAGCGGCACTCCGCGCGCGCAAACTGATCCTGATCAAACGCCGCGGACATCGCCGCTACGGACCACCGAAGAGACTCGCGCGGCATCGCCGATCCACGCTCCATTGACGACGATCAAGCCGTGCGCGTGCCGCGCGCCTATGCTTGCGAAGCGTGGCCCCGGCCACATTTACACCACGCAGCGAGGGCAACCTTGAGACCGGCCCTGTTCGTTTCGATTGTGTTCGTTCTGCTCTGGCTTTCCGGATGCGGGCCGCACTTGGCGTTACGCACCGACCGCGAAGTCGACGCAGCGTTCGCCGACGTGCTCGACCTTTACAACGAACGACTCGACCTGACGGCGCAAGCGAGCGCGCTCGCACGCAGAAGTCTGCCGCCGGATGCGCCGGCGCTCGCGCGGGTGGACAGATCGCGCGCGGCGGTCGCGGATCTGCATGCCTCGCCAGCGCTGCTCGACTCGACTGCGTCGTTCGAACGCTTCGATGTCGCGCAGCGCGATCTGACCGACGCGATCTCGCAACTGCTGATCGCGTGCGAGGGCGTTCCCCGTTTGAAGGCGAGCCCGGCGTTTCGCGCGCTTCAGTCGCGGCTCGCCTCGTCCGCAGGACGGATCGCTTTCGGGCGCGCGCGATACGACGAAAAGGCCCAGCGCTACAACACGGAACGTCACCCTTTTCCTTTCGACCTTGCTGATGTCCTTGATCAAAAGCGGGACAAGCCGACTTTCACGTTGCCGGACGGGACGCCTGTCCAACGTCATCCGCGCACCGACTTCGGCGCGTTGCGCGGCTCGCTGCGGGTCTAGCTACGTTCGGTCATGCAACTGTATTAGCGCGGCCGGCAGCGCTTGATCTACGTCAACTGCCGTGCAGCATCGGCGCGCTTGATCTGCGTCAACAGTCGAGCCGGAGCGGCCCCTACACTCGATGTCGCCACGGGCTCGCGCCCGTTTCCACATGGTCTGTCATGGAGCTTTGGCGATGAGCTACAAAAGCATTCTGGTTCACCTTGATACGAGCGCCCGTGCACAGGCTCGCCTCGATATCGCATTGCAGCTCGCGCACCGCCGAACTGACGCTGCACACGAACAGGCCGCACTGTCTGCTGCGGATAGCGGATAATGGACGTGGAGCCAGCCGCGAGGCGGTCGAAGGCAACGGTCACGACAGGCCGTTCGGCCTGATCGGCATGTGCGAACGCGCGAACATGCTGGGCGGCTCGGTTCGGATCGATACGGCGCAAAGGGCGGGTTTCGCGATTTGTGTGACGTTTCCCTTGCAATCGATGCAACAGGAAGATATCGACCCATGATCAAGGTGTTGCTGGCCGACGACCACACGCTCGTTCGCGACGGGCTGCGCCATATCCTGCAGCAGGCGAGCGGCTTCGACGTGACTGGCGAAGCGTGCGACAGCGCGACGACGATCGCGCTGATCCGCGCGGCCCAGGCACACGTGCTCGTGCTCGACCTGTCCATGCCGGGGCGCAACGGCATTGAACTGATCAAGCAGATCAAGGAGGAAAAACCCGATCTGCGGATTCTGGTGCTGACGATGCACGCCGAGCAGCAATACGCGGTGCGCGCGTTCAAGGCGGGCGCATCGGGCTATCTGACCAAGGAGAGCGCGAGCGCGGAGCTGGTCGGTGCGGTGACGAAAGTCGCCTCCGGCGGCGTCTATGTGAGCCTCGCGATGGCCGAGCGCTTTGCACAGAATCTGAACGAGCCTACCGACGCGCTGCCGCACCAACGGTTGTCCGATCGCGAATTCGACGTGTTCCGGCGCCTCGTCGAAGGCCAGAGCATCACCGAGATCGCCAACGAACTCTGCGTCAGCGTAAAAACCATCAGCACGCACAAGACGCGCATCCTCGAAAAAATGCAGATGCCGAACGAGAACGGCCTCGTTCGCTATGCGATCCGCCATAAGCTGTTCGACGACGAAACTGACCTGTAGCGCTTTCCCACCCCTGCCTCGCGCTTGTCTGCCGACTCTAGGAATGTTCCTACAACGAGTGCCGTAACTCCTGGCCTCGCTTAAAGCGCCGCTGATACCGTTTTGAGATACCGTCGCCAATACTGGTTGACATAGGCCCGTGTTTTTCCGGCAAGACGTCGGAATGCGAACACGCGTGTCGCACCATCGCAGCCCTTGCGAATTCTCGTCGTGCGCGTCCCGCGCAGCGAACCCGGAGACGATCATGCAAACCGTAGCCACCTGTGAACACCACCGTCAGGCCCACCACGAGGTGCCGCTAACCGCGACCGTCATCCCGATTCGCGCCGTTTCGTCCGGTATCCCGGCGCTGCCTCGCACGTTGGGATGCTCCGCCTGCGCGATGCGCGCGACCTGCATGCCGCCCGGGCTGACCCCGGACGAACTCGCCCGACTTGATGTGACGATCTCCGCAACACGCTCGATCAAACGCGGAGAGGTGCTGTATCGCGCGGGCGACGCGTTTCAAAGCATCTACACGGTGCGCGCCGGGTCGTTCAAAACCGTGGTCATGCATCGCGACGGCCGTGAGCAGGTGACCGGCTTCCAGATTGCCGGCGACCCGCTCGGCCTCGAAGGCATCTGCGAGGGCAAGCAGAATTGCGATGCGATCGCGCTGGAGGACAGCGTCGTGTGCATCATTCCATTCGCGCAGATCGAGAGTATGTGCCGCGAAATGAAGTCGATGCGGCATTACATCTACCAGAAGATGAGCGGCGAGATCGTGCGCGAATCGACCCAGATGATGCTGCTCGGCACGATGAGGGCCGAACAGCGGGTTGCGACATTTCTGCTGAATCTGTCGAAGCGCTTCAAGGCGCGCGGTTTCTCAGCCGCTGAATTCCATCTGCGCATGACGCGCGAGGAAATCGGTTGCTATCTGGGGCTAAAGCTCGAAACGGTAAGCCGGATCTTCTCGAAGTTCCAGCGCGAGGGCCTCGTGCACGCGAACGGCAAAACGGTCCGCATCGAAGACGCGCAAGGGCTGGCCGAGGTCTAAGCGCCGCTCAGACATGTCGCAATGGGCGGCCGCACCAAACTGCCGCAAACCTTGCGCGAGACATCAGGAACGTTGACCTGCCTCAAACCTGTCTCGGTGCCCGGTGACACGATAACGACACGAACCGCACGCTTGCGGCGACGATCTGACAGGAGGCTTCGAGATGCGCGATGCCACGGGGAATGATGCGTGGGGAATCGGCGAACCACACTTCGACGCCGCAACGCCACCGGAACAGCAGCTGCGCTTCGCGCTGCACTATGCGGTACTCGCGCCGTCGAATCACAACACGCAACCGTGGCGATTCATCGTCGACGGCGAGACCGTACAGATCTGCGCCGACCGCATGCGCGCGCTTCCCGTGGTCGATCCTTTCGATCGCGAACTTCTGATGAGCTGCGGCGCGGCTTTGTTCAATCTTCGCGTGGCGCTGTGCCGTCTCGGTCTCGCTTATGCGATCACACTGTTTCCAGCGGAAGCGGATCCGGACATCTTGGCGCTCGTGCGCGTCTCGCGCGACGGGCCTCGCGACCCGCACCTGCATGAGCTTTTCGACGCGCTGACCGAGCGCGTGACGACACGTGCGCCGTTCGTCGATAACCCCGTTCCCGCCGCACTGCAACGCAAGCTAAGCGACGCCTGCGACGACGAGGGCGCGCTTGCCTGCTGCGTGGAGCAGAAAGCCTCGCGCGAGGCGCTCGCGCAACTGATCGCCGATGCGGATCGAGCGCAGTTCGCCGACCCGCGTTTCAGGCGCGAGCTCGCCAGCTGGATTCACCCGCGGCGGCGCGACGATGGCATGCCCGCTTACGGTACCGCTGTGGGCGCGCTGCTCGATTTCGCGGCGCCGCTCGTCAGCATGGCCGTCCGGGTGTTCGATGCGGGTGCGGGACAGCCGGCCACGCACGAGCACCTCGTGGATGGCTCGCCACTGATGATCGGCATCGCGACGATGCGCGACGACCGCGAGGCATGGCTCGCGGCGGGACAGGCGCTCGAACGGATGTTGCTGGTCGCGGCATCGGTGGGATTGACCGCTTCCTACCTGAACCAGCCGATCGAAGTGGACGCGCTGCGCGAGCGGCTGCGCACGCTGTTGCGCACGGACGCGTTTCCGCAGCTGCTGCTTCGCGTCGGACGTGGTCCGCACGTGAGTCATGCGCCGAGGAGGCCACTGGCCGATGTCGTGTCCTGACAAGCGCGGGTTCGGGCACGTCTGCACAACGTGCCAATGGACATGTAGGAGTAGTCCGACTACGGTCCGCGAATTCCTGGATGCGGTTCCGCCTGCGCCTATTGGCCGCACGCGCCGGCCAGCCAATACTAAAGTCATGCAATCGACCTTGCTGACGATCGCGCGACACGCCAGACCAACGGCGGCATGCGCGATCCGACAGGAGAACTGCCATGTCATGCGCTACCCCCGCCGCAACTTCCTCCTTGAACCAGACCGGGGCACGTCGCGATGTCGCCGCAAGTCGCGTCGTGCAACCCGAACAGCCGTTCGCCGACGTCGAGTGCCTGCTTTCCATCGCACGCGACGCAGGCATGCTCGTCTTGCTCGACGCGCAAATCGGACGTGAACGATATCAAAGCGTGGCGGGCTCGGTCACGTCGCTGCAGCGCTTCGCGAGCGCGCTGCTCGCCAGCACCGAAGTGCACCGTGGGCCGTTTGATCGAAGTCAATAAGGGCGGTTTCGCCGCCCGTACACCGACGTTATTCCTGATGTGGGAGTACGTGCCATGATTGCGCGAATCCGAAATGGTCTGCTCGTGTGCACGGCGTCCGCGCTGACGGCCGGCATCGCCTATGGCGAACCTGAGCCGAGCGCGCTCGTCGATCAACAGCACCGCATGTTTTGCCATATGCGCGATGCGCCGTTTCTCGCGCCGTCGTTCCAGCAGATCGCCGAGCGCTATCGCAATGTGCCCGACGCCAGTCGATGCTCGAGCAGAAGCTGCGGCTCAGCGGCAAGGCGCACTGGGGCGACACGCCGATGCCGCCGGCAGCCGAGCGCGGCGGGCCGCTGTCGGCGCAAGACGCGCACACGCTCGTGCTATGGGTACTTAGTCAACGAGAACTCATCGGCGGGATGCCGACGCGCTATTGCGGTGGCAATGCGGATAAGCCTTGGCAATCAGCCATCGCATCGACCAGGTTGATCTATCAGGGCGATACGACGCCACCTTGACCTTGGCGGTGGGCAGCCACTGCGCCGGGGGAAATATCGCGCGCCAGCCTCGGGCGGACGCCTTGCCGTCAACGTCGACGATGGAAACCGGTTCATCCGCCATCGTCCCCTCCTTGTTTCGGTAGTTGTGAGATACATCAGCCCCTACCCCGGGCGAGCTGAGGTCGAGCGTACCGAACGCCGCCGTGCGTACATCTTCAAGGTATCGCCGGGCCAGCTCGTCCGCCCCGCGAAGGAAGTGGCGTCATGGCCGGCTTCGTCGATTCAGGACTCGCGAGTGATGCCGCATCTGAATCCACGATGGCCAGCATCAGAATGAAGTCCCGTTCCGGTTCAGGCATTCTTTCGATAGCGTGCAGCGTCACCCTCGTGGTCCGGCATATGTCGGACGGCGTGGACAACTCCGGGTGCGACGTATACGACTGATACCGGTCGAGGTTGACTGGATTGGCATCCAGCTCGATAACGATCTCGCTTGACAGTACGTAGACTGCCGCTGAATATTGCTGCCGCGTTGGCAAGCCTACCGGCACGCTGGATGCACTACTCACGAGAACCTTGTAAATCAGTTGCAGATAAAGTTCTGCTTCCGCGTCCGACATCTGGGCAAGCGCGATCCGATTCATCGCGGCATTAATATCGACGAGGCCAAAGCAGTTGACCGGTACGAATTCGTCGAGCAGGTGGGTGAACAATTGCAGGTAGGTCAGCCGGTCTTCGGGTGCCAGACGCGCGAGGCCGCTCGACATCACCGCTTCACGTTTGCCCTCATCGACAAACATCTGTTCGAGCGCACGGACACCACCGGGAACGCGCCGTTCGATGGCAGGTCTTGCTCGACCTTCTCCAACCATTCAGCAACGATGCGCGCTTTCATCGAGTCACGCGCAATGCCGTATTGGTCCAGCGCGTTGCTCAGACTCGGTCCGCCCAACCACGCTGGAGCGGACACGCCTGACGTATTGTCAGGTAACGCCCTGTCTAGATTCTGATGTATGGCCGCGCCCGCGGCCAGCCAGACAAGCAGCGTAAGCGATCCGGATAGCCGCAACGCGGTCCTCTGCGTGGCCAGAAAGTACCGACGGATCACTTCGATTCTCCAGCAAAAGTTACGGCGAGCGCGCCTATTCCTCGGTCGTCGCCTGTATGCGGCCCTCACGAATCGCACGAATGAACTCGCCGGAGTCCTGTCCGTTCTGCGAGCTGTAATCCGTCGCGAACTCGATGATCGCGTCGTCGAAGGTCTGGCCCGAGCCCATGTAGCCGGCTATCATCGCCGCGTCGCCGGAACGCGCGGGGGCGCGCGCGAGCGCGTGTGCGCACATCCGCCCGTACTGTCGAAGCATGCCCAGATCGAGCGCTTCGATCAGCCGTGTTTTTATACGACGGTGTCGCAGAGGCACGATGCACCCTTATACTTCTGCAGCCTTAAGCTTAAGGTGCTCATCTGATTGGCCATCTTTTGATGCAAATCAACGTTGTTGAACGACTAGAAACGGAGCGCCAGATTCGACTCTTCCGGCATGGCGTCATCGGCCCTCTTTTCGACATCGTGGCCATGGCGGAACGTGCGGCGGCGCTCTCATGTTGGTGGGTTGTTCGCGTAACGTGACACGGACTGACGTCCCACATGAATGCTGCCAGTTCGCGGGCGCTAGCCACGACCGCGATGTTGATCGGCTCCTCGCGCTGTCAGCCGCCGGAATCGTCGGCGCAGGGGGCGCCTCGGCGTCCCAAGCGCGGTTGATGATGGCCTTGGGCAAGCCTTCGAGACGGGCCTGGATCTTCGGACTGACGCGGGCTGGATGGCGGTAACTCCACCCGGCCACAACCAGTAGTTTTCCGGCGTAGCTGTAGCCGGTCCTTACAATTCTGCCCAGCCTGCGATTGCCTCCCGACGAATGCTCGGATGGCACCACTCGGAGCCAGGTCAAGAAGGATTACACGCTCGTCCGACTACCCGGCGTATCTTGGCGCGTTGCTGGAGTCCGGCGATACCGGAGCGATGTTTCAGTGCCCGAAGCGAAACCGAAGGCTAAGTCAGCGGACGTTTTGGCAGATGAGCGGCGACAAACAGAGCTGCCCGATGTCGCCCTTACCCGCTCGATGAAATGCGCTTGCTAAGCATGTGGAAAACAGGAAAGATTGCGAAGCAGAGTTGAGCGGCAAGTCCGATCGCCCCGGGCACGGATCCGAGCCCGGCAACGTACTCTAGTACCGTCTTCCTGAACAGCATTACCGCGGTTCCCAGTTCCGCACAGATCAATATCGCAAAGGCGATTGCGCCCATCACAAATGCCTCGCTGGTCCCCGTCAGCATGCCATGTTTTCCGGCGATCCACCGTGACAGAATCCAGCTCACGGCAAGCATGAGCGGCGCTTCCAGTAGCACGGCGGGCGTTTCGCCGAGGTGCGGGATAACCAGAAGAACGCGAACCGCGCCGAGCGCGAAGCCAATGACGAAGACACTTGATGCATAGAGGCAACCCACTTTGATACAGGCTGCCCACCTGATCTCTGACATGAGAGCGTCGCGTCATCCGCTTTTACGATTGAAACAGGGAAGGAGAATCGCAAGTGTAGAGATCGGTGTGACCAAAACCTTGCGTATAGTCGAGCACTGAGATCACGGTTGGACGCACGCGAAATATACGGACTTCGTCGGGCGATGGCATCGGCAGCGGCAGCGCATGAACGTCTGGATACTTCAATGGAAGCATGCGCAACACCTTTTCCGCTTCTGCACGATCAGTCACTACTTGCGCGTGCGCCGCCATCGACAAACCAGTAATCGCCATTAGGTCGGGCGTGTCGTGGTCGATCGTAAGTGAGACGCGGTCATCGCGAGCGAGGTTGGCCGCCTTCTGGCTTTGCGGACCGCAAAGGAAGTAAAGCGTCAGACCATCGCTCACATAGCCAACGGTTGTCGCCTGCGGCCAACCGTCGGACCTTAGCGTGGCGATCGACATGATCCGATGCTGATCCAGCAATGACAGGATCTTTTCCTTGACATGTTCCTTCATTTATCGTCTTCCCGTTCCTAAAAGTTACATGATGGACTCGCGGGACACTGTTCACTTGATGCAAATCAATACCCGGCGATTGCCCGCCACTGCAACGCGAAGCGCTGCAAAGCAGTCCATGCTTCGGCTAAGCCCATTGCTTTTCCGGGAATTGGGCGCTGCGACCAGAATTGATACATATCAATTTCGCTCCGACTCGCCTGACATAGGATTTGCTATCGAAAGCCGCATCATTGGCTTGATGCGGGGGTGCGCATGTCAGGAAAACAGGTACACCCGGAAGCAATCGTCATTGGTTCAGGCATCGGCGGCCTCGCCTGTGCGGCGGCATTGGCGCGATGCGGCAGGGTCGTGCTTGTACTCGAACAGCAACACACGGCCGGTGGTCTCACACAGTCATTCAGCCGCTATGGCTTTCAATGGGACGTTGGATTGCACTATCTCGGCGAGATGGGTCCGAACGGCCAAGCGCGCTCAGTGGTCGACTGGCTTACCGGCAACTCCATTACATTCGCATCACTAAGCGATGTATACGACGTTGTACATTTCCCCGATGATTTCACGGTAAACTTCGCGCGTCCGAAACCAGCACTGGAACTCGAACTCAAATCGAAGTTCCCGCACTCTGCAAGCGAAATCGATACGTTTTTCAACGCACTGGCTGAAGCGGTTCATGCCGGACGATCCCTCTTTACGAGAAGAGCGTTGGCGGGATTCTTCGGCAACGTATATGGTATCTGGCACGAGCAGGAAATTCGAAAGTGGTGGGGACGCAGCAGTGCCGATGTCGTCAAGGATCTGATCAGCGACCCACGTCTGCGCGCGGTTCTCTTTGCTCAAAGGGGCGACTACGGAGGCATGGAACCTTCCCGGACAAGCTTTGGCATGCTCGCCGTCGTGATGAGTCACTATCTGAACGGCGGCTATTACCCGATCGGAGGCGCGAAGGTCTTCGCCGAAACGCTTATTCCCGTGGTCGAAGAAGCAGGCGGCATGGTCCGACTGAACGCAAAGGTCCGGGCGCTGCATGTGCAAAACAATGCTGCCACGGCCGTGGAACTCAACGATGGAACACTCCTGTACGCACCGGCAATATATTCGGATATCGGCGCGCGGAACACCGTCGGATTGTTGCCCTCAGATCTGCGTGAGACTGCATGGGCAAAAGAGATTCTCTCGTTCTCGCCGTCCGTTTGCCACGTCACGCTGTACCTTGGTCTGACCGGTGACATCCGTGCGCATGGAGCGTCTGGGGCGAATCACTGGTTTCACGAGACGTGGGATGCAGGTAGCGGCGTATGGCAGGGACCTGCGGAAGCGTCCGCTCCTGTACTGTTCGTTTCGTTCCCATCGTTGAAGGATCCCGCGCATGCTCGTGACGACAAACAGCGGCACACTGCCGAAGTTGTGACGATCATCAACTGGGACCTCTTCGCGCGTTGGGACGGGACAATGGTGCAACAGCGTCCTCAGGAATATGATGAACTCAAGGCAACGCTTGCTCGCAGCTTGCTGGCGCAGTTCACGAGCCATTTTCCTGAACTGGCGCCGATGGTCACGTTCCACGAAGTTTCCACGCCGCTGACCATGTCGTCATACACGGGGGCCCAACAAGGCGCGAGCTATGGGCTCGAAGTAAGTTCGCGCAGGTTTCTCTCAAAAGCACTCAATATCCGCACGCCGATTTCCCGACTCTTTCTCACGGGGCAAGATGTGACAAGCCCGGGCGTCACCGCTGCGTTGATGGCGGGCGTACTGTCCGCTGCGTCGATCGAACACGAGGTCTTCGACCGTCTCCGTTAGTTCGCTTCATTGTTGACCCGCTGCGACGGACAGATCTGCATCAAACATCGGTGTTTCGGTTTAAGCTCCATCGAGCGTTGGGTCGCAGGTTGTCCATTGCCGGGCAGCGGATCGACTTTCACGACCATGGCGCTGCCCGGCGTTGGGCAACCTTCGTTGCGACTGTGGGTGCAATTCTTCGTGCTCGATCCGTGAACGATAACCGAGCCTGATGTGCAAGTGGCGTGTGCTGGTGGGCACCAGAGTTGCCAAACTCAACGACGAAATCTACACGGTGATGGAGACGCGCTTACGACTGAACTGCGGCGGTGATTTGTGCGATCGCCTCGTAGTGGGCTGTAGATGGGCGCAGCCGGTCGCTTTACCGTCGCCCTGCCAACTCCGGCCGTCCGTGGCCTCAGGAGGAACGGGTTCACCAAGGCGGAACCCGGCAACTGGACGGCTATGGGGTGGCGGATTGATATGACTTTCCGTGTCAATCGCGATGGGTTCTCGGTTTTGGTTCATCTGAATTTCCTGAGGGCGACGTAGCAGTACGTCTCGACGGTGGGTCACACTGATATCCGCGGGTTGGTTACCGCATTACTGTGGTCCGCCCTATGAGCCTGCCGCTGCCTCAAGTCGCAAATCGCATTAGATGTATTGCATAATCCGCTCGCGGGTTACTCGGGTGCCGGGCTACGCCGCCTTCAGGAAACTCTCAGTGTCCTCGTTAAGATGATGGAGTGTCAGACCGGCCTGGCATCTTTCGGTATGGCGAGGGACATCGCCAGTCTGCTGATGTCCCAGATGAACCCTGAGAGTTCTCGCGCTACCGCAACCACGCTGGTGTTCACATTCTTGCCGCGCGCTGCGAGCTTGCGATATCGCCGGCATAGCCGCAGTTGGGCATCCCATGCGCGGTCAATGATCGGTTTCGGGATTCCTCCATGGCGGCGTTGAATGTCCGGGCTCACCCGAGCGGGTATCTGTAACTCCACGCAGCCTCGACGAGCAGCTTTCTTGCATAGCTGTTCCCGTTTTTTGTAATGCTGCCTTGACGGCGCCGGTCTCCTGAAGAGTGTTCGGAGGGCGTCACCCCGAGCCAGGCCATCAGCTGACGCGGATGCTCGAATCGCGACAGGTCGCCGAGTTCGGCGAGCATGCCTACGGCCGTGGTGAACTGAATGCCCCGCATTGCCTGCAGGCCCAGTACCGCCGGATAGAAGCGCCAGTTGACGACAGCCTCGCGTAGTGCCGCCTCATCCGTCACAGCGTGCGAAAGCCTTCGCAAAATGGGAGGCGTCCATAGTGTGCTACGAATGCAAGCGCAGCGGTTGCGTGAGCAATGCTTTGTTGAAGATGAGGGCGGGCCCCTCGAAGTCGGCTTGCAGGAGTTGGCTTCAAATCACCTCAAGCTGCGCGGGTAAAGAGTC
>NZ_JBKGUA010000070.1:0-24865 GCF_046543485.1 Paraburkholderia sp. EG304 | reverse complement strand
GCTTGACCTTCGCGATCCGATTCAATGTCTCGTCCACTTTAGTTCCCACCAAATTATTTAGCGGGAACTAAACTACCAACCGGTTCGCTCAGCCGTCGAGAATGGCCGTCATGAGCCGCTTACCCAGTCTGGACCGCCACTTCGCCAGCAATGGTTACGTGCATAAGGCGCTGATCGTCCGTCGATCCGATGCGATCAGGGAATCACCAGGTCGGATGCGAGCATTCGTAAGCGGCTAGCCAAGCCGCCTTGACGGATTAACTAGTGGCTGGTCGCGGTCGGTCGCCAGCGATGCGGTAGTAATGCCGCGATATCGCTGGCCTTGTGGGTCGGCAGTCACGTGAGGACATCTTTCAGATAGGCGTGCGGCTCGTGCCCATTGAGTTGTGGTGAGCGCAACAGGCCCATGATGGCGGCAGCGCGTTGGCCTGCTCGCAGCGAGCCGGCGAACAACCAGTTACGCCGATAGCAAGTTCGCGATCATTCTGCCCATATCGGGCAAGAAGTTGAAGTCCATTACCGTTGACATCCCCTGTATGGGCGTCGCGTCAAGGTACGAGACGTCGAAGAGCGGAGCGGCGGTCGCGTGGTGCACGTTGAGGCCAGCCTAGGCGTAGTGAGGGTCGTGTCGGCGTGGATGCTGGATGCGCATCTCAGCCTGACGCACGTTCTTCATGTCGAATGGAACCGGCACGAATGCCGGCGCCCGGAGTCCCATTTGCCGGAAGTAATACAGCGTCGGACGCGCAGGTTGACATTCATCAAGGCGTATGTGATTGCGCCTGCCACAATAGAAAAAAGCGTAGGCCAATTGCAACCAGAAAATTCCATGTGGACCATGAAGTACTATATAAGACCTTAGCTTGTTGCGTTTTCGCGTTTGTGCACGACTGGCACCGCGTAGCGCTTCCCAGCGCGCGCAAACACAATGAGGTTCTCTTGTCGGCTTCGACCATATACCGAACATGCCGCCATGGACGGCATCATTGGCCACCGGCTGGTAGACCTGACGTTCGAGCGCCGCTGATGACTTGTTACATCTGCCCGCGACGAACGAAGGCTTGGTGCCCTATCCCTTCGCGCTACTGACTGGTGTACCTAAGCCGAAAATGCACAACACGCTGCCTGCCTAGGAAGCAGCTCATCTGCGCTTCCGCACCTACACGACGCACGTCTACGACCGGCTAATGTCAGACCATCATTGCGATGCGTGGCTCCTCGCGATCGCGACGCCGCATCGGAAGACTTTCTGCCCATTGCACGAGGACAAGGGTTATGACAATGCTACACGCCGAGCGTTACCACGACATCTCATGCGGTCACCGCCTAGTGGGACATGAAGGCAAGTGCAAGAACCTGCATGGGCACAACTACCGCGTTCATTTTGATTGCGAAGCTTCCTCACTCGACGATCTCGGGCGCGTCATCGACTTCGGGGCGATCAAGACACTGCTTTGCAATTGGCTCGAGGATCACTGGGATCACCGCATGTTGCTGTGGATCGAAGATCCGTTCTATGTCGGCTTGCGCGACCTCGATCCGTCGGTGGTCGGCGTGCCCTTCAATCCGACCGCTGAAAACGTGGCGCAGTGGCTGGTAACCGAGCTCGGCCCTGATATCTTGCAGGGAACCAGCGTCCGGTTGGTCGAAGTGCGAATCGAGGAGACGCGCAAATGCACTGTGACGTACCGGCGCTAACTGTGCCGCCCGTTGACATCTATCCCGTCAACGAGATTTTTGAATCGTTGCAGGGCGAAGCCAGCTTCACCGGCACACCGTCGGTGTTCATCCGCCTGCAGGGGTGTCCAGTCGGTTGTCCGTGGTGCGACAGCAAGCATACGTGGGAAATGGTCCCGGAGCGCGCGATCAGCGTGGGCGCGATGCGTCTGAAAGAAGCGTCACCGTGCGACAGCTATGCGTGGTACGGCGTACAGACGTTAGCCGATATAGTGCGGGCGTCAGATGCTGAGCACGTGGTCATCACGGGCGGCGAACCGTGCATCTACGATCTGCGCCCGCTGATCACGAAGCTCGAAGCGTGGCATCACCGGGTCCAGGTCGAAACCTCCGGCACTTACATACCGCTCGTGACGCCAAGCACTTTCGTCACCGTCAGCCCCAAGTACGCCATGCCCGGTGGCCGCACGGTGCTAGATGAAGCACTGTGGCGAGCCAACGAGCTCAAATGCGCGATCGGCAAGCAGCGCGACGTTGGCATGGTGCTCGAGAAACTTGACCCGCTCCACCAAGCGCGAGACATACCGATCTGGTTGCAGCCGCTGAGCCTGTCGTCTCGCGCCACGGATATCTGCATTCGGGCCGCGCAACGCTACGGCTGGCGCGTATCATTGCAGATGCATAAACTCATCAACATCCGATAGCATCTCCATCTTGGTCTGGCAACGCGAGGTGAAGGTCCTCCCAGTTGATCAAGAAAAATATAGGGCGTCATCAGTTGCGTAGAGCTAGCCGGAACCTCGTCGGGGCATTCCGCCATGTCCGGGCATCGCGAACGCGCCCGTGTGGAATGGCATGAGTCATGGCGGAACTTTGAGCTGAAGTGCGCTTACACCGTACCGCGTCGAGGTAGGTGTCGACGTGCATCGGCAAGGCGTCGAGCAGGCCGCCCAAAAGTGCGCGTGCGAACGGTTCGCGCGCTGTCGGGCCACTGACACTCGCGCCCGCTTTAAGGACGTCCAAGGCGCTAGCAATTCGCGAAGCGGTACGAAAACCAGCGTCTGGCTGGTTGAGCTTGTGCCTTACGAGGGTTGGACATCATGCTCGACGTTTGGAACTAGCGTTGCATTGCCACCCCTTGAACAGCGGCGCGCGGGATCTTGCGTAACGCTCTCGGGGGCGGCCGAGTTCTGCGCAGTCTGGCGCCGCCGCATTGGCCGACGGCTCGCACCGTCCCAGCAGACTCCAGCAGGAAACAACCCGATTAGGCCAGATTTAAGCACCTTGAGCTTGAACAGGCGTCCCCAAGCTGCTTCACAGTGCGGCATTGTCTCGAGGCGCCAACGGTATCTCGCCCCTGATTGACACATGTTAAGCGCGCTTTTGACGGATACGGCTATACTAAATGCACCGTTCGTGGCAAACGTTCGCTCAAGACCCATAGGCGTCGGCCGCGTCTTCACATTTAAGAATCCGCCATGACAGTACAACCCATTACATCGCTCAATCTGTGCGCTGCAACTCTCACGCTCGCCCTGCAAATGCAGGCGAGCTACCACGAAACCCTGAAACGAAATTGCGATCTGAGGTTACAGCGTATTAGGCGCGACATTGCAGCAGTGCAAGCCATTTGCGATGTTGCTGTGGCTGCGCGTGACTGCACCGAACTAGCAGCGTCATATCTGATCATGTCACGCGACTATGTAGCAACCACGAGGGATCTTTGGCAGCAAGGGCTGTGGAGTCTGGCCCCCGACACCAAAAAGACCTGACTCGTCGGCGCGGACCATTCACGTCAGGGCGCTCTGTCGAGTGGCCGTGCATATAAGCGTTTGCCGAACTTGACGCAGTAGATGTTCTGGCAAATGGCGCCGACATAACTCCGCACTGGATCCACACGAAGATGGCACGCGAGAATTAGGACAAGGAGGACAAGGTACTACGCGCACGAATCTCGACTCCTCGTCAATATAACCAAGCGTTCTTGCGGACGCAATCCCGTTAATTGCTAGTTTTATTTGTAGCTACAGGTTTGGTGCTCTTCGACGCCTCCGCGCCGACCTCAAGGTTACTTTTTGCGACTTCAACTTCTTGCCGACCAGCACTCCGTAGGCTTTCGCATAGAGAATCGGCAGCCGAAATCGCGGAATTCAAAGCGCTCGTGACTGGAACATTCTTGGCGACGTCCTCCACCATCGTCTGCACCTGACGGCGGCAGGCGCTACCTTGCACCTGCACAATTCGTGCGAACTCGGCCTGTGTTACCAACACGATGTCGACCGCCTGACGGCTATACGTCAGCACCCTCTCGGTCATCCGCTCAGCGAAGTTGTCTTGAAGCGCGAGCCAGTCCCGGTGCTCCTTCGACGATAGCGACTTTTGCACCAGTTCGAACATATCGACAAGCGTCGTGCAGGTCCATTGATTGTTCAATGCAGCCAGTTTCCCGACGCTCTCCACTGTCTTGTCGCCGAGATCAAAGAGGTAACCTACCGTTACGTTTTGGATTGCGGCAATCTGTTCCCGGTTCAGCATGATGAAGCTCCAGTGTGCGCGATCCGGACACGAAGGCGGCGCCTTCACGATCTTGCGACAGAGATCGCATAGTGGGTCAAAAAAGCGCGCCGGATGTGGTGCGCGTCAGAATGCTCCCGGTCCGGCAACCCGTTGCTCCGGCGAGATCGGCTCAGTTGCCTACAGAATATCAGGCTCTTCTCGATTGATTTTCATCTGCTTGAATGTGTCTTGACCACCATCAAGGACTGAATCTGCGGTAGAGACTTCTCGGCGCCCACATTCGTCGGTACAGACGACGAAGCAATCGTCGATGGGGACAACTCAAGCACGTCGCTTTCGATGCTCCGCCGGCTCGTGCCGACACTCATATACCGACGGCGCGCCTGAACTCGCGCGTGGCGTTTTGCGCGCGCGCGCTGGCGTCCGGTGCGTCGGGGAGAGCAATGCACCACGCCGCGATAGCTTTGTCGGCGAGCGGCTCCCACTTGCTCACCCAAGCCGTCAGCACCGCGCGGTTCTTTTGCTCCTCGAGCGCCATGCGAACGAGTTCGGCGGCCCAACGCCGATGGCGCTGGGCGTCGATCAACTGCGCATCGGTGATGAGGCCGAGCAGCGTATCGCCGTTGTGCCGCGCAGCCACTCCGAGGCTTCGCAAAACGGTTTCTTCCACCGCCGGGCGCGCGACGAGGTTCAGCGCGGCGAAGCTCTCCGCCCAGTCCCATGCTGTGAGTGCGTGCTCGACGAGATTGCGCCAGCCCTGCCATGCCGGATCGTCCTCCCAGTAGTGCCGCTCGTCAGTGCCGAAGCCGAGGTCGCCGAACGTCTGCGACAGCTCTTTGGTGCGATACGCCGTGTGAGTGAGCCAGCGCAGCGTGTCCGCTGTCTGGTAAGCGGCGCAGTTTGAGATCGTGGAAGCGGGCGCCATCTGGGTCAGATACGCCGAGCCCATTTGCAGTGCATGGAACAGGAAGCGGGCGGGCGTGTAGTGGCGCGCGAGCGTACCCGCCCAAGTGTGTGCGAGCATGCTGTCGTGACCGCGTGCGGAGAACTGGTCTAGCAGCCCGAAGACATACGTTTCCTGCCCGTCCTGGAGCATGTTGTAGGTGCGGTAGACGAGCTCGTCAGGATCGCGGAACGCATTCCAGTCGGGCCGAGTCAGCGGGGATGCATTGCGGTTTCGCTTGAACCATTGCGCCATTTCGAAGTTCGGATCGAGCTCGAACGGCGCATCGGGATTGTCGGTCGTATAGTGCAGATTGGTCGTGACGATCTCGTACTCGCTTGGCTTGCGCCGCCGGGCCGCCAGATGGCTCCATGTTTTCAGTGGCTTGAGGACTTCTGTCATGATTGTCTCCAGTTAAGAAAAGGTCTGCAGAGGTCGTTTTCGCAGCGGTGACTCCACACTCATCGCAGTCTGAACGGCCACGACATTCTTGTGTTGAGATTTCCCAGCAGAGTCACCCATCAGGTGCCGTGCCGGTGAAACACATGACCGCACCGGCCAGATCTTCAGCGTTTCGCAAAGCTCTGCGCAACATCCATAAATCGCTCAGAGCAGACCGCGTCGTCTGGACAGCATTTTTTCACCAAACCCATATATCGGGCCCTCGTATAGCCGAACTGTCGCTTGATGATGGGAAAGGGATGTTTAACCTTGGCACGGGTCTCTGCCTTGAGCCGGTCGATGTGATCGTGTATAGCGTCCAGATGATCGCTCTGGTCCAGTGCACGATGCCGCCGTCGAGACCCCGGAACTCGCGATACAGCGCCTCTTCCATTGCAGGGTCCGACAGAGCGAACCTGTGCTGCATAAACCGAATTTGCGGCATCGTCGCGACCGGGAAAAGTGGTCGTCCGTTTTTGCCTCGCGGATAAATGCGGCTCGATCAGCACAAATCAGCTCCGACCAAGGCACAACACGCCGCATCGCCTCGAGAAGATTCGGACTTCCACGTGGTTGAAAGATCCAGGGAACTGCGACAATACACTTCTACCCAATTAATTCGCGATGCTTCCAAGATAGCTGAACGGGCGTCAATGCCAGGACTTCGACAGACCTTCCTTAAAGCGTCTTTTCGTAGTAGAAACGCACATACTCGTCGGTCGTCTCGATGCGGCCCGCGAACGAGCTGAGATTGACTTCGAGTTCGGACATCCTGAACGGCCGACCCAGCGCTTCCTCCAACGTCGCGCGGCATAGGATCAGTTCGCCGTCCGCGTCGATGCGTACATATGCGAGCTTGTCGTCCACGCGGATCACCTTGCCGGGGTTGTCCTCGTGCGCGGCTTCGATGACGCCGGCCGTGATGCTGCTCGCGCGAAGCACGGGACCCACGCGGTTGTTACGGTAAGCTTCGGCGGTCTTGTCAACGATCATGCTGTGTTCCCCTGCGGACTCAGGAATGGGCAAAGAGCGCATGAACGCCTTCTACGGCAATCAGAAGATCGTCGCCTTGGAGCTTCACGGCATATTCGGCGAGACGACAGTCACCCGGATTGATTCCTTTGCCCGTATTTGCGTCGAAGGTCCACTGATGAGCCCGGCACGTCAGCACGCGGCCATCGAATTTTCCTTCAACGAGCCGAATGTCGTGGTGCGGACAAATGCCCTGAAAGCCGCGCGGCTCGCCGCCTTCGGGACGTACCAACACGATCACGTGGCCATCCACTTCCACCTCGGTCATCTCCGCTTCCCACAGGTCATCGAGAGTGCAAACTTTCCGAAATTTCATGTCGCCCTCAATCATCGCAAAAGATGAATTCCAGCGTTTCCATCGGCTTGATGTCGGTCTCGGCGAGTTTCGCGTTGCGCGGATAGAACTGCTTGCTACCTTGGCGGCGCACGCGGATCACCTTGTCGGGTTGAGGCGCTACTCGCCGGCCCACCGAATGATGAGATGCTGCGGCGGCGATCTCGTCCATGGAATTGTCGGTATCCACGGTTACGAGTTGCAATACAAAGTCGTACTGAAAATTGGAAATCACAGGGACAAGAGCCATATCGCCCTCCATTGAATCGCCGCTCATGCAGCCTTTTCTTCGTAAAGCTTGTCGCAGTACGCCTTGACCCACGCGTAATGGTGCGCGTCATCGCCAATTTCGCCCGGTGCGAGTTCCATGTACTTCAACGCACCCCTCAGGTCGGGTGGCTGGATCTGCCCAGCCAGTAAGCGATCAACGAGCGCGAGGTGATTGCGGTAGCGAACGGGGTCCTGCTGGAACACCCAGCGATCAATTTCCGAGTTGAAGTGATACGTGCGGCCGTTGTAGTCGAGCGGATAGTCCTTTACATTCCAGCCATTGCCAGGGATCGCGCAGATGGGCAACTGGCTCATGTTGCAGACGATCGGCAGCGTCTCGGGAACGGTGAGCTCAGGCTTGCCGGCAAGCAGGTTATCGATTATGACATCCCACACTTTGCCGAACGTGTCGTTCCAGCCGGGATATTTTTCTTCGAGCCAGTCGCGGCACTCAGGTGTAATGCCGGCAGCAGGATTCCACCACACGGTAGGCCGCCAGAACCAGATAGCCAATTGGTACGCATGGTGCTGGTAGTCGAACTCGCTAACGATCTGTTCCCAGTACCATGGCAGGTCGAGTCCGAGGTCGATCAGGGTGCGTTCGAACTGACCTACGATCCATTCCCGCATGAATTCCTTGAACGACTGCTTGCGATGCACGAGTGGCGTGGCGTAATCCATCGAGGAGCCCGTGAGCAGGCAGAACAGACGCCACGCGCGCGCGATGGCGACATCAACGAGCTTTTGAGCATGCTCTTTACGGCCGTTGGCGATCAGGATCTGCAACGCGGGACCCCCGATTTGCGCATGGCGCGACTCATCTGTCTGAATGCTGGAAATCAGGCTTGCAAAAGTGAAGTCGCCCGCTTCGGCGGCATTGGCCGCGAGGCCGAGAAACTGCATGTTGGTAAAACCCGTCTCGAACGCGAAGGTTAGCATGACTGCGATTTCGATCGCACTGCGCGACATGAACAGGTCATCGAACGCGCTGCGCGCGGCAATCGCACCCCACGCGTTGGTGTGATACGCCTTGTGGGCCCAATCGAACTGCCGATCCTTGGGACAGTAGTCGTGAGGGAAGTAAAGCTGCAACTGACCATGACGATTCTCGTCGAGCATGCCGAAGGTGGCCATATTGCGCATGCCGGGCGCACGGCCGAAACGTACCATTCGGGCCTCGGCGCTCATCGCCGCATATTCGCCGAGCGCAATTGCCCCGTAGTGCGCCTTCAGAATGGAGAGCCACCCCGGATCGGCGTCCTCGAACATGCGGCTACGCTCAAGTGCCTCCTTGACTGAATATGCGCCAGCATCCTTCTCACGCTGGATGCGCACATACTCGGGATACGACGTCTTGTAGGGCTCGTCGTAGGTTTCCCAACTCGCCATGGGAATGCCTTGCGCCCCAGACATGAGATCGGGAAAGAGCTCCGACTCCGTCACATATCTTGGGGTCCAGTTGGTGGCACGTGCAATGTCATACCATGCGGCTCGTTCCAGTAACGCCATCGTGATGCCTCCTTTTGGAATGGGCGATGCGTCTTCCCGGCACGATGCGCACTCCACCGGGCCCCTTGGGAACGCAAGATCAATGCCAATCCGCGGCGTTGCTTTCTTGGCGATCGAGGCGACAAATCTGAGAGCCGCGGCGGAGCGAAAGGGGAACCAAAATTGCGCAGGTATAGCGAGTAGGACATGTACCACCGCATACACAGCATGGCCGCATCCACTGGGTGACGACAGCGTTTGGGCACCGTGGCGGCGCTATCAAGATGCGGGGGTGAATCTTACCGCAACGCAGCGCCCTACCGCGACACTGCATTGAGATGGTAAGCCGGCAGTTGTCGAGGTCCAGGACGATGAGTGACTTCCGCCGTAAAGGAGCTTTGATCGTTTAGTCCAGCACGGCCACACTCTGCACACAAGCGCACAACGAGCATCGAGTTGATAAGCGTCGGGCGAAGTTAAGCGGTCGTTGCGAGATAACCGCCGCCTTAATTCTCCGTTGTCGGGGCAACCGCAGTGTTGCATCTCCGACGTTGTCGGACATGCAACATCTCCCAGCGCAAGAATGATACTTCACGCAACGCTGATCAAGTCGACCGCAGAGGTACTGCGAGCGTAGATCGGGGTGGATCCGGAGGACAGAACAGGATGAAGCCGCCGACGCTATCGACGGCCGCTGAAGGTGCTGCTTTCGAGACACACCACAAACGGACGCGACGCGATAAGTTTCTCGCGATGAATGCAGTTTCGTCGTGTGGGCTGAGCTTTGCGCGGTGGTCGAGCCGTATTATCCGAGGTGCGGCAATGGCCGCCCGCCGATTGACCGGGAGCGAATGCTGCGCCTTCATTCTATCCGGCACTGCTTCAACCTGGCCGATTTCGCTTGTGAAGACGCTCTTTACGTTAGTGCTAGGCTGCGTCGCTTTGCGAGAGTCTGGATTGGAAGGCAGTACCAGACTGCCACCGCACTGCTGAAATTTCGTCGTCTTTTTGAAACCCTCAAGCTGGGTGAGAAATTGATTGCCGAAGTCGGGCCAAGTGGCGAGCGGCATGAAACTCCAGAGCGTCACGGTCGTGGATGCCAACATCATCGGTGCGCCAAAGTTCGAGGAAGAATGAACAGAATTCGCGCTCCCCCAAATGCACCAGACGCGCAAGACTAGCAATGGTACTTCGGCGCGAAGCTATACATCGACGAGGATAGCAAGAGTGGCCCGGTGCACAGCGTAGTACCGGCCAACGTGCATGAAAAGCTTCCACTGCCGCAATTGCTACACGGCCAGGAGCGGAAGGTCTACGCTAACAGCGCTTACGCCAGCCAGAAGGCTAATCCACAGCAAAGCAGCACACCCACCGCGCGTGTGAAGTCAATACGGTGCAGCGCGGCGAGAACTGCCACAAGTCGAGGATCCGCGCACGCGTGGAGCATGTCTTCGCAGTGGCCAATCGATGTGGGGTTTCACGAAGGTGCCTACCACGGTTAGCGCAGAGTACGAACCTGGCTTCATAGCTTTGGCGCGCGCCAATCTCTACCTGTCGGGCACGCGATTGATGGCACAAGTGCGTCCGTAATGGACGAAAGGCGCCCCAAAAGCCGAGGTGTATCTGGAGTATGGTCGGCGTCACGACCTGAACACCTCCACAATGCCGACACGTCGCAAATTCGGCGACTTTTTCAGCCTAGCCGTAACGTGACAACGCCGACATATGTCGTCGAGAATTGGACAAACAAGACAGGGCACTCGAAGAATTTATCGAGCTTTCTCGGCAATTTTTCCAGTTTCACGCCGTGCGAAAAGGTGGCGCATAGGTTGATTCGTGAACCTCCTCCCAGATATTTTGCTTCGTTCTCTGAAGATGCCGTACTGGCTGACCTTTGTCAGACGAACGGCCCGTCGCCACTATGAGAAGGTTTTGTCGGCGCAGCACGTGGTCCTTCCCGCTTCCGCCTCAATTATGGGAAGCGCCGCGGAACATTTTTTTCGTTAGGGAGCCGCGACGCCAAGGTCGGCACGAATCTTGTTATTTTCAAAACGCTTCACCGACAGCGAGACGCCGAAGACGCGGTCGTATGCCAGCTTCGCGGGGCCGAACGCCATCAAGGGACCACATAGTGATCGAAACGTTTTATGAAGTCATGCGACGCCAAGGGATCTCGCGCCGTAGCTTCCTCAAATTCTGCTCGCTGACGACAACGTCGCTCGGCCTCGGGCCTGCGTTCATGCCGAAGATTGTCCACGCAATGGAGACCAAACTGCGCACGCCGGTGCTCTGGCTACATGGACTCGAATGCACCTGCTGCTCAGAGTCGTTCATCCGCTCGGCGCACCCGCTGGCGAAGGACGTCGTGCTTTCAATGATCTCGCTCGACTACGACGACCTCTTGATGGCTGCCGCGGGACACCAGGCCGAGGCGATCCTCGAAAACGTGATGGAGAAGTACCGTGGCAACTACATCCTCGCCGTCGAAGGCAATCCGCCGCTGAATCAAGACGGTATGAGCTGCATTATCGGCGGCAAGCCATTCGTCGATCAGTTGCGCCGTGTGTCGAAGGACGCGAAGGCTGTGATCTCGTGGGGGTCGTGCGCGTCGTGGGGCTGCGTGCAGACGGCCACGCCGAACCCGACGCAGGCGGTGCCAATCCACAAGGTGATCACCGACAAGGCGATCATCAAGGTGCCCGGCTGTCCCCCGATCGCCGAGGTGATGACGGGCGTCGTCACCTACATGCTCACGTTCGACCGGATACCGGAGTTGGATCGCCAAGGCCGTCCGAAAATGTTTTACAGCCAGCGCATTCACGACAAGTGCTACCGCCGTCCGCATTTCGACGCGGGCCAGTTCGTCGAGTCGTGGGACGACGAAGCGGCACGGCGCGGCTACTGCCTCTACAAGGTCGGCTGCAGGGGCCCGACGACCTACAACGCCTGCTCGACCGTGCGTTGGAACGGCGGCACGAGCTTCCCCATTCAGGCGGGCCACGGCTGCATCGGCTGCTCTGAGGAAGGATTCTGGGACAAGGGCTCCCTCTACGATCGGCTCACCCGGATCGATCAGTTCGGAGTCGAAGCGAACGCCGACAAGATCGGCGCTACCGCGGCCGTCGTGGTGGGCGCCGCCACTGCTGCGCATGCAGCCGCTTCGGCAATTCAGCACGCCAGGTCGAAGCAGGACTCTATGGACGACCGCGACGGCCAATAGCTACGCCTCGCGTCGGGGTGCAGCCGACAAGCACAGGAAGCCGCAAAAGAAAAGCAACCATGACAGCCATTTCGAACCCAGGATTTCAGCTCGGTAGGAACGGACGCCGGATCGTCGTCGATCCAGTCACACGCATCGAAGGCCATATGCGCGTCGAGGTCAACGTTGATTCGAACAACGTGATCCGCAACGCCGTTTCCAGCGGCACCATGTGGCGTGGCCTTGAAGTCATTCTCAAGGGGCGCGACCCGCGCGACGCATGGGCGTTCGTCGAGCGTATCTGCGGCGTATGCACGGGATGTCACGGGCTCGCCTCCGTGCGCGCCGTCGAGGACGCGCTCGACATCCGCATTCCGCCCAACGCGCACCTGATCCGCGAGATCATGTCGAAGACATTGCAAGTGCACGACCACGTGGTGCACTTCTATCACCTGCACTCGCTCGACTGGGTCGACGTGTTGTCGGCGCTCAAGGCCGACCCCAAGTTAACGTCCGAGTTGCAACAGCGCATCTCGCCCAAGCATCCGATGTCGTCACAGGGCTATTTCCGCAATGTGCAGACGCGTCTACGCAAGTTCATCGAAAGCGGCCAGCTCGGTCCGTTCATGAACGGCTACTGGGGCAACTCCGCGTACGTGCTGCCGCCAGAAGCGAATCTGATGGCCGTGACGCACTACCTCGAAGCGCTCGACATGCAAAAGGAGTGGGTCAAGATCCACGCGATCTTCGGCGGCAAGAATCCGCACCCGAACTACCTCGTAGGGGGCGTGCCTTGCGCGATCAATATCGGCAGCGACCTAGCGGCCGGCGCACCCATCAACATCGAGCGCCTAAACTTCGTCAAGTCGCTCATCGACGATGCGATCACCTTCTGCCGCAACGTCTATGTACCCGATCTGCTTGCAATCGGCACGATTTACAAAGCACGCGGCTGGTTGCATGGCGGCGGCCTGGCCGCGACCAACGTGATGGACTACGGCGCGTATCCGCTCGTCAACTACAACCCATCCACCAACCAGATGCCGGGCGGAGCCATCATCAACGGCGACTGGAATACGCTCCTGCCAGTTGATCCGCGCGACCCCGAGCAAGTGCAGGAATTTGTCGCCCACTCCTGGTATCAATACCCTGACAACTACCGCGGGCTGCATCCTTGGGACGGCATTACCGAACCGCACTACGAGCTCGGACCCAACACGAAGGGCACGCGCACCGCAATCGAGTCGATCGACGAGAGCGCAAAGTACTCGTGGATCAAGTCGCCGCGCTGGCAGGGGCACGCGATGGAAGTCGGACCGCTCGCGCGCTACATCCTCGGCTACGCACACGCGGAGCAGAGCAATCCGCATTGCGGCCGTATCAAGGAACAGATTGAGGCCTCCCTCCTTGCCGTGAACCAGGGCATGCCAAAGCTGCTCGGCTTGCCGGAAAGCTCGCTTGGCGTGAAGCAACTGCTGCCGACCACCATCGGCCGCACGCTCGCCCGCGCGCTCGAAGCGGAGTATTGCTCCGAGATGATGGCGGACGACTGGCAAAGCCTCTTACAAAACATCCGCAACGGCGATACCTCGACCGTGAACCTGGACAAGTGGGACCCTTCGACGTGGCCAGCCGAGGCGAAGGGCGTGGGCGCGGTCGCCGCGCCGCGCGGCGCGCTCGGCCACTGGATCAGGATCAGGGACGGTCGCATTGAGAACTACCAGTGCGTCGTTCCGAGCACTTGGAACGGCAGCCCGCGCGACGCGAAAGGGCAGATCGGCGCGTTCGAAGCGAGCCTCATGGACATGCCCGTGGCGAACGTCGAGCAGCCCGTCGAGATCCTGCGCTCGCTGCACTCGTTCGACCCTTGCATGGCTTGCTCGACGCACGTGATGAACGCGGACGGTGCGGAAATGACCGCCGTGACTGTGCGATAACCCCACCAGACCGCCACAGCGCCTGCGCTCGCCGGCGCCGCGCGGCAGGAAAGGATGATGACGATGCAATCGTATTCTCGATGCGAAAAGGCGGCTGACTTTGTTTCGTCCACCGAGGCAATTTACGTGTACGAAGCTCCGGTACGCGTCTGGCACTGGATCAACGCAGTGTCGATCGTCGTGCTGGCGTTGACCGGCTATCTTATCGGCGCCCCGCTTCTCACACAGCCCGGCGAGGCGAGCGCGAATTTTCTGATGGGCTATATCCGCTTTGTGCATTTCACCGCGGCCTACCTGTTCGCAATCGGGCTTGCGGGCCGCGCGTATTGGGCGATTGTCGGCAATCGCCATGCGCGCGAAATGTTCTGGGTGCCGGTATTCTCGCGCGAGTACTGGATGGACATGCTCACCATGCTGCGTTACTACTCGTTCCTCGGGCCCACGCCGCGCCAGTTCAGCGGGCACAATCCGTTATCGCGATTTGCGATGTTTTTCGTGTTCTTGCTGATCTCACTCTTCATGATCGTGACCGGTTTCGCACTGTATGGCGAAGGCGCGCAGGCCGGCTCTTGGCAGCAGATTGCGTTTGGTCAGGTATCCACGCTGATCGGCCAGTCGCAGGCCGTGCACACGTGGCATCGCCTCGGCATGTGGGCGATCATGATGTTCGTCATCGTGCATGTCTATATGGCGATCCGCGAAGACATCATGGCCCGCCAGAACATGGTCGGCACGATGATATCGGGCTACCGTACCTTCAGGAAGTGAGGTTGCAATGCTGACTTGCCCAAAAACCGGCGTGCCTGCCATCGTCGTACTCGGCATCGGCAACTTGCTGTGGGCCGACGAGGGTTTTGGCGTGCGCTGTATCGAGGCGCTTGAGCAGCACTTCGAGTTTGCCCCGCACGTGAGCCTCATAGACGGCGGCACGCAAGGGCTGTGTCTGGTCCAGTACGTCCAGGCGGCCGACAGTCTGCTCATTTTCGACGCGGTCGATTACGGTCTCGCGCCGGGCACGCTGAAGATCGTTGAGGATGACGACGTACCGGCGTTCCTCGGCGTGCGCAAGATGAGCCTGCACCAGACCGGCTTCCAGGAGGTACTAATGCTCGCGCGCCTGACAGGCCGGTATCCACGCCGCGTGCTGCTGATCGGCTGCCAGCCGGACGAAGTGGCCGATTTCGGTGGCAGCCTGCGACCCACCATTAAAGCATCGCTCGAGCGCGCGCTCGAACTTGGCCTCGAGCGCCTTGCCGCATGGGGCGGAGAGCCCACGCCGCGCCACACCCCGTTACATGCCGACGATGCGGTCACGCTGCCGCATCTCGCGCTTTCGCGCTACGAAGGCGAGCGGCCCAGCGAGGCCGATGCGTGCCGCACCGGCGACGAGCGCGTGCTGCTGCGCATGCGCCGCAAGAAGCCGTCGTCGTGTGTATAGGCGTGCCGATGCGGGTGGTCGAGGTGCAGGGCTTGCGGGCGCTGTGCCACGGACGCAGCGGCCACCGCCGGATCGACACTTCGCTAGTTGGTCCATGCAGCGCCGGTGAATGGCTGCTGGTTTTTCTCGACACGGCGCGCGAGAAGCTCGACGGGACACGCGCGGCAGAAATCGACGCGACGCTCTCGCTCGTGGAACTGGCGCTGGAGGGAGATGCCGCCATGGCCCGAGCGAGCCCGAATTTTGAATTGCCGTCCGCGCTCGGCGTGGACGATTTGACCCGGTTGACCTCCAACGCGCAACCGGCGCATGGCCGTCACGGGTCCTCCGAGGAATCGCCATGACAAATACGAACGGTACCTCGCTTGACGCGACGTCCGTGGTGCAGCGGCTAACTGATGGCAGACACGCCGTGTCCGTGGACGAACGAAAGGTAGGCGATTGGGTTGCGGACGCCGGCGAATGTGTAGCGCTGCTCACGGCTGCCGGGACGCGCTTTCCCGACTTCCTCGACGTGGCCGTGGTGCTGCCCGAGCTCGCGCGCCGCGTGTGGCGGTGGCCGTGGTCCACGTTGCTGTGGCTGCACGCCGGCGCTTATGTCACAAGGCTCTCCAGTATGACGGACTGGAATGACTACGTGGCAAACGTCGCACATGCGCTCGGGCAGCCGACTACGCGGACGCCATGGGTCGGCATTCCCGGCCGCACCGTCGGCGCTTCGCCCGGCTGTCACGAATTGTCGATCAATCTTTGGGGTTGTTGATCGTGTCCATGAGTCCATTTCCCATTCCCGTCGCGCCTTTCCGCCCGGGAAACCAAGCCGAGAGCGATGCGGTGCTCGACTATCTGCCGATGCCGCAAGGCATGCGCATCTATGTGGCGCCGACGCTGCCTGAGCGCTGCAATGCGCGGGCACTCGACGGCGCGCGCGGCGTGCTTCGCAACGTATTAGGCGTACTGGCGGCATACGAACCTGGTACGCCGTCCGAAGCCATCGATCTGACGCCGTACGATCGAGCAACGCTGCGCGTTCTCAACGACGTGCTGGGCGAGGGCGAGGTCAGCGCGCACGTCGACGGCGCGCAGCGGAGCGGCGGGCTGATCCAAGAGACTGTGTTTGCCGGCCTGTGGCGCGTAGTCGAGCGGAATGGCGCGCGCCCGGTCGACCGGCTCGAGATCGGCGCGGCCCCCGCGATGCTTGCCCAGCCCAAAGACCCGGCGCAGCCGATGATGCCGTTGCCGGACATGCTGCCGCTCGACGTGATGAACGCGCCGTCGATCCTGAGCGAAGTACGCGATTCCGCCGCGCGCTGGCGCGCCGGGCATGCGCCCCACATCGTCAACCTTACGCTCCTGCCATTGTCGCCGGGGGATCAGCAACTGATCGACGCCGTGCTGGGCGAAGGCGCGGTGCAGATCTTGTCGCGCGGCTACGGAAATTGCCGGGTGGGCAGCACGGCGATCGCGAACTGCTGGCGTGTTGCATATTTCAACTCGCAGGACATGATGATCCTGAACACGATCGAGATCACCGATCTGCCAGAGGTCGTGCGCGCCGCGCCGGAAGACCTCGCGGATTCGCGCGAGCGCTTGACCCAGTTGATCAACTGGATGGGTGAGGTGTGACGATGGACGAGCGAACGAAGCAATTCGAGGGCTGCCATCTCGGCGCCAGCAGCCCAATCGCGACGCACACGTGCCTCGAATGCAAGTTCTGCTGGTGGATCCACCATCCCGAACAAGGCGATCCGGTCTTGCAGATTCCTCCGCACGCGAGGTTCGCGGCGCTTCAGGCACACTGGCGCTGCCGCGTTTATGGCCGCGCGCCGGATCAGGTCATTTTTCTTGTGGGACGCGGATTGACCGTGCGTGCAATCCAGCGAAAGGTCATACACGGCGATCCAAGGGTGGCTAGGCTTGTAGCGCACTTCGAAACGGCCGCAACCAGTACGATGCCTGACATGCCGGTCGTGAAACTCGCCTTGCGTATCGAGGGGACCGGCTTTGAGCCGGTGCCCGGCGAGACCGGGGCCCGATGCGGTTGGTTCGGGATGCCGATCACGCCATGGTCCATGAGGCCCCTCTCGTTACCCGGCGCGGTGCGGGACTCGGTGGAATGTCCGCGGCCGGCCGGCAAAGCGCACTTGCGCGTTGGCGACGTCGATTTCAAATGGCTCGGCGCGCACGCGCAAGACGTCGGAGCCTATGCGTGCTGCTCGCTCTTTTTGCCGATGCTCGAATTCCCCAGACAGAAGAGCGCCACATCGGGCGGTGTCCCATGCGTGTCGCGTCATGCGCTCCTGCTGCGGCCGGCCGCGTTCGGGAGCGCTCCATGACCGCGGCGATGCTGGCAGCATTGGCCGCACAGTACCGGGTGCGCCCCGGCCGGCACGACAGCATTGCGGGCGGGCGTCCACCACTGGCCGCCGCGCTGCTGCGCGGGCAACCGGTAGCAACTGCTGCGGCGCGGCTGTCGGCGCTGTTCTCGTTGTGCGGACTCGCGCATAGGCTCTGCGCAGAACTTGCCGTCGGCGCAGCGGGCGCTTCAGTGGAGCACAAACGCGACGATGTGACCAACGCCGCTCATGCCGCAATGCTCATGCGTGAGACGCTCGCCGTGCATCTTCGCTGCATGTGGACCGACTGGCCGGTGCGGCTGGCCGCCGCCGCGCCGCATACGCTGCCCGACGTCGAGTCGGTTGACTCCTCCGACTGGCTGGAGCGGCACGTTCTGGGCATGCCTGCGCAAAAGTGGCTCGCGCACTGGACGGACGATCCGCGTGGCTGCTTAGCGGCGTGGTGCGCACGAGCCGCGACGTTCCCGGCCCGGTTGCTGGCAGCCTGCCGCGCGCACGCCGATACGATGCGCGCTACGCCGCGGCCGCTCATCATCGACGAAACGCGGTTAAGCGAACTGGCCGCGGCGATTGCCGAGAGTCCGGTGTTCGCGCACGCGCCCGTACAACGCGGCCTGCCCGCGGAGACCGGCGTGTGGACACGTAGCGACGATCCGCGCGCGCTGGAATACGACACGCCTTGGCTGCGGATTGGCGCGCGCGTCGCGGAGGTGGCGCGGCTGGCAGCGGGCGACGACGGGCCAAGTGCGCTTCGCTTTGGCGCGCGAACGTGCGCGCCCGGCGAGGCGCTCGGCTGGTGCGAGATGTCGCGCGGCGTGCTGCTCCATTGGGTGCGCCTCGCGCCAGGCGATGCGGCGCGCATCGAGGACTATCGCGTGGTCGCGCCGACTGAGTGGAACTTCCACGGCCAAGGCACGCTCGCGCAAGCCTTGTCGCGACTGGATCCGGCGTGCGGCGATGGAACGTTCGCCGCGCGCGTAGGCGCGTGGATGGGCGCGTTCGATCCCTGTGTCGCCTATGTGGTCGACACGGACGGCGCGTGAGCACAAGGATCGAGACAAGGCCCCGAATACTGAGCTGAATGGAAGCCAAGGTATGCATGAAGTAAGTCTGGCCGGCGGCGTGCTTGCGTTGGTCGAAGCGGCAGCCGAGCGTGAGAGCTTTGTCCGCGTGAAGGTGCTGAGGCTTGAAGTCGGACGCCTCGCTGGCGTCGATGTCGAGACGCTGCGCTTCGCCCTCGAAGCGATCGCGCCCGGCACCTGCCTTTGCAGCGCACGCGTCGAGATCGACGAACCTTCGGGAAGCGCGTGGTGCATGAACTGCAACGCGACCGTGGCGCTGGCCACGCGGGGCGCCCCCTGCGCGCACTGCGGCGGCTACTGGCTCCAGCCGAACGGCGGCACAGAGTTGCGCATCGTCGATCTGATCGTCGACGATGCCTGACAATCATCGGATTAGCGCAAGGAGAAGCAACATGTGCATAGGATGCGGGTGCACCACCACAGGCGATCGGCAAAACACCCCTCAGCGGCGCGAGTGCGCGTATGCGCAGGGCCAGTCCGACACTCATTCCCACTCCCACCGGACGCCACCGGGCAAAGACCTGCACTACGGCCTCGGGCCCGCGGGCCTCACGGTGCCCGGCCTAGACCAGGGCCGCACCATCAAGCTCGAGCACGACGTGCTAGGCGAAAACAATCGCCATGCCGCCGTCAACCGGCGGCACTTCGCGCAGCATGGCGTGCGTGCGCTCAATCTAGTGTCGAGCCCGGGCTCGGGGAAAACGACCCTGCTGTGTGCGTCGATCGCCGCGCTGCGCGAGCGCATACCCAGCTTGCCCATCGGTGTGATTGAGGGCGACCAGCAGACGGCAAACGACGCCGAGCGCATCCGCGCGGCCGGTGCGCCAGCGATCCAGGTGAACACGGGAAAGGGCTGCCATCTCGACGCCGCGATGATCGCCGCGGCCTTCGGACGGCTTCCGTTGCACGATCATCGCCTTTACCATGACCAAAAGCACGAGCGTGAATACGTACCGCTCACGCACGACGCCCCGTGCAGCGTGCTCTTCATCGAGAACGTAGGCAATCTCGTCTGCCCCGCGCTCTGGGACCTCGGCGAGGAGGCGAAGGTCGTGATCGTCTCGGTAACGGAGGGCGAAGATAAGCCGCTCAAGTATCCCGACATGTTCGCCGCCGCGCGCCTCATGATCGTCAACAAGATCGACTTGCTGCCTTATGTACACTTCGACGTCGAGCAGTGCATCGCGTATGCGCGCCGCGTGAATCCGTTCCTCGAAGTGATCTGGCTCTCGGCCACGACCGGCGAAGGCCTCGATGCGTGGCTCGACTGGATCACGAGTGCGCGCGACTCGATTGCCGAGCGCATTGGCGTGCTGGAGAGCAACCTTGCGGCGCAGCGTGCGCGAAAGCATCGCGCCGGAGGCGAGGCATGACGGCGCGTGTGCAGAACCTACCCCATACCCTCGGCGAACGGACGGTGCTCGCCACCGGCGCATGGCTGAAGAACGCTGCGTGCCTGTGCATCGGCGGCGACGTTCACTGGTCGATGCTACACGGCGATCTCGACGATCCGGAGCACTGTGTGGCGCTCGACACATCGGTGGCGGCGCTTGTTGAGAGCGCCGAGCGCGCGGGGCAGCCCGTGCGCATGATCGCGCACGATCTGCATCCCGACTTCTACAGCACGCGCGTCGCGCTCGAATTGGGTGAGCGGCTTGGCGTGCCGACCGTCGGCGTCCAGCATCATCACGCGCATATTGGCGCGGTTGCGGCCGAGCATGGGCTGCGCGAGCCCGTGATCGGCCTCGCGCTCGACGGCGTGGGCTTCGGCACGGACGGCGCCGCATGGGGCGGTGAGCTGCTGGAGGTGGCGCCCGCCTGCTGGCGGCGCCTCGGCAGTCTCACGCCACTCGCGCTACCCGGTGGCGACGTCGCGGCGCGCGAGCCTTGGCGAATGGCCGCCGCCGCCCTGCACGCGCTCGGGCGCAGCGCCGAAATCGGGCCGCGACTCTCGGCCGCCGTGGGCGCGACCGCGGCGCGCACGGTCGGCGTCATGCTCGCGCGCGGCCTCAATTGCCCGCCTAGCACCGGTGCGGGTCGCTGGTTCGATGCGGCGGCGGGACTGCTCGGCGTGTGCCTGCGCCAGCGCGCCGAATCCGAGGCGGCCATCGCGCTCGAAAGGCTCGCGAGCGGCTACCTCGTCGCGCACGAGGCCCCCGATGTGGCGGGCCTGTGGCGCATCGCGGACAACGGCGAGCTCGACCTTCGTCCGCTCCTCGTCAAGTTGCTCATGCTCGCGGACGCCGGCGAAGCCGCGTGCGGCGCGGCCGTCTTTCATGTTGCGCTGGCCAAGGCGCTCGCCCAATGGGCCGCGCTTGCCGCGCAGGGGCGCGCCGTTCTGTTTGGCGGCGGCTGCTTTGATAACCGGCTGCTCACTGCGCATATACGGGAGTCGCTCGCCGCGCACGGCGTGCGCACCCTCATGCCCGACACGGTGCCCTGCGGCGACGCCGGGCTAGCGCTTGGCCAGGCTTGGGTTGCCGCATATGGTCCGCAGATGTTGTCGATGCCTACGACCGCAAGAGGAGTCAGTCCATGTGTCTAGCAATGCCGGCACAGCTCATCGACCGGTCCGACGCCGAAACAGGCGTCGTCGAGCTCGGGGGCGTTCGAAAGACGGTCTCACTCGCGCTCGTACCCGACGTGCGCCTAGGGGACTTCGTGGTCGTGCATGTCGGCTTCGCGCTTGGCATGATCGATCCCGAAGAGGCCGAGCGCACGCTCGCGCTGTTCAGCGAGGTCGCTCGGTCGCTCGGCGACACACCCATCGTCCAGTCGGGAACGGCGCAATGAAGTACGTCGACGAATTCCGCGACGACGAACTCGCCGCGCGCATTTCTGGGCGCATTCAGGCGGAGACGCTGACCGAACGCCGCTATCACTTCATGGAGTTCTGCGGCGGTCACACGCACGCCATTTCCCGCTTCGGCGTGGCCGATCTTCTACCCGGTAACGTGTTTATGATCCACGGTCCCGGCTGCCCAGTTTGCGTGTTGCCGATCGGGCGCATCGATCTCGCGATTCGCCTCGCGCTCGAACACGACGTGATCCTCTGCACGTATGGCGACACGATACGCGTGCCTGCCTCGTGCGGTCTATCGCTCCAGCGCGCCAAGGCGCGCGGGGCGGACATCCGCCTTGTGTATTCTCCGCACGACGCGCTGCGCATCGCGCGCGAGCATCCGGAACGCGAGGTCGTCTTTTTTGCAATCGGCTTCGAGACCACTGCGCCGCCTACCGCGCTCGTCGTGAGGGAAGCGGCAGACTGCGGCGCGGAGAACTTTAGCGTGCTGTGCTGCCATGTACTCACGCCCGCGGCGATGACACATCTGCTCGCCGAGCCGTCCGCCGACGGGAACGCGGTGCTGCTCGACGGCTTTGTCGGTCCCGCGCACGTGAGTGTTGTGATCGGCTCGGCGTCTTACGAGGCGTTCGCGCAGAGGTATCGCAAGCCGGTCGTGATTGCCGGGTTCGAGCCGCTCGACGTGCTGCAGGCGATCCTCATGCTGGTGCGTCAAGTCAACGATGGTCGCGCGGAGGTCGAGAACGAGTTCACGCGCGCTGTCACACGCGCGGGCAACGCCGCCGCGCAGGCGCTCATACAGGAGGTGTTCGAAACGCGGGAGTCGTTCGAGTGGCGCGGCCTGGGCGAGGTCCCATTGAGCGGGCTGCGCATTCGCCCGAAGTACGCGCGCTACGACGCCGAGGTCCGCTATGAACTCGTCTACCGCCCGGTCGCCGATCACCTCAAATGCGAGTGCGGGGCGATCCTGCGAGGTCTAAAACACCCGCGCGACTGCACAATGTTCGGCACGGTCTGCACGCCCGAGAATCCCATGGGCTCGTGCATGGTGTCCAGCGAAGGCTCTTGCGCCGCGCACTATTCCTATGGTCGCTCGAAGGACATTCGAGTCGTCGAAGCATGAGCCCAGTCCACACATCCCCGGTGAAGCCCGCCTACGTGCGGCCCCTAGACTTTCGCGACGGCCGCATCGACATGGGCCACGGCGCGGGTGGCCGCGCATCGGCGCAATTGACCCGCGAGCTGTTCGTCGCGAGCTTCGATAACGAATGGCTGCGCCAAGGCAACGACCAGGCCACCTTCGCGCATCTCGCGCCCGGGCCCGGCGAGCGCATCGTGATGACCACCGACGCGCACGTCGTCTCGCCGCTTTTCTTTCCCGGCGGCGACATCGGCAGCCTCGCCGTGCACGGCACCGTCAACGACATCGCGATGGCGGGCGCACGGCCTTCGTATCTCAGCGCGAGCTTCATCCTGGAGGAGGGCCTCCCGATGGCGGATCTGCTCCGCATCGTCGAGTCAATGGCTGCTGCGTCGCGCGCTTGCAGCGCTCCGATCGTGACGGGCGACACTAAGGTCGTCGAGCGCGGTAAGGGCGATGCCGTGTTCATCACCACGACCGGGATCGGCGTCGTGCCCTCGGGCATTCACATTGATGGCGCGCAGGCGCGGCCCGGCGACGTTGTGCTGCTCTCGGGCACTATCGGCGAGCACGGCGTGGCCATCATGTCGCAACGTGAGGGCCTGGGCTTCGACACGGAGATCCGCTCGGACAGCGCCGCACTACACACGCTCGTGGCGGACATGGTTGCCGTCGCGCCCGGTGTGCGCGTTCTGCGCGATCCGACTCGCGGCGGACTGGCCACGACCCTCAACGAGATCGCCAGCCAGTCGGGTGTCGGGATGCACATTCAGGAGCGCGCAATTCCCGTGCTGCCGCAAGTCGATGCGGCGTGTGAGCTGCTCGGCCTCGATCCGCTTTATGTCGCCAACGAAGGCAAGCTAGTTGCAATCTGCGCAAGCGCCGACGCGCCGCAACTGCTCGCCGCGATGCGCGCACATCCGTTGGGCGCGGCGGCGGTTTGCATTGGTGAGGTGGTCGACGACGCCCACAGCTTCGTGCAGATCGAAACGAAATTCGGCGGACGGCGCATCGTCGACTGGCTTTCGGGCGAGCAACTGCCGCGGATCTGCTGATCCGTTTGCGGCGATAGGTATCGGGAGACTGAGAGTGCTTTTTGATCGTCAGGTCGCTAGTCGCGTTGCCTTCGCGGGAGCTTTGAATGATCCATCCCCTTACGGCATCGATCAAGCAATGAGGTCTCCAGTCCCGCCCTCGCTGCAGCAGCCGTCGACCGCGCTCGTGGTCGAGCCTACGCTACATTCAGACTCTATTACGAGGAATGCTCTCCAATTCATTGTTGCCTGAGCGCTTTATCTGCAGCGGACTGTACCCGCCTCTCCTAGCCGGACAATCTCGCCTAGAGGGTGTTAGGCACTTTATGTCGGACCTGGTATCCTGGCGGAATGAAAAAACGCAGGCCCTACCCAACGGATGTATCGGATGAAGAGTGGTACTTCGCCGCTCCGTACCTGACCTTGATGAACAAGGACGCACCGCAGCGCCGCTACGAACTGCGCGAGATGTTCAACGCGCTGCGCTGGATCGTACGTGCGGGTGCCCCGTGGCGTTTGTCGCCCAATGACTTTCCGCCGTGGGAACTGGTCTACCAGCAGACGCAACGCTGGATTCAGGCGGGCTGCTTCGAGGCTATGGTGAGCGATTTGCGTTCGATCATCCGGGTCGCCCAGGACCGCCGTGGTCAACCCAGCGCGGTCATCCTCGATGGCCGTACCCTCCAGTCGACGTGCGAAAGCGGCGCACGCGCAGGCTACGACAGATACAAACGCAAGAAAGCCAGCAAGGTACATATGGCGGTGGACACGTTGGGACAACTGCTCGCGGTGCATGTGACGCCGGCCAATGAGCAGGAGCGCGCGCAGGTTGGAGAACTGGCGCGTCAGGTTCAGCAGGCCACGGGCCAGACGGTCAAGGTGGCGTTCGCGGATCAGGGATATACCGGCGAAGAGCCCGCGCAGGCGGCGCTTGACGAAGGGATTGAACTTCAGGTCATCAAGTTGCCCGAGGCGAAAAAGGGCTTCGTGCTGTTGCCGCGCCGCTGGGTGATTGAGCGCAGCTTCGGCTGGCTCAACCGCTTCCGAGCCTGTCAGAAATTTTGTGTTCAAGGCATAACATGTACCCAAAGGAGCATGTATGCCAAGCAAACCAAAAGCAGGGTCTGCGCCCCCGCCTGAGCTGCCCGCGATTCCAGAGCAGCTCATCGATC
>NZ_JBKGUA010000069.1:0-25792 GCF_046543485.1 Paraburkholderia sp. EG304 | reverse complement strand
TGCGCGAATCGATCGAGCGGTTCATCCGGCCGGTCTGCTCGGGCGCCATGTAGGCAAGTGTTCCGGCGATGGTTTCGGGTGGCTCGGGCGCCTGGCGCTCGCGTGGCAGGCGCGAGGCCAGGCCGAAGCCTGTGAGCCGCGCCTGTTCGTCGGCGCAATGCACGAGGATATGCGCGGGCTTCAGATCCTTGTGGATCAGGCCGCGCTGGTGAAGCTTGCCGAGCGCGGCGGCAATGCCAATGGCGAGTTCCAGGAAATAGCCAATCTCCATGGGTGCGCCGAGCAGACGCGCGAGCGGCTCGCCGCCTGGGTCCTCGAATGCCAGCGACGCATGTCCGCCTTCGCGCACCAGCCTTAGCGGCCGTACCGCCCACGCACTGTCAAGCTCGTCCTTCAGCCCGAACTCGTGGGCAAGCCGATCGAGGCTGGCGGGCATCGGCTGGTCAGCGGCAAGCCGCACGAACAGCTCACTCTGACCGGCCACCACCGAGGACGGTCCTCTCCACAAGACACGCTCGCCATCGTCCCACAAGACAGTTGTTTTTTTATGCATCGCCGCTGCAACGAAAATTGTTGCGCAAGGATACACTTTCTTCGATGCGACGCTATTGGTGATGTCGGCAGTTCGCCTGCAACTTGTAGCGCCACCCTAGGCACCGCCTCGAAAATCGCTGTCGTCGAAGTACCCGGCCGATCCTAAGGGTCGATGGGATGCGATGAGAAGACCGCCACCCGAACGAACATCGAAAATTTGAGCAGCACGTCAATCGTCAGAATCGAAAAAAAGAAGGGCGCCTTGCTGGCCATATCCGGCAGAGACAGCCCGACTGCGATAGCGCTGACGACGCATAGATATGAGAGTAAACGGGCGGCATATCGACGCTGCATAAACGGTCCCGCGATTAGCGCCATCCATGTCGCCTTTGCAAGCAATACCGCGGCGATGTCTTCCTGTGAATCAGAGAAGACCATTGCCAACGATGTTTCGCTCAAACAGAAAAATGCAAGAAGTGAAAGCAGCACACGGTCGAACCGTGTCAGCGGAGCGACCTGAACGAGCATTGCGCACTACTCCTTGCCGGGAAGAACCAAACGAGTCAGTGATGCGCGAGCAACGGCCGCCTCGATGAGATTTCATGGCCCAAATTTACCGGCAGCGGTCAACTCAAACCATCGTGCTTTCGCATGTCTGTCGTCAATCTAACTGCGTACGGGACTGTTCTTTGGTATAGGTATCCGTCTCGGCGAAACCTGAATTGCCTAAATCTACGGATGCCCTGCCTGGAGTCTGATCACGGCCGCACCGTCCTGCCCGCGCGCGCTTTGACGCCGTGTGCGGCGCGCTTGCACTCTTCTTGCCGGAATTTATTGTTCGAAAGATACCAAGGTATCGTAGATCGGCAGATCGCGTTCGTGCATCCTTTGGCAGCGGTGTAGCGGTCTCAACGAGTTTTAATGGCGGGCAATCATGCGGGTAACGTTGGTTGATGATGACGATTCAGTGCGGGAGGCGCTTCCCGAACTGGTGCGGGTATTTGGATATGCTGTGAGCGTGTTCTCATCGGCAGAAAGCTTTCTTGCTTCTGGAGTCGTCGATCAAACCGATTGTCTTCTCCTCGATGTCAGCATGCCGGGTATGGGCGGGCTCGCGCTTTTCGCGAGTTGAAACGACTCGGTAAAGGCGTGCCGGTCGTCTTCATTACCGCTCGCCAAGATGGGGCCGTGCGCAATAACCTGATAGCGCAGGGCGCGTACGATTGTCTGTTCAAGCCCTTCAGCGCTTCTGTACTTCTCGCCACGCTCAAGGGTGCGCTTGGTGAGAGCTGAAAGCACATGCGAAGCGGCGCTAGGGAATCAGCAGCAGCTTGCTCGTCGTGCTGCGGCTCTCCATGTCCTCGTGTGCTTTGGCCGCTTGCTCGAGCGGATAAACACCTCCGATCCTGACGTCGATGGCGCCCGCAATGCATCAGGGCCGCCCGGGTCCTCCATTACGATGGCTTTCATATTCGAGGCTTCCATGTCAGCAGGTTTCGTTGGCCGAGCGGGTGAATCGCCGTTGCGTGGAGTCATTAGAGGCCTCGCACGTATCGGGCTTGTTTCCGCGTGCGGGTGATAGGTAGGCCGTTGTATCCTCCGGCGCGGTCGGTACGCATCGCTACAAAAATCGTGCGACACCAAAGAAACTTCGCTGCTGTCGGAGCGCTTCGCTCTTAACCTGCGCCCCTGCGTACTGAACGGTTTCGCGAGTTTCACGATGAAGCGTGACCGGCGCCGAAAAGATGTAGCCCTCGTTGCGCAGCGTCTTGATGTAGCGGGCAGCGCGTGCGGTGTCATTCAATTTTTGCCGGAGCCGGCTTACCAGCAGATCGATCGAGCGGTCGAATGGATCGGCGTTGCGGCGCTGCGTCAGGTTGAGCAACTGATCGCGCGTCAGCACGCGTTGCGCATGGTCGAGAAACACGCGCAGTAGTCGGTATTCGGCGCCGCTGAGCGTCACGACGTTGCCATTGGATTCGAGCAGATGACGCGCGGTAGTGTCGAGGCGCCACTCTCCGAAGCCGAGAACGGCTGTGTCGTCCACTGGCTGCACGTCCGGCGGCAGCATGCGCGTGCGGCGCAATACCGCCCTTATCCGTGCGAGAAGCTCGCGGGCCTGGAACGGCTTTGACATATAGTCGTCCGCGCCCATTTCGAGCCCGATGATGCGGTCGGTGACGTCGCTGTTCGCCGTCAGCATCAGAACGGGCACCGCACGATGGCGGTTCTCACGCAACGTGCGATAAAGCGCGAGGCCGTCTTCTCCGGGCAGAATCAGATCGAGCAGAATCAGGTCGGGTGCCTGCTTGCCGATAATCTCGTGCATTTCCCGTCCATTGGCCGCGCCCGAAACGCGCATGCCGTTTCGTTCGAGATAATCGGCAACCAGCTCGCGTATGCCGCGGTCGTCGTCGACAACCAGGATGTGATCGGGCTTTTCCATGACCTGTGATAAGCGCGTGCAGATGCGTTTTAAATACCGCTGCGAGAAGATTAACCAGAACGAAGCGGTAGAACCATTCCATTGAGGACTGGGTAGGGAGATGTTTAAGGATGGGTTTCATATACGTCCGTATAGGCTCGTGACGGGTGACGTTGGCGTGAACCTATGTAGGTTGAACCCATACGTTCATATGCTGGTGGACGCCCTTGGTGGGCACTATCCTGACGATGCCGAGCGAGGCATGGTGCTGGCTGTCTGTCAATGCGCGTGCGGCAGTGGTACGAAGCGGCCAGTACAGGAGAACGGATATGAGCGCGCACTCGATCGACGCACCCAACACCTTTGGCGTATGCATGAGCACGTCCGCGTGGCTGTCCTTTGCCGCGTGGTCGCGTGCATTGTGGGTGCTGTTCGCGGCCGCCTGCGCTTACGCTCCATTTGCTACGCATGAGGCGAGCTGGGAAATGCTTGTGCGCGTCGGTCCGCCAGTCATGCTGCCTGCCGTTCTCGCGGCGGCCCTTGCGGCTCTGAAAGTCGTGGAGCTGCGCGTGTGCGTTCAGCGCATGACGGCGGAGATCGCGCGGAACCCTGGCGACGCAACGGAGTACGTCTTACCCGAAGGGATGGGACCGCCGGCCATCGCCCGTCTCGCTCGCGCTTTCAATGTATGTACGCGCTATCGCGCTCGCCGGCAGGCGGAGTTGCTCCATGTGCTCGCCGCCTATGCGCACGATCTGCGCACGCCGCTCACGCGCATGTGCATGCGCTCCGAACCTGTGGAGGACCGTGCGGTGCGCGACGCGCTCGCCCGCGATCTGGCTGAGATGGCCGAATTGATGGAGGGCAGTCTCTCCTGCGCGCGCATGCAATGCAGTGCACTGGAGCCCATGCGTTCCGTCGATGCGGACGCCCTGCTTGGCGCGCTGATCGCCGACTATCGCGACGCCGGACGCGCCATCGCACTCGAGGGGCGCGTAGGGCGTCCCGTGATGACGTGTCCTCATGCGTTGCGCCGCGTGCTAGCGAACCTCGTGGACAACGCATTGCGCTATGGCGTGGATGTCCGTCTCAGTGTGAGTGTGGACGCGCAGCGCCTCGTGCTCGCCGTCGTCGATTCCGGGCCGGGCATCGCTCCAGCCCTTCTGGAGACGGTGTTCGCTCCGTGGTACCGCGCGCCCGAAACGGCGGCTTCGACGCACGGCTGCGGCCTCGGGCTCGCCATCGCGCGACGCCTGACGCTCGCCATGCACGGCGAACTCGAACTCGAAAATCGCTGCTCTGGCGGTCTGGAGGCCCGTGTGACGCTGCCATTGACGACCGCCTGACGCGCCGGGTGCTGCCCAGGAGAACCTTCCGTTGTGCCTCCAGCCGATTCGCGCGTGGCGACGGTACGGCCAACTGACGCTCCGTTCGCTCGCGGCCGACTCGCAGATGCCCCCTGCGCATGGGGTGTTTCGCCTTCGCGCGACATCTAGCATGAATACGACCGTGCTAGTCACCGCAATCGAACTGGACTTGCATCGAGTCACAGCACAGGAAACAGCGAAGGAGAAAGAAGTGCCAGAATTGCGTCGGCAGATTTCGCTGTTCGGCGGCACGGCGCTGGCTGTCGGGATGGTCGTCGGCTCCGGCGTGTTTGGTCTTCCGGGCCTTGCGCTGCAGCTCGGCTCACCGCAAATCGCGGCATTCGGATGGTTGGCCTGCGCGATCGCCTGCCTTCCGCTGCTTTGGGTGTTTGCAATCCTTGGCACGCGCTACGCTTCCGCCGCGGGCATTTCGCGTTACGCCGAAGCCGCGCTCGGGCGGCGTGCCGAATCTGCCGTCACGGCCGTTCTATGCGGCACGTTCCCGCTTACCGTGCCGGCCCAATCGATGATCGGGGCAAGCTATGCGCTCGTTGCCTTTGGCCTCGGCAAGAGTGCTCATGTGCCCATCTGCATCTCGATCTTGCTGGTCGCCATTACGTTCAACCTGGTCGGCATTCGCAAGGCTGCGCTCGTCAATAAGCTCTCGCTCGCATTGATCGTCGCTGCCGTGCTCGCCCTTTGCGTGACGAGGCACGCCGACCTGCGCACCGGTATGCTGTTGTGGACGCGTCCCGACTGGACAGGCGTCAAGCCATCGCAAGTCTGGAGAGTGAGTGCTCTGCTTTTCTGGGCATTTGTAGGCTGGGAGAACGTCTCGTTCGGTCTCGAGGAGTTCCAGCAGCCGCAGCGAACGATCAAGCTCGTTTATCTGGCTAGCTTTCTCGTCGTAGTGGTGTTGTATTCCCTGCTGGCAGGCACCGTAAACGGTGCGTCAAGTAACCAGTCGTCGGTGAACGCGGCGGAAGGGATTGCCCATCTCGTTCCCTTGCGCTGGCAGTCTGCATTCGCGCTGGTGACAGTCGTGATTATTCAGGCGACAGCCAATGCGTGGGTCTTCGCTGCCAGTCGTCTTTTCTATGCCGCCAGCAGGAACCGCCTGCTGCCCGGAGTGTTTGCGCACCTGGACGCGCAAGGAACGCCTCGCAACGCAGTACTGTTGGTGGCGGCAAGCTTTGCGGCCGTACTGGCAGGGGTGACGGCATTTCATATCCAGATCTCGGATCTATTGATCGTTGCTAACCAGAATTTTCTGGTGCTCTACCTGGTATGTATCTTCGCTTGCTGGAAGATCGAACGCGGAGCACAGCGATGGCTTCTGACACCGCTCGCATTTCTGTCCTGTGGTTTCCTGATGGCGGATTCGAACTACAAGATCCTCTATCCGATAGCACTACTCGTGCTCGGCATGCTGAGTCAGCGCGTGCGCGAAAAACGCCCGCTTGCCGGTCTGGCGGAGACGGCCTTGCCGCCGCGACTCTAGCGGCCATCGGCAGATTCGAAAGCTTGCAGGCTGCTGCGCAGGATCAGCGCGACGAGCTCGGCCTGTCTATGTGTGCAGGTCTTGCCCAATATCTGTTTCAGGTATCCCCGCGCTGTGCCTAAGGCGATTGCGAGCTTCGTCGCCGCCTCTTCGACGCAGTAGCCGTTGGCAAGCAACACTGCAAGTTGCGCCTCGCGGCGCGTGAGCTGGAACGTTTCAACGAGTACGTCCGCATCGACGTTCGGCGCACGATCGGCCTCCGTCAGGAACAGAGCTTGGATCTGATCCGCACATCGTCATTCCGCACGTCGTCGAAACGCTTCGTACGCTGGTCGGCGCGGACTGGGGCATGTTCTTCTACGCGGACGCGCAGTATGCGCTTAGCGACATGTACAGCCAGAACGAGGCCATCTACGCAATGATGCCGCTCTACATGTCCGAAGTGCACAATACGGAAATGCAGGTTGACGCGATGGGGGTTAGCTTTTCGACTGCGATGCGGCGCGGACGAGGATACGAAAACTCGGCACGCCACGACGGGGTATTGCTCAACAGCACGATGTATAACGAGCTCTACCGCCCTATGCACATCCGGCACAGCCTGGAACTGACGGCCTTCGATGGGAAGCGCGGGTGGGGCAGCGTGACGCTCAAGAGAATGCCCGGCGGCCGGCCGTTTTCCGAACGGGACCTCGCCGACATTCGACCTTTGTCGGCACATATCGCGCATGCGCTCACGTCGCCCAAGGGCCGGCATCCCGATCACACGGAAGATGGCCGCTCGTCGGTTATCGTGGCCGACGACACGGGCAAGATCATGTTGCAGAACGACGACGGCATGCGGATGCTTGCGCTCGCAGGCGGAGAGTCGGTCAGCCACGCGCAACACACACGGCTCCCGGGTTGGCTAGCGCCGCTACTCGCCAATTTCAACGGAATCTGGCGAGGCTGCGCCGCAGCGCCACCTGTCCTCGAACGGTTCAACGCCGCCGGTCGATTTACGTTCAGAGCGTATCGCTTCGACCACGCAGCAGTGAACGCGGACCACGCATGTATCGCTATCTACACCGAGCATTTCCCTCCGCTCGCGTTCGAAATCGAGACGCGGGGATTTCAGCTTGGCTTGAGCGAACGGCAGCGGCAACTCTGCATTTACCTGTTGCTCCGACGCTCGCATGGGGATATTGCGCAACTGATGGGTATTCGCGAAAGCACTGTGATCGACCACGTGCGAAAAATCTACGCGAAACTCGATGTTCACAACCTGACGCAGCTCCAGGCCTCTTTTCGTCACGTCCAGAGTGGTACGGCGGTGGTGCCGTCGCCCCATTGCTGATCGAGCGGCAGTCGCGTGAAACAGGCCCACGGCGTGCGGACGAAGCACAAAGCGTGCGCTGGCCGCACGCGCTCGAGATCAGCGACGGCAGTCGTGGCGATCGCCTCCTCGGCGGTTACGACGCGCCCATTCACGCGTTTTCGTCGGTTGCGAAGACGCTGTTTTCCGGTTCCGTCTGTTCGACGTCGATGCATTGCACGCGCCAGTGACCGCTGATCAGGCTGCTGCCGCCGTCCGCGCACCACTGCACGCGGCCGATCTCGCCTTCGAACGGCCCGTCGAGCTGGTTGAGATCGAGCCCCTCGAGCACGCAGACCGGCGCCGTGCCATGCGGCGCGCACACCAGCGTATTGCCGCAATCCACATGCAACGCGCCCCATTCGGGCAAGTCGAGCGCGAAATGACCTTCGCGCGACCATTGCCGCGTGTCCTTGTCGAGCCAGAGAATGGCGAAGGCCATCGGGTTGACACGATCGAACGTGTCAAGATGAACGGTCAAACGCATGATAAGTCTCCACAATATAAATGACTGGTTCGTATTGGCCAGGTACCCGTTGCCCGAGCGTGTGCGCGTCCTGCGCCTATCAGGAATAAGATCAGTGTACGGACGGCGAAACGGCCCTTATTGACCTCGATCAAATGGTTCAGGGCAGCGGCCGATCGCGCGACACAATGGCGCGCCTATGCTGATCTGATGAAAACGGCGCGCACCTCGCGGTCTGCATGACGTCAGCGGGCCGCCGCCGAAGCGTCAGAAGGAGAAACCCGATGCGAGCGATGGTGTTCGACGGCAGTTCGGCGACGCTGACCGAGCGGGAAGTGCCGGATCCGCGGCCCGGCGCCGGCGAGATCCTGATCGACGTTCATGCCTGCGGCGTGTGCCGCACGGACCTGCATCTGGTCGATCGCGAACTCGAGCATCCGAAACGGCCGGTGATTCCAGGCCACGAAATCGTCGGCGTGGTGGCCGAATTGGGCGCGGGCGTCAGCGGTTTCAAGGTGGGCGAGCGGGTCGGCGTGCCGTGGGTCGGGCGCACCTGCGGGCACTGCCGCTACTGCCTGTCCGCCCGCGAAAATCTCTGCGAAGACGCTGGCTTCACCGGCTACACGATCGACGGCGGCTATGCCGAGCGCACGGTCGCCGATAGCCGCTATTGCTTTCATCTGCCGCCGCACTACGGCGATATCGAGGCCGCGCCGCTGCTGTGCGCGGGTCTGATCGGCTACCGCACGTTGAGCATGGCGGGCGACGCCGAACGGATCGGCATCTACGGTTTCGGCGCGGCCGCGCATCTCGTCGCGCAGGTCGCGCGTCACCAGCAGCGCACCGTCTATGCGTTCACGCGTCCCGGCGATCACGCGGCCCAGCAACTCGCGCTGCGCCTTGGCGCGGCATGGGCGGGCGGCAGCGACGAGGCGCCGCCCAGCGAACTCGACGCCGCGCTGCTGTTCGCGCCGGTCGGCGCACTGGTGCCGCTGGCGCTGCAGGCGGTCGCGAAGGGCGGCGTGGTGGTGTGCGGCGGCATTCATATGAGCGACATCCCGTCGTTCCCGTACGCGTTTCTGTGGGGCGAGCGGCGCGTCGTATCGGTCGCCAATCTGACCCGCGACGATGGGCTTGCGTTCATGCGCAGCGCCGCGGAGACCCGGCTAGCGATCGAGACGACCACCTACCCGTTGCGCGACGCGAACCGCGCGCTCGACGATCTGCGCCACGGCAAGCTGACCGGCGCGGCCGTGCTCGCGATCCGCTGATGATTTGCTGACGGGCCATGGTCGCTTGATACAGATCAAGCCGCCCGCCGCGCCGGCGTTCATTATGTAAGCGCGCACCGTTGGGGCCCCGTCACGGGCCGAGGCGCGACGATCCGAGGAAAGCCGATGAACACTGCCGCCGAGCGCAACTCCTTTCACCGCGTGATGATCGCGTCCGCGGGCGGCGCCGGACTGGCGCTCGCCACGCGCATCGCCCAGCAGTTCGTCGCCGCGGACGCGCGCTTTCGTCTCGTCAATATCGTTTGCAATCCGGCCGCGCTTTATCCGACGCTGATGCTCAGCTATCCGGACTGGTGCGAGACGCATCGCGCGATGCTGCACGGTGCGCAGGCTGCGCTGCGCGACGCGGTGATCGCGTTGCACGGCGTCGTCGCGGCGACCGACGCCGAAATCGTCGATCTGACCGCGCTGCATCAGGGCGCGGCCGAAGCGCTCGCTCATACGGCGGCGCAATGGGATGCGGATCTGGTCGCGGTGGCCGCGCATTCGCGCGAACATCGCTGGGGTGGCCGTATCGATCCGGAGGAATTGGTCGCGTCGATCGGACGTCCGGTGCTGTATATGCCGGCGAGGTCGACCGACGCGAGCGATGCCGCGGTGGTGAGCCGCGTGCTGGTCGCGATCGATGGCAGCGACACCGCGCTCGACGCGCTGCGCACCGCGCTCGCGGTCGCGCCGCCCGACTCGTGCATCAAGGTCGTCTACGCGGCCGACGACCGCTTTGCGTGGTGCGAATGGCTGCCGTTCGAAGTCGTGTTGCAGCAGCGAATCGATGTATTGCGGCGCGGTGCGGCGATGCTCGAACAGAGCCGGCGCGCGGCGGAAACCGCGTTGCTCGAGTTCAACGACGATTCCGGCGATGCGTCGACCGCGATTCTCGACGAAGCGCAACGCTGGCACGCGGACCTGATCGTGATGGGTTCGCACGGCATGCGCGGCATGCCGCATCCATTGCCGGGACACGTGACGTCGCGCACGCTGCGTGACGCGGCTTGTCCCGTGCTCGTGTGTCCGCGCGATGCGCCGTCGTTGCGGGCGGATGCGGTGCTGCGTGGCCAGTGGCGGGAGCCGCATCCGGGCAGTGCGGGCGGGCCTTTTTATCTGTAGCAGGGGCGCGCCACGCGCGTTGACAAATCCAACCTCAGTGGAGAATCGGCATGTACCAACATATCCTCGTCGCGCTAGACGGCAGCACTTTCTCGAAACGCGCGCTGAAAGAAGCGGTGAATCTCGCCGCGTTGACGAAGGCCGTCGTGCATCCGGTTTATGTAGTCGACAAGACGCCGATCTTTTCCTATGCCGGCTATTACGACCCGCTCGCGCTAGTCGAAGCATTGCGCCAGGACGGCCACTCGGTGCTCGAGGAGGCCGAGCAGGCCTGCGCCGCCGCCGATGTGCGTTGCCGGCCCGCGATGATCGAGTCGGAGAGCCTGTCCGACGACGTCGCCACGATCGTGTTGCGCCACGGCGAGCAGGTCCACGCTGATCTGCTCGTGCTCGGCACGCATGGGCGGCGCGGCGTGCGGCGCCTCGTGATCGGCAGCGTGGCGGAGCGGGTGCTGCGTTTCTCGACCTGTCCGGTGTTGCTGATGCGCGAGCAGATCGGCGAGGAAGCGCCCGAGGAGTAATCCCCGGTAGCGGCGCGCGGCGGCGTGTGAGCACTACACGAGCGCGTCGGCTGGTAGCTGGATCGAGATCCTGAAACCGTGGCCGGGCGAGCTGGTGAACGACACGTTGCCGCGCAACTGCCGCACCCGTTCGCGGATGCCAAGCAGCCCGAATGAAGTTGTTCCCTGCGACTGATCCAGCGCGACACCCACGCCGTCATCGTCGATATCGAGCGATACGGTCGGGCCCGCGCAGATCATGTCGATGCGTACGCGCCTCGCCTTGGCGTGCCGCGCGACGTTCGTCAACGCCTCCTGAACGATGCGAAACAGCGCCGTTGCCGCGAATTCGCCGCATACCGGCTCGGCCGGTTCGAGATGCACGCTCGAGCGCACGTTGTAGCGTTTCGTGAAGTCTTCGGCCAACCAGTCGAGCGCGGCGGCGAGTCCGAGGTCGTCGAGCAGCGGAGGGCGCAGATCGGCGGCGATGCGCCGCAGCGAAGCGGCCATCCAGTCGATCTGCTTTTGCAGCTCATGCGTTTGCGCCGCAAGCGGCTCGGTGTCGGCTTGCTGATTCAGCTTCGCTTCGAGCAGCGCGACGCTCATTTTCAGCGCCGTCAGCCGTTGGCCGAGATCGTCGTGCAGTTCGCGTGCAATACGTTTCTGCTCGTTTTCACGGGCGATCTGCGTGTGCGTGGATACCTGACTCGCGCGTTCGAGTTCCGCGAGACGCATACGCTCGGTCAGATCGCGGGTGACCTTGGCAAAGCCGAGCAGCGCGCCCGACGCATCGTGCACGGCGGAAACGACCACGTTGGCCCAGAAACGCGAACCGTCGCGACGCACACGCCACCCTTCGTCCTCGGCGCGGCCGACGGTTGCGGCGGTTTCCAGTTCGCGAGCGGGCTTGCCGGCCGCGATGTCTTCCGGGGTATAGAACTTCGAGAAATGCTGGCCGACGATTTCTTCGGGCGTGTAGCCCTTGATGCGCTGTGCGCCGGGATTCCAGCTGGTTACGCGGCCGGCGGGGTCGAGCATGAAGATCGCGTAGTCCTGTACCGCTTCGACCAACATGAAATAGCGATCCTCGACGGACACGTCCGACCCGGACGCAACACTGGTGAAGCAGGAAGACTCGCCGCTCGATAGACCCATCGCTCCTCCGGGCGGCCACGCAAGGTCGCGTACCGCAACGCACTGAGTTATATCAGTTCAGGAGCGCCGGTTCCACCCGGCATGTCCCGCGAACGAACGTGAGGCGAGCGCCGCGCCGACGCTCAAACCCGAGCCAGTCGTTCCGGGTCTTCGATGCGGATCGTTTTGCCGTTCGCCTTGACGAGGCGTTCGCGCTGGAACTTCGAGAACATCCGGCTCACCGTTTCGAGCTTCATGCCCAGAAAGCAGCCGATTTCCTCGCGCGTCATGCGCAGATGAAACTCCGCGGCCGAAAAGCCGCGCGCCTTGAAGCGCTTCGACAGATTCAGCAGGAACGTCGCGACGCGCTGCTCGGCGGTCATCGTCCCGAGCAGCATCATCTGGCTCGATTCGCGCACGATCTCGCCGCTCATCATCTGATAGATGTGATGCTGCATCGGTTTGATCTCGCGACAGATCGCCTCTAGCTGCGCGAACGGAATGATGCACACGACGCTATCTTCGAGCGCGATCGCATCGCAATTCTGCTTGCCCTCGCCGATGCCGTCGAGGCCAAGCGAGTCGCCCGCAATCTGGAAGCCGGTCACATGCTCGCGGCCGTCGCGATGCATGACCACGGTTTTGAATGAGCCGGCGCGTATCGCGTAGATGCTTTGAAACTCGTCGCCCGCGCGATACAGCGCGTCGCCGCGTTTGATCGAGCGCGTCGAGCAGATCAACGCGTCGAGCCGGCTCAGTTCGTCCGGCGTCAGCTCGGGCGGCATGCAGATCGCGCGCATCGCGCAGGTGGAGCAGCGCGTGACGGCGTGGCGTGCCGCCGCGGTGCTGGGCGCGACGTGGATCGGTACGACGTGCGAGGTGCGAGGCGCGTCGTGGCGGGGTTCACGGACTGCGGCAACTTGCATGATCGGCTCCTGGCGGTCAGACCCGATGCGCACGGCGCGCATAGGCAATCGCTTCGATGGCGCGGCAGGCGAGCTCGAACTCCGAGGTCTTGTCGAAGAAGAAGTCGGCGCCCGCCGCTTCGCACGCGCGGCGAAACGCCGTCGCGTCATGATTGGTCAGCACGATGCTGACGATGGACGGCCGCGCCCGCGACAGCGCAGCGAGCAGCAGCAGGTCGGTCTTGCCCGAGAAACACGGGTCCAGCACCGCGACATCGGCGCGACTCGCGACGATGTCGTCGAACGCGTGCTCGACGCCCGCGGACTCGCCGGCGATTTCGATGCCGGGAATCAGCGCGATCAGGCAAGCAAGCCGGCGCCGGACCTCGGTCGCATCGTCGACGAGAAAAACTCTCGATAAGGTGGCTGACGGGGGGCTGTCCATACCGACCAGTATTGGCGACCTAACCTTGGAAATATATCGGCGGCGCTTTAAGCGGTGCTAGGAGTTCAGGCAGTGGTTGTAGGAATATTCCTAGTGGCTTGCTGGCGATGCCGTCCAGCGGCGGCGACGCCGAGCGGCGGCCCGTTGACCTGCGTCAAGCCGCGTGGCGGCGCGCGCTTCACACTGTCGGTGCAAACGCGCGACGGCGCCACTTCGGGTCATGCCAGCGCTTTCACAGGGAGTCCGACATGTATGCACGAATTCTGGTTGCACTCGACGACAGTCCCAGCGCGCAGCGCGCCTTCGCCGAGGCGCTGAAGCTCGCGAAGCTGACGGGCGCCACGCTCGAAGCCTGCTGCGTGGTGGGGCACGGCAAGTGGTCGAACAATGCCGACGTGGCTTTCGAGCCGGAGCCGGCGAGCGCGGCGCAAGATTTCGCCAGCCGCGCGCTCGATGGGCCGCGCGAGCTGTTGCGCGAGGCGCAGGTGCCGGGCGGCGTGCGGGTGATCGACGCTTACGCTGAAAACGTGTCGGCGGTACTCGCGCGCGTCGCCGACGAAATCCAGGCCGATCTGATCGTGATGGGCACGCATGGCCGCCATGGCGTGCAGCGCTTTCTGCTCGGCAGCGTCGCGGAGTCGCTGGTACGGGCGACCGACATACCGGTGCTGATCGTGCGGCATGACGAACAAGGCCACCCGCGGCCCTGAAGCGCCGCGCCGCGCAGCAGCCAGTTTCTAGCGGCTCAGGTGAGTCCGCTCAGGTGAGTCCGCTGTCGGCGCTCGCGGGGCTGACTAACCGCGCGTCGCGCTGCTCGCCTGGGCGGGAATCATTAGCACCGGGCAACAGGCGCGGCGCAGCACGCGCTCGGCGACGCTGCCGAGCATCAGCCGTTGAAACCCGCGGCGGCCATGCGTGCCCATCACGATCGCGTCGGCGTGCCATTCGCGCGCCGTTTCGACGATCCGATGCGCGACGTCTTCGCCGGTGATCGAGGCTTCGACGGTGCGGGCCGTGCCCGTGACCCCGCGCGCGCTCATCCGGCTCTGGGCGTCGGCCGTGATCCGCTTGCCTTCCTCGATGAACGCGTCCTCGATCGTGGAAGGGTCGAAGCCGGGCGCGTCGTAAGCGATGATGGGTACGTCGATCACGTACAGCGGCATCAGCTCGGCGCCCGATTCGGCGGCGAGGGTCAGCGCGGCGTCGAACGCACGCGAGGCGGTGGCGCTGCCGTCGAGCGCGACGAGTAGGCGGTGAAACATGGCGGCTCCTTAAGCGCGCACTTCAGTGCGACAACAGCACCGGCACGGTCATCGACTCGAGCATCGTGCGAGTCGCGCCGCCCAGCACGACTTCGTGCAGGCGCGAATGTGCGTAGGCGCCCATCACGATCAGGTCGCAGCCGAGGTCGGCCGCCTGCGACAGCAGCGCGTCGCCGACCGGCGTGCGGTCCGCGACGCTCAGCTCGCGCACGTCGATCTTCACGCCGTGACGCGCGACGGTGAGGGCGATGTCGTCGCCCGCAGCCATGCCCTGCGGCGGACGATCGGCGGACGAATGCACCGTCAGCAGCGTCACTTTTGCCGCATGCGCGAGGAACGGCAGCGCGTCGTGGATCGCGCGGGTCGCTTCGCGGCTGCCGTCCCACGCGATCAGCGCGTGGCGGCCCGGCGCCGCGAAGGTGCCGCTCGACGGCACCAGCAACACCGGGCGCCCGGCCGACAGCACGATGTGCTCGACGAACTGTTCGGCGACGAACGCCTCGGGGTCGGCCGGGTCGGTCTGGCCGAGCACGACGAGATCGGCGACCCGCGCATAGGGCGGCACGACGTCGTTCGCGTAGCCGTTCGCGGCGATCCAGTGGCCGTCGACGTTCGCGCGCGCGAGTTCCGCGCGGAACAGCCGCTCCAGCGCGCTGGCACGCTCGCGACGCAGGCGCTCGTGCTCCGCGTAGTAGTCGGCGGTGCCGGCCATCACGAAGAACGCGTGCCGCGGCGGCACGTACGTCGAATACAGGCCGGTCAGCGTCGCATGAAAGCGGTGCGCGAGCTGCAATGCGATCTCGAGGCGCGGATGTGCACGAACGCTCGTATCGAGGTGAACGAGAATGCTTTTGTAGCTCATCGCCAAAGCTCCGTGACAGAACGTGGGAAACGGGCGCAAGCGGGCTTGCGCCCGCTGTCAAATGGAGTCTATGAGCCCGGCGGCCGGGGCGATTGACGCAGATCAAGCGCGGGCCGTCGCGCGCTCGATACGGCGGCAGACGCGATCGACGGTTTGCAACCGCGCCTGGCAATCCTATGCTGTGCTCTGGAGGGCAGCGATGATGGCTTCCGGATTCGACGCGCCGCTCGGGCGCTGCGCTTTACCCCGGACCTCGACGGCGTTCGTACAGCCCGAAGGCTGGTTCGATTACGCGTCGGCGTATCAGACCGTGCAGCGCGCGGCGCGCGAGTACGCGCAGTGGAGCATCGCCGACTGGAGCGAGTCGATCGCCTTCGCCGTGCAGCACGAGGCCGACTGGTTCGACGAGGCCAACCGCGCTTGCTCTGCCTGGTATGCGTGGTGGCTGGCGGCGTGCGGCATCGCGCCGGGCGTCGCGCCGCTCGCGGGCGGCCTGAGCGCGTGGTGGTGGGGCTCGCAGAACGCGCTGCCGTTCGCGGGCGTCGTTTAGCCGCGCGGGCCGGCAAAGCCGGCGCGCGCACCGTCAGTGGCAGACACGGCAAGGAGGAGTTCAGATGGGAACGGATCGCGTGGCATTGGTGACAGGCGGGATGGGCGGTTTGGGCGCGGCGGTCAGCCGGGCGCTTCATGACGCGGGTATGACCGTCGCGGTGACGCACTCGACGCACAACGATCACGTGCCGACATGGCTTGAGCACGAGCGCGACACGGGGCGCGACTTTCACGCATACGAAGCCGACATCGCCGACTTCGATTCCTGCGCGCGCTGCGCGCAACGCGTGCTGACCGACCTGGGCAGGGTCGACGTGCTGATCAACAACGCCGGCATCACGCAGGACACGAGCTTCGCGAAGATGAGCAAGGAGCACTGGGACGCCGTGCTGCGCACCGATCTCGATGGCCTGTTCAACATGACCAAGCCGCTGTTGCCCGGCATGCTCGAGCGGTGCCACGGCCGTATCGTCAACGTGGGGTCGGTCAACGGCTCGCGCGGCGCCTACGGGCAAACCAATTATTCGTCGGCCAAAGCGGGCGTGCACGGATTTACGAAGGCGCTTGCGCTCGAAACCGCGAAGCACGGCGTCACGGTGAACACGGTGTCGCCCGGTTACCTCGCGACCGCGATGGTCGAAGCGGTGCCGCGCGAGATTCTCGATACGAAGATCCTGCCGCAGATTCCGGTCGGCCGGCTCGGACGTCCGGACGAGGTGGCCGCGCTGATCGCGTTTCTGTGCTCCGACGACGCGGCTTTTATCACCGGTGCCGATATTGCGATCAATGGGGGCATGCATATGCATTGAGGGCGAGCGCCTTCACCGCGCTTGACCCACGTCAATGACCGCCTCTGGGGTAAGAACAAGATAAGCCCATAACGAGCGCCTGGACCTGCGTGTATCGGAACCAGGTCCGATCAATGATCGCAACGGGAGGCGAAGATGGGCATTGACATGCAGATCGTCTACCTTGGCTTCGCGGGTGCCGCTCCGCTCGAAGCCGAAGCAGGTGCGCAGCTGGTGCGTCTCGCGCGGTTTGGCGCGCTCGTGTCGCACTGCCATCTCGCCATCGAGGCGTTGCGTCCGGGGTCGTCGCGTCCGCTGTATGACGTGCGGCTCGATCTCGTCACGCCCGCGCGCGAACTCAGGCCCATCGCGCACTGCGCTGACGACGACGCGAAAGCGGCGATCCGCCGCGCGTTCGATGTGGCGGAACTGGCCCTCGAAGCCGCAATCGGCACGGAGCGCGGGAACTGAGCGAGCTTGCGTCGTGACGCGACGCGCGGACTGCCGGCGTTTTCGCGGCTACCTCAAGCCGATCTGCGGTTTGCCGAACTTCTGGCCACGCGGCGCGGCTGGCAAACCTCCGACGCGGCGTGTTCGACATCGCGCCAGAATTCGCAGAGGCCGGGATAAACCGCGTCGCGCCAACGCGGGCCGATGAACAGATCGTAGTGATTGCACTGCTCGATGGTGAGCTGCCGCGCGGTCCGCATCGGCGATGTATCGCACAGCGCATGCGCGCAATGGGTTTGCCCCGCGCCGGTGATCTCGTCGCTGTCGCCCTCGATCGTGCACAGCGGGGTATCGCGCAGCGCGGCGATTCGCACCCGGCGCCCGGCGACCGACCACAGATCGCGCGGCAACAGATGTTCGTGAAACACTACGCGAAGCATGTCGAGGAAGTAGCACTCCGTCATATCGAGGACCGCCGCATACTCGTTTGCCGAGCGCAGCGCCCGCTGCGCACCGGGCATGTCGCCGGCGAGCCATCGGGACCAGTAGTCCGCTTCGAGCCGCAACTGCCGCTCCGGATGCGCGGCAAAAATCGCGGCCTGCTGGATGAATCCCGGATACACGAGACGTCCCGCGCCGCGATAGGGCGGTGGAACGATATCGATCGCATGATCGTGGAACCACTCGAGGGTATGCGAACTCGCGAAGCGGTCGGTGACGGTCGGGTTCAAACGCGTATCGATCGGGCCACCCAGCAGCGAGATGCTCGCAATTGGCGCGGCCTCGTCCATGGCGAGCAGCGCCGCGGCGCCGAGCACGGGCACGCTCGCCTGACAGATCGCGAGCACATGAACCGGCGACCCGAACGCGCGGGCGGTGGCGATGAAGCTATCGAGCGCCTGCACGTAGTCGTCGAGCGATAGCGGGCCCGCCTCGAGCGGTACGTCGCGCGCATCGGCCCAATCGGTCACGAAGACGTCACGTTGTTCCAGCAGTGTCTCTACGGTCTCGCGCAGCATCACCGAGTGATGTCCGGCGAGTGGCGCGCACAACAGCACGGGTGGTTCTGTGTGGGTAAGTGGTGCGGGCAGGTTGCGCTTGAACCTGAGCAGCGCGCCGAGCGGCAACGAGGCGACGACGCTTTCGTCGACGCTCACGCGGCTACCGTCGACGGCAACCGAGTGGATCGCGAATGGCGGTGTTCGCCCGAAAGCGCAGGTGGACCGCAGCAGCCAGTGGCTGAACGCGTCGGTCGCATGATTCGGGCTGAGCCAGCCCGTTTGCGCGCTCTGCATCGACCCCGAATCGGTTAGAACTCCCCCGACCATCGCGCGAGCGAGGCGTTGTTGTGCATCGATAAAGGCGTACCACATGATGAACCCCGGCGTTCGTCGATCATGAGGGCAGCGTTGCCGCGCCGGCACGAACTCGTGGCGCGGGTACGTCGCAAAAGCTTACCGCGAAACCTCGGGGCGATGGGCGCGAAATCGATGCGCGCGCGGTGCATCGCTGCGCCGGTAGCATGTCGCATGCACGGGTCGTTGCGCGTTTTCCCGGCAGGGTTTTCACGCGCTCGCGCGAATCTGAAGCGAAGCTGAAGGCATCGGGCGAGCGATCGGCGTCGAGCGTGACTCACGGTTCGCGTCGACACTTGACCTGGATCAACGAGACTGGCGTTGCACGGCCTTACGCTGACGGTGGCAGCCGCACGCGACAAACCGAGGAGCATCCAATGACCATATCAGCAAACGCGCAGCAAGGAACCTGGTCCGTGAGTGTCCATACGGAGGAGGCGCAAGAAGGCGGATTTCAGGCGACGATCCATGTCAAGCATGTGTCGCCCGAAGGTGACTTCGAACGCACCTTTCAGCAATCGCAGGTGTTCGCCGTGGAAAGAGAAGCGGTACTCGAAGGACTGCGTGAAGGCATGACATGGATCGCGCTGAAGACGACGCGGACCATCGGGGTGTAAAGCCGACGAGGCCCGCGCGGTGGCATGACAATGTGCGTCGTCAACCGAGCCACGTTTTGATCGACGTAGCCATCGCGTTAGTCGAGATGCCATAGCGATCGTGCAGCGTCGGCAGCGCACCGGCAGCGAGGAACTCGTCGGGCAACGCGATTTGCCGGAACGGCGGCGTAACGCCAGCGCTGAGCAGCGTGCGCGCTACGGCTTCGCCGAGCCCGCCGATCACCGTATGGTTCTCAGCGACGATCACCATGCGGCCCGTGCGCTTCGCTTCGCGCAGGATCGTCGCGGTGTCGAGCGGCTTGATGGTCGGCACGTGCAGCACCGCCACGCCGACGTTGTCTGCCTCCAGTGCCTTCGCGACTTCGAGCGAGCGCATCGTCATGATCCCCGACGAGATCAGCAGCACGTCATTGCCGTCGCGCAGCAGCTTCGCCTTGCCCAGTTCGAAGCGATAGCCGTATTCGTCGAGCACCGCGGGCACGTTGCCGCGCAACAGGCGCGCATAGACCGGCCCTTTGTGTGCGGCAATGGCCGGCACCATCTGCTCGATATCGAGCGCGTCGCAGGGATCGATCACCGTCATGTTCGGCATCGCGCGCATCAGCGCGAGATCTTCGGCCGCCTGGTGACTCGGACCGTAGCCGGTCGTCAGGCCCGGCAACGCACAGACGATCTTCACGTCGAGGTTGTCTTCGGCGATCGTTTGATGAATGAAGTCGTACGCGCGGCGCGTTCCGAACACCGCGTAGGTCGTGACGAACGGCTGCGCGCCTTCGTGCGCGAAGCCGGCGGCCGCGCCCATCAGCAGTTGCTCGGCCATGCCCATCTGGTAGTAGCGGTCCGGAAATTCCTTCGCGAAGATATGCAGGTCGGTGTACTTGCCGAGGTCGGCCGTCATGCCGATCACGTTCGCCTTCGTGCGAGCCAGTTCGACCAGCGCATGACCGAACGGCGCGGAACGCGTGACCTGTCCTTCGGCCGCAATCGACGCGATCATCGCCGAGGTCTTCAGGCGCGGTTTATTTGCAACGGTACTCATGCTTGTCTCCCGGCTTCGAGCGCTTCGAGCGCGAGTTGCCATTCGTGTGCATCGACGCGGATGAAGTGATTCTTCTCGCGTGCTTCGAGGAACGGCACGCCGCAGCCCATCTGCGTATCGCAGACGATGATGCGCGGTTGCGGTTTGCCGTGATGCCGCGCGTTATCGAAGGCGCGCTTCACCGCGTCGATGTCGTTGCCGTCCACGCGCTGCGTGTACCAGCCGAACGCTTCGAGCTTGTCGACGAGCGGCTCGAACGCCATGATCTGCGTCGACGGACCATCGGCCTGCTGGTTGTTCACGTCGACGATCGCGATCAGGTTGTCGAGCTTCCAGTGCGCGGCCGACATCAGGCCTTCCCAGACCGCGCCTTCGTCGAGTTCGCCGTCGGAGAACAGCGTGTAGACGAAGGAGTCAGACGCTTTGCGCTTCAAACCGAGGCAGCGGCCGACGGCGATCGTCAGCCCCTGGCCGAGCGACCCGCCCGACATCTCCATGCCCGGCGTGTAGCTCGCCATGCCGGACATCGGCAGGCGGCTGTCGTCGCTGCCGTAGGTTTCGAGTTCATCGGCGGGCAGGATGCCGGCTTCGAACAGCGCCGCGTACAGAGCAATCGCGTAGTGGCCATTCGACAGCAGGAAGCGGTCGCGGCCTTCCCACTCGGGGTCTTCGGCGCGGTAACGCATCGCGCCGAAGTAGGCGACGGCCAGCACGTCGGCGATGTCGAGCGCCTGGCCGACATAGCCTTGGCCCTGTACTTCGCCCATCAGCAACGCGTTGCGGCGGATGCGGTACGCACGCTCGGCGAGCGTGACCGACTCGGTGATGGTGTCAGTGTCCATCGGTAACTCCTGTAGCAGGTCGAGAGAGAGGTTCATCGGTTCACGGATCGCGCGGGCACCAGAAAGACCAGCAAGGCGCCCAGCGTCACCGCGGCGGAAATGAAGATCAGCCCGGCGGTGGACTTGCCGGTGAGATCGTTGAGCCAGCCGACGATCGCCGGAGAGAAGAAGCCCGCCAGATTTGCGAAGCAGTTCACCGCGGCGATACCGGCCGCCGCGGACATGCCGCCGAGCAGCGCGGTCGGCAGCGACCAGAACTGCGACGACGAAGCGAGAATGCCTGCCGACGCAACGCTCAGGCACACGATCGACGCGCCGACGCTGCCAAGCAGCGGCAAGGTCGCGAAGCCAGCGGCGGCGACCAGCATCGGAATCGCCAGGTGAAAGCGACGCTCGCGGCGACGGTCCGCGCTCATGCCGATCAGCGGCAACGCGACGATCGCGCACAGATACGGAATCGCGGTGAACAGGCCGACCCACAACGGATCGGCGACGCCGGCCTTGCGGATGATCGTGGGCAGCCAGAAGGTCAGGCCGTACTGGCCCAGCACCACGCAGAAGTAGATCGCCGCCATCAGCCACAAGCGCCGGTCGCCGATGAAGTCGCGAATCGACACGTGGGTGACCGTGTGTTGCGCATCGTTCGCGACGTTGCGTGTGAGCAGCGTTTTCTCCGCGTCGTTCAACCACTTCGCTTTGGCGATGCCGTCGTCGAGATACAGCAGAATCGCGATGCCGAGCACGAGCGATGGCAGCGCTTCGAGCAGGAACAGCCATTTCCAGCCCGACATCGACAACGCGCCGTGCAGCGAATGCATGATCGCGCCGGACAGCGGTCCACCGATGATGCCCGCGAGCGGAATCGCCATGAAGAACAGCGACAACGCTTTGGCGCGGCGCTCCGCCGGGAACCAGTAGGTCAGGTAAAGGATCACGCCGGGCGCAAAGCCGGCCTCGGCTACGCCGAGCAGAAACCGCAGCACATAGAACGCGGTAGGTGTTCTGACGAACACGAAGCTCGCGGAGATGACGGCCCACGTCAGCATGATTCGCGCAAGCCAGCGGCGGGCGCCGACGCGATGAAGGATGACGTTGCTCGGCACCTCGAACAGGAAGTAGCCGAGAAAGAAGATGCCGGCGCCCATCCCATACACCGTTTCGCTGAATTGCAGATCGTTGAGCATCTGCAGCTTCGCGAAGCCGACGTTCACGCGATCCAGATACGCGCCGAGATAGCACAGCATCAGGAATGGAATCAGCCGCCGGGCGACTTTCGCATAGGTCCGCGCTTCGAACGTGAGTTCGTCGTTTCGCGGTATCACGTCGCCTGCAACGGTCGCGGTGTATTTCGCTTTCATCGATGTCTCCTGTGTGCGCCACGGCAGGCGCTGCTGCGCGTGCCCGCGGCCACGTGCCCCGGATAGTGTTCCGGGTGCGTTGCTTGCGCCGTCTGGCGGCGCGCGGTGTTTCAGTGAATCAGCATGCCGCCGTTGACGTCGAGCGTGATCCCCGTCAGGTAGCTCGACAGGTCGCTCAGCAGAAAAAGGCACGCGTTCGCGACGTCCGCGGCGTCACCGAGCCGGCCGAGCGGAATGCCTTTGATGATGTCCTCGCGCATCGCGGGCGTCAGTTTGTCGCCGGTGATATCCGTATGGATGAGGCCCGGCGTGATGGAGTTCACGCGGATCTGGTTCGCGCCGAATTCACGCGCCATCGCCTTGGCGAGACCGAGCACGCCCGCTTTCGCGGCGCTGTAGTGCGGCCCGCCGAAGATGCCGCCGCCGCGCTGCGCCGAGACCGAGGACATGCAGACGATGCTGCCGCCGTTTTGCTCCTTCATCGCCGGAAGCACCGCTTGCGACATGTACAGCGTGCCGCGCAGATTGACGTCGACGATCGCGTCGAAGTCCTTGCCGCCGATCTCGAGCGTGCGCACCGGCTGCGTGATCCCCGCGTTGTTGACGAGACCGTCGATGCGCCCGAAGCGCTGCAGCGTCTCGCGCGCGGCCGCGATGCAGGCGTCCTTGTCGGTTACGTCGCATGCCAGGCCGAGATGCTTCGCACCGAGATCGGCGGCCGCGCTTTGCGCATCTTCGCGGCGCAGATCGAGGATCACGACGCGTGCGCCTTGCGCGGCCAGCGCGCGGGCCGTGGCCTTGCCGATGCCTCGCGGCGACGCCGCACCCGTCACGATGATGGTCCGGTTCTCGAGCAACATGGTTTGTCTCCTGTGTGTTGACTGGTGCCCAGAGTGTCGGCTCGCGAGGCGCCCGGATCAACGCGGAAACGTTCAGCAATAGCTGAGAAAAATTCAGATGACGGAGGGAGCGCACGCCCGGCGCTATGCCAGGCGTGCAGACGGACGCAAACGAAAGCCCGGATTCAGCCCCGCAAGTCGGCGGCCGCTTCGCGCTCGATCCACGCAAGGAAGCGCTCGACGCGCGGCAGGTCCGCGTTCTGCGTCGGATAGACGAGATGATGGGCACCGACTTCGACCGCGAAGCTGGCGTCGAACACGGGCACGAGCAGGCCTTCGCGTATCTTCACCGATGCGAGCATCATGCTTTCGAGCGCGATGCCGAGCCCGAGCGCCGCGGTTTCGAGCGACATGTACGAGCGGTCGAACGAGAAGTCGAAGGTCTTGTGCGCGGCGGAGACACCGGTCCTGCCGAACCACTGTTTCCACTGCACGAGCGGCGACTCCGAATAAATCAGCCGATGCGACAGCAGGTCTTCCGGCGTCTTCACCGGATGTTGCGCGAGGTACTTCGGCGACGCGAGCGGCGCGATGAACTCGCCGCGCACCGTTTTGACTTCGACATTGGTCCAGTTGCCGTAGCCGTGGCGCACGTCGATGTCGTAGAAGCCATTCGAGAACGACACGTTTTCGTATGAGCAGGCGACGTTCAGCTGGATGTCGTCGTTCGCTTCCTGGAACGACGACAGCCGCGGCAGCAGCCACATCAGGCCGAAGCTCGGGCTCGAATGCACGCGCAGGATCTCGACGTCGGTACGGCTCGACGCGCGTTCGGTCGCGCGGCTCAGGTCCGCGAGCGAACCCGTCACGTCGGCCAGATAACGCTCGCCGGTCGGCGTCAGCACGAGGCCGCGGCCAGAGCGCTGGAACAGCGCCTGCCCGATGATCGATTCGAGGTTGCTCAGTTGATGGCTCACCGCCGACGCGGTCAGGCCAAGTTCGTCGGCCGCGCGGTTCACGCTTTTCGTGCGGGCAACGCTTTCGAACGCGATGATCGCCTTCAGCGGCGGGATGCGCATAGTCAAATTTCTTTCAGTTGCAGTTGCAGTTGGATGGAGCCGCCTTGGTCGCGAGTGATGCGCACTGCCATTCTGTCCGTAAGCCGCACCGATACCGATATGGCGCAGTGCACCACTGCGCAAGAGACAGACTGCCATGCATTATCCGTTTTTCCTTCGCCGTTTTTTGCCTGTTTGATTCGTGCGCCTTCGCCCCAATTTCGCGCCGGCGTCGTTGGGTGCGAAAGCGCTGTCGACAGCATTCGCCCGTACGTGCTGCACGCGATCGAGGCGTTCGGCGTCGAGCGTTGCATCTTCGCGAGCGACTTCCCGGTCGACAAGCTGTTCAGCAGTTACGACGCGGTCTTCAACGCGTTCAAGGCGATTACGAAGGACTTTTCAGCGCGAGGGCAGCGTGCGCTGTTTCATGACAACGCCGAGCGTGTTTATCGGTTTTGATGTGTGTGAGTGGCCGCCCGGCGGCGAGCGTGCGAATGCGGCACTTCAACGCGTCGCCGCTTCGTCTTCCGTCTCGCTCGCCTCGTGCGTCGAATTCGTTGCCGGTGCTTGCTGATTCACGTCGTCGACGACCTCTGGTTGCTTGCGCTCCAGCAAACCGACGACCGGGTTCGCGCCCTGCCGCCGCCCGGTACGCCCCGCATACGCGCAACAAGCGCCGACCACGAATGCGCCCAGCGCGGGCAGCGGAAGCGCAAGGCTGAGAAATACCGAACCCGTGCCGATTGCCACCCACGCGACGAAGGATATGTTCTTTCGATTGATTAGTGCGCGTCGGATCATCGACGTTTCTCCTTTGCCGCGCGCCACGCCTCGTGTGCTCGTCGCAAGACGGCGGGCGCGCTTGAGATAGCGGTGCTGGAGCGCCGGAACGAGGGCCTTCAGATCCCGGTGGTCGGATCGATACGTACGGCGGGATCGCTTTCGACGACACCGCGCGTGGCTTCCCAGTACGGTTCGCGATGATAGAACTGGTGCACCGACGCGCCCCATGCGCGATCGGCCATCGCCGGCCAGTGGTCCTTGTCGAAGCCCGGCGAGCTTTTCACCTGCTCGGCCGTGGCGTCCAGGCGGAAGCACTTGCGGTTCGTGTCGAGCGTCAGCGCGCGCCACGGAATTGCGTGCAAGGTGCCGCCGATGCCGAGAATCGCGCCCTCCGTCAGCACCGCATACGCGATGCGGCCGCTGCGCACGTCCAGCATGATGTCGGAAATCTTGCCGAGGTCCTGGCCATCGGAAGACATTACCTTGTTGCCGTCGAGCGTGGCGGCGGCCATAACCTCGGGTCCGGGACCATCGCCAACGCCACCGCCGGCGATGCGTGCGCCGGCGGCCGGCTGTGCGGGAGTCGAGGGGGCGTTCGGGTCGAGAGGATCGGGCAGGTCCATGTCGAAACTCCTGATTTCCACGGAATATCTGCACTCCGCAAGGCGCGTACCTGATGCAAGATTCGACGACTAGAATAAAACCATGCCGTGTCGAGACGGCTGCGCTGCGCCCGGAGAGGGGGAGCGATCATGCGTTGTGGAATCGTTGGTCTATGCACTGGCGTGGCGGGCGTATTTGCGCTGTGTGGCTGCGTCTATTACGGTCCCTATTCGAATGTAAGGGACTTCCCCGTCCCGAGGCTGCGGCGGAAGCCGCGGTTCGGCATCAAAGTGCCATGATGAGGTCTGAGCCTTCATCAATACCCACAGGAGGGGAAATCCATGCCCATTGTTA